>NZ_OY761440.1:0-319583 GCF_963664415.1 uncultured Desulfobacter sp. | reverse complement strand
CGTGGCAGGTGTGCTGTGTGGTGTGCAGGACCAGACAGCTGCAGCGTTCGGCGGGGTGAATCTGTGGGAATGGACATTTGGGCATAAAGGGCCTGAGTTCCTGCGCTGCCCGGTGTATAATTCCCATGAAAAAATAGAACAATTGAATCACCATCTTCTGGTGGCCTATTGCGGCATTCCCCATGACTCCAGTGATGTCAATTCCCGCTGGGTGAACGACTTTAGGTCAGGCAGGGCTTATGATGATTTTGAGGAAATTGCCCTGCTTACACGTCAGTTTTCCAGCGCTTTGGCCTCTTTTTCCTTTAAAGAGGCTGCTCGGTTGATGAACCGGGAAACCGCTATCCGTTGTAACATGACCCCGGAGGTGCTGGATAATACCGGTATGAAGCTGTGGGAATCGGCAAAGGCGCAAGGCTGTGGCGCCAGATTCACCGGGGCAGGAGGGGGCGGTTGTCTGTGGGCCGTTGGGGAAGAAACAGACATTAACCGGTTGAAGATACGGTGGGAAAAAAGTCTTGGGCCCATTGACGGGGCGATGATGCTGGATACGGCCATCGATCCCAAAGGAATTTGTGTTTATTAATTAAAGGAGGAATTATGGCAGGATATGATCCCGAACAGGATAAAAAGATAGCTGAGTGGAAAAACGAAGAAACTGGACTGATTATCTCCATTATGCAGTATGGGCAGGGTGAACCCAAACTTCAGGTCGGCCCCCGCATTCTAAAGAAAAAGGACGGTTCGGACCGGGCGCCCATGAAGGCGGGACGGCTCTCCGTGGAAGATGTCATGTGGCTGTATGACATTATTGATGAGGTTAAAGATGAGTTATCCGACATGGTCGGACCTGAATAGCTCTTCAATTGTTCCGCCCTTAGGGCAAAGAAAGGCAAAGAGCGTGGGCCCGGCTGCTTTGATGGTCAGTGCAGACCCGGACATGGGACTGATCCGCCAGGGATTTGGCAAGTGGCAGTCCCGTGCGTTTTTGAACAGCAGTCTGCTGATCAAAGAAGAGGCCCCTTTGGGGATGAGCGTAACAGGCCCCTACATCGGGGCCCCCTATGGGGTGATGCTGCTGGAATCACTGATTGCAAAGGGGGCCAGGACCGTTATTGTTCTTGGCTGGTGCGGCGGCCTTTCCCCTGATGTTTTGCCGGGGGATCTGGTGGTGGTGAAAAAGGCGCTGGTGGACGAGGGAACATCCCGGCATTATATGGATTTGTCGGGGGAGCCGCCTGGGGTGAATGGGGATGCCCGTCTTACCCAAACCCTTGCAGCCGCCGTTGAAACAGCCGGGCTTGATGCCCATTCCCAAGCGACTATCTGGACCACGGATGCCATTTACCGGGAAACGCCTGAAAAGGTGTCCTGGTATAGAGATCAAGGGGCCTGTGCCGTGGAGATGGAGTGCTCGGCACTGTTTGCTGCGGCCAATTTCAGGAAAATCCCCATTGCCGCGTTGCTTGTGGTGTCTGACAGCCTTGACCGGTCAGATGGCAACTGGGACCCGGGTTTTAATAAAAAAAGATTTAAAACAATGCGTAAACAGGCCTGTGGCATTGCCATGGCACTGACAGGAAAACTTGCAAATGGATTTTGAGACATGCCGGATTGAGGCGCAAAAGCTGCGCGCCGAATTAACAGAACACAGTTACCGCTATTACGTGCTGGATGATCCTGTTATTGATGATCAGGCCTATGATATGATGCTGCGGCAACTCATTGACATTGAAACACTTTTTCCTGAGCTTATTACCGAAGATTCTCCCACCCGGCGCATCGGGGCCCCGCCCTTGACCGCCTTTAACACGGCACCCCATTCGGTCCCCATGCTCAGCCTGGACAATGCCTTTAATGATCAGGAGATCCTGGATTTTCATGCCCGGTGTCTGAAAGTCTCCGGGGCCCAGACCCTGACCTATACGGCAGAGCCCAAACTGGACGGTCTGGCTGTGGAGCTTACTTATGAAAACGGTGTGCTGGTTTTGGCCACCACACGGGGAGACGGATACATCGGTGAGGTGATCACAGAAAATATCAGGACCATCCGGTCTGTCCCCCTGCGTCTGATGGACACTAAAACCCTTGTGCCGGATTTTATAGAAGTGCGCGGTGAGGTGATCATCCGGCATAAAGATTTTGAAATGCTAAACCTTCGCCGCATGGATAAGGGCGAATCGGTTTTTGCCAATCCCCGCAACGCTGCCGCAGGGTCCTTGCGCCAGCTGGATTCAAAAATAACAGCCCAGCGGCCTTTGACCATTTTTGTCTATGGCGTGGGGGCAGTGCGCGGCCTTGAGTTTCCTACCCAAGCCCGGATGCTTGAATGCCTTGCTGATTTGGGATTTCCCGTGAACCCACTCATAAAAAAAGGGGTATCAATCCAGCAGGTGTTGGACGATTTTCAGGAGCTGGAAACCCTTCGTGCTGAACTGGCCTACGATATCGACGGCATGGTGATCAAGGTGGATGATATTTTAATCCAGCAAGCCCTGGGCGAAAAAATAAAAAGTCCCAGGTGGGCCATTGCCTATAAATTTCCGGCCATGGAAAAGACCGGCAAAATACTGGATATCAAGGTCCAGGTGGGCCGGACAGGCACCTTGACCCCTGTGGCGGAGCTTGCACCGGTGAATATCGGCGGGGTTACGGTTTCCAGGGCCACCTTGCATAATGCCGATGAGATTGAACGAAAAGATATCCGTATCGGTGATACGGCGTTGATCACTAGGGCAGGGGATGTGATTCCCAAAGTGGTAAAAATCATTGCTTCGGCCCGTACAGGAGAAGAGACCGTGTTTACCATGCCCGACACCTGTCCTGTGTGCGGGTCTCATGTAAGGCGACTTGAAGGCGAAGCCGCCGTTAAATGCGTTAATGCGGGGTGCAGCGCCCAGATCAAAGAGCGCATCCGCCATTTTGTATCCAAGAAAGCGTTTGACATGGACGGGCTTGGCAAAAAACTGGTGGAACAGCTTGTGGATGAAAGATTAATAAATTCTTTTGCCGATCTCTTTCATTTGGACCGGGACACCCTGGCAGGGCTTGAGCGCATGGGGTTGAAATCCGCCGAAAATATCATCGCTGCCGTTGAGCAATCCAAAACGGTTTCCTTTCCACGGTTTATTTTTGCTTTGGGCATTGACCACACAGGCGAGCATGCGGCCCGGCTTTTAGCCCAAAATTTTGTGGATCTTGATGCGCTGATGGCTGCAGATACCCAGACCATCAGCAGCATTCACGGCATGGGGGACAAGACAGCCGGAGCCGTGACCGGATTTTTCTCCATTGAAGAAAATATTAAAACGGTGAAAGACCTGCTTGATGCGGGTGTATCCATTACCAATGATCTGTATGGTGAATTCCATAAAAAGGACAACGCGTTCAACGGAAAAACCATAGTTTTGACCGGCAGTTTTGAATCTCTGACAAGAAATGAGGCCAAGGCAAAGCTGCTGGCCTTGGGGGCCAAGGTAACAGGTTCCGTATCAAAGAAAACAGATATCGTTATTGCCGGCACCAAGGCCGGTTCCAAGCTGACCAAAGCCGAAGAGCTGGGCATCACTGTTTGGGATGAAGCCAAGCTTATGGAATTGATTAGAGGCGGGGATTAAGGGCATATATCTGCCTTATCTGTGGAAGAAAGTTCCGCAGAAGAGATCACCTCCGAAATTGTTGAATTGGCGCGCGACCTGAACCACGATCCCAAACTGATTTACGAATATGTCCGGAACCATGTGGATTATGTTCCCTATTTCGGCTCGCTGAAAGGTGCGGCCATGACGTATTTCGACGGAGCCGGCAACGATTTTGACCAGGCCTCTTTGATGATCGCCCTTCTCAGGAAAAGCGGATACCAGGCCCAATACGTATACGGCAGAATGCTGAGCCCCTATTACGGGTGAGACGACAATCAGGATATGCAGCATTGGCTGTCAGTTGATGGCAGTGAGACCCAGATCCTCCAGGTGCTGTACAACGGCGGCATTAATGCCGACACTTACCAATCGAACTGCCGTATGGACAGGGTATGGGTCCGTGCAGTCATTAATGGAAACTCCTATGTATTTGACCCGGCATTTAAGACGTATAAAGCCACTTCAGGGATAAATCTTTCCGACACCATGGAATATGACCGGTCATCCCTGCTTTCGGCTGCAGGCGGCACCTTGGGTACCGACTATATTGCGGGTATGAATGAAACAAGCCTCAATAATCTGTTGACGACCTATTCCGGGCATCTTTCCGCTTTTATTCGGGATAATTATCCCAATGCATCCATGGAAGAAATTATCGGCGGCAGGGAAATTGTACCTGAATATTTGGATGAACTGCCCACAAGTGTCGGATTCACAATTTATTCATAGGACACCCCATGGGATGAAATCCCGCAAGAATACAGCCATACCGTCACCATCCGGCACGGCGGAATCTTTATGTACCACAACACTGACCTTGCCCTGTCCGGCGGTGCCGGGGGCCTTGCTTTCAAAAGCACCTATTTTGGCGACAACCACTATATAGACGGTGACCTGGGGTTTGGCTGGGCCCACAACTATAATATCTATGCGGAAGTCCATTCGAACTCTGAAGCCGACCTTGGTTGCCGTCTGCCGACCGATGCCGCACCCATGATGGCTGCATCGGTTGCGATCCTGGATCTTATGACGGGCGATCCGGGGGTAAAAGAGTGGGCAACCTCATCTCTCATTGGTAAATGGGGCATGGACCAGCTTATTGACAATGCCGTGTCGCTTCATTTGGAATAAGATAGTCCGACATAAAAAGTCATCACGCAGAAGACGAATTAAAAAGCTAAAATTGTCGCTTGTCGGTATTTGCCCGTATGGGTTAGAATTTTCTTTTAGGTCGTCTTGTTTTCGACTGATAATCTTGAGAAATAACTTATTTTCCATAAGACTTGTGATTATAAAATACAATGATTTTAATTAGTTGACATAGAATTTTCTAAACTTTAATATATATAATTGAGTAGAACAGGGCCAAATTTTTAAGCAGTGGTTTGTGAAAAAAAGACTGGCCGATTAAAAGTACAGATTCAAGGAGCAAGCACCACATGTCACAAATTTTAAGAATTAATACCAGGGAAAAAACGTATTCATTTGAAACACCGGCTGAAGATATTGCAGGGCTTGGCGGACGGGCCCTGACCTCAAAAATGATTTTAAATGAAGTCCCTGCCACATCCCATCCTTTAAGCAAATATAATAAGTTGGTTTTTGCACCGGGATTGTTGACCGGAACTCCTGCTGCCAACTCAGGACGGCTTTCCGTGGGCGGAAAATCTCCGTTGACCGGCGGTATTAAAGAGAGTAACAGCGGCGGTCTGGTTTCCCAGAAACTGGCCCGGCTTGGGATTAAAGCCCTGGTTTTGGAGGATAAACCCGAGGACGATGCGTTCTCCATGATTGTTATTAAAAAAGACAGTGTTGAGTTCCTTCCTGCAGACGAGTACGTGGGCATAAATAACGGCGAGATGATTACCAAGCTCTGGGACCGGTTTGGAAAACGTGTGGCCACCGCAAGTATCGGTGTTGCCGGCGAACAGCGTTTGACCGCGGCATCCATCCACTTTGCGGATCCCAAAGGACATCCGGGCCGGGCAGCAGGCCGCGGTGGTCTTGGCGCAGTTCTGGGATCAAAGAAGATCAAGGCCATTGTGGTAGATGACAAAGGTGCGGAACGTCTGCCGCTCCATGATCCCGAAGCCTTTAAAGCCGCAAATAAAAAATGGGTGGAACTGCTTACCAGCCATCCGGTTTCAGGCCAGGGCCTGCCGGCTTTTGGTACCGCCGTTCTGGTTAACGTTATCAATGAAGCTGGTGCCCTGCCCACCAAGAACTTCAGAACTGGCCGGTTTGAAGATGCCAAGGAAATCAGTGGCGAAGTTCTGGCCGCCAACATTGAAAAACGGGGCGGCGTTGCAGCCGAAGGTTGCCATCCGGGCTGCGTGATTAAATGTTCCCAGATTTATAATGACAAGGACAACAATTACCTCACTTCAGGCTTTGAATATGAAACTGTCTGGGCGTTTGGTTCTCACTGCATGATCAAGGATCTGGATGATATTGCCATGATGGACAGACTGTGTGACGAATTCGGTCTTGATACCATTGATACCGGTGTGGCCATCGGTATTGCCATGGAAGGCGGCGTTATTCCCTGGGGCGACGGTAAAGCGGCCATTGAGTTGCTCAAAAAAGTGGGCACAGGCGATCCCATGGGTAAAATCATCGGAAACGGTGCGGCATTTACAGGCCAGGCACTTGGTGTTGACCGGGTACCCGTTGTAAAACGTCAGGCGCTTCCTGCCTATGACCCAAGAGCCGTTAAAGCGGTTGGTGTTACATATGCCACAACGCCCATGGGTGCAGACCATACCGCAGGATACGGTGTGTGCCAAAACATTCTCGGCGTTGGCGGTTCCATTGATCCTTTGAAAAAGGACGGCAATGTGGATATCTCCAAGACCCTGCAGATCGCCACCGCAGCCATTGATGCTGCAGGACTCTGTCTGTTCGTGGCCTTCCCCATTCTTGACAATCCCGAAGGCCTGCAGATGGTTGTGGATATGCTCAATGCAAGATATGGCTTAACGCTTACGACTGATGATGTCGTAAACCTGGGTATTTCCATTCTCAAAGACGAGCTGGAATTTAACCGCCGCGCCGGTTTTACCTCCAAGGATGACCAGCTGCCGGATATGTTCAAAGAAAAGATTGCACCGCACGATGTATCTTGGGATTTCACAACTGAGGAACTCTCTGAAGCTGTAAAATTCTAATTTGTGTTGTAACTGAGTGTTTTTTCGGGGCAGTTCCGTATGGGCTGCCTCGTTCTTTTTTTATTCTAAGCGTTTGGAAATTATATGGGCACTGTACTATTCAATGCGTTTTCATTTTTGCAGAGAAAACTTAAAGCGCAAAATATTCCTTGTGTAGATGCTGTTCTTGATTTAGATGATGGTCAATGTGTACAGGATATTTTAGACGGTCTGGGAATCCTCCCCCAGGATATTGAGGGGGTTTTTGTTAACGGGAAGATTGTACCCCTTGACACCCTGCTTCATGACGGAGACCGGATCGCGGCACTGCCGCCCGGCACTCCCGGGCCATATCGGCTTCTTTTGGGGCTTGTTGCTTCCCCAAACAAAGAATCGGATAAAAAAACAGACAAGGAAACGGACAGCAAGAAATGAAAATAGAGATCAGGCTTTTTGCCACACTTGCCTCTTACGCCGACCATAAAGATATGGATGCCGATGGTTGTCTCCGTTTTGACGGACCTGCCACGATACGGGATGCGGCCCGACGTTTAGGTGTGCCGGAAAAGGAGATTAAGTTGGTGTTTCTCAATGGGGTAGGGGCGACCCTGGATTCCCCAATGAAAGACAAAGACCGCGTGGGGATCTTTCCTCCTATTGGGGGGGGATGATGCGGGGCAATGATTTAATTGAAGCCCGGACCCGGGTTGTAAAAGACGGCCAGGGTAAAAGTCGGGAGGTCATTGGTGAAAAGGACCTTTTGGACTTAGCGGATATCCTGAAAATCCCGCTGCATCAGGTATATCTGCAGAGTATGGAAAAGGGAATTGTTCCCTTGCGTTATCTTCGCAACATGCCTTCCATTACTTTAAACGAGCAAATCACTCTGCACGCCTCCTGCGTGGCCGTGGTTGGGTCCGGCGGCCTTGGCGGCCATGTTATCGAAGGCCTTTGCCGGCTTGGCATCGGGGCATTACATATCTTTGACCCGGATGTTTTTGATGAAACCAATCTAAACCGTCAGGCTTTTGCTGCCCAAAATACCCTGGATAAACCCAAAGTAGAGGTCATACAAGCATGTTGTCGGCGGATTAATCCTGCGGTGCAGGTTACTGCTCATCAGATTACGGTGGCGGATCAAAATCAGCATCCTTTGTTTGCCAATGTTCAAGTGATTGTTGATGCACTTGATTCGCCGGGTGATAGATTGACCCTGGCTGCCATTGCCGGTAAATGCGGCTTACCTCTGGTACATGGGACCGTTGCAGGATTCGGGGGACGCGTGATGGTTATTCATCCCCAGGATGGACGCATGGAGATGCTTTACGGCGGGCAGGAAGAGGCATGTTCAGCCGAAATGCTTTTGGGTACACCGATTCTGTCGCCGATTTTGATTTCTTCTTTTCAGATGAAGGCAGTGCTCAATCTTCTCCTTGGAAAAAAACAATCCAGGGAGAGCCGGATGATTTTTGTGGATATGGAAAAGCCGTCCCTGGATCTTTTTGAGTTGTAGAACCTGTTGCCTGACAGCGCATTAATTTGATCCGGCAACGGTTACATATTCCGTCTGTATTTTCCTCCGACTTCATATAATGCGTTTGTCATGGTCCCAAGGCTGCAGACACGGACGGCTTCCATGAGCTGTTCAAACATATTACCTGAACCCAAGGCCGTTAGCTGTAAATTCCCGACAGCCTCTTGAACCTCTTTTTTATGCCTCTCTTTGAACACTTTTAAGCGATCCAGCTGGGAATCCTTCTGTGCTTTGGTGGACCTGGATAATTCCAGGTGATTGGCCATCTCTTCATAGTCGGCATCCGGGTCAGTAAATGTGTTGACCCCGATGATTGGATATTTTCCGCTATGTTTAAGATATTCATAGTAGATGGATTCTTCCTGGATTTTTCCGCGTTGATATCCTGTTTCCATGGCGCCCATCACCCCGCCCCGCTCGGTGATGCGGTCAAACTCCACCAGGACAGCCTCTTCAACAAGATCTGTCAGTTCATCCACGATAAAACTGCCCTGCAGCGGATTTTCATTTTTGGCCAGTCCCCATTCCCGGTTGACGATCAGTTGAATGGCAAGAGCTCTTCTTACCGATTCGGCAGAAGGGGTGGTAATGGCCTCGTCAAAGGCATTGGTGTGCAAACTATTGCAATTATCGTATATGGCACACAGCCCCTGGAGGGTGGTCCGGATATCATTGAATTGAATCTCCTGGCTGTGTAGGGATCGACCGGACGTCTGGATATGATACTTCAGCTTTTGGGATTTTTCGTTTGCCTTGTATTTATACTTCATGGCCAAGGCCCATATCCGCCTGGCAACCCGCCCAATGACGGTATATTCCGGGTCCATTCCATTTGAAAAGAAAAAGGACAGTGACGGTGCAAAATCGTCAATATCCATCCCCCTTGACAAATAATACTCCACATAGGTGAACCCGTTGGCCAGCGTCAATGCCAGCTGGGTGATGGGATTGGCACCGGCCTCGGCAATATGATAGCCTGAAATGGACACTGAATAAAAATTGCGGACCTGATGGTCGATAAAGTACTGCTGAATATCCCCCATCATTCTCAGGGCAAATTCAATGGAAAATATGCAGGTGTTCTGCCCCTGGTCTTCTTTGAGAATATCTGCCTGGACTGTTCCCCGTACATTTGACAAGGCATATTGCCGGATTTTCTCAACTTCATCTTTTGAGGGGGCCCGGCCATGCTCTTTTTTAAACTTTTCCATCTGTTGGTCTATGGCAGTGTTTAAAAACATGGCCAGGATCATGGGGGCCGGCCCGTTGATGGTCATGGAGACAGATGTATTGGGCGCACAAAGATCAAATCCGTCATACAACACCTTTACATCATCCAGGGTGCAGATGCTGACCCCGGATGTACCGATTTTACCGTAGATATCCGGCCGGATATCGGGATCAAAACCGTACAGGGTGACTGAATCAAACGCCGTCGACAAACGCTTGGCGGGGTATTCAGCAGACAGAAGCTTGAACCGTTTGTTGGTATCTTCAGGACCACCCTCTCCGGCAAACATCCGGGTGGGATCCTCATCCGACCGCTTTAAAGGAAAAACACCGGCGGTATATGGAAAAAATCCTGCAAAATTTTCTTTTCTGACCCATTTGTACTGTTCTGCCGGATCATCAAACTGTGGGGTTGAAATCCTGGGGATCTTTGAATGGGACAGGGATTGTGTAAACAGCGGGGCCCGAACTTTTTTGCCACGTACCTGATAGACCAGTTCTTCTTGTTGATACCGGGTTTTCATGTCGTTGAATTCCTCAATGGCCCGGTCGGTTTCCGGATCAACCCCGGCAGACATATCATCGACGGCGTTTTTAAGTTCTGCCAGCAGATCCTGGGACGAGAGGTCTTCCTTGTTTTCAAATAGTTTCAGGGTATACATCAGGTGTTCTCGGTTTCGAACCGTCTCGGCCTGGATTTGGGTCGTTTCGTGGTACGCCCGGATGGCATCTGCGATTTCAGAAAGGTACCGTACGCGGTCCCCGGGAATGATGATGGTTTTGGAAGAAGATGCCTTTTTGCCTGTTTTCGGAAGGTGTGAGTTATACTGAATCTGTTTTTTAGTCTCTATCAAATCCAGCAGGCCGTGATAAAAAGCGGTAATCCCGTCATCATTGAATTTAGAGGCGATCGTACCGAATACCGGCATGTTGTCCGGTGACTGGTCAAAGGCTTTCCGGTTTCGCTGTACCTGTTTTCTGACATCGCGAATCGCATCTTCGCTGCCCTTTTTTTCGCACTTATTGAGCACCACCATATCCGCATAATCCAGCATGTCGATTTTTTCCAGTTGGGATGGCGCCCCGAAATCCGCGGTCATTATATAAACGGACAGGTCAACCAGATCCACGATTCTTGAATCACCCTGTCCGATTCCGGCGGTTTCCACAATAATGATATCAAATCCAGCTGCCTTGACGACATTAACGGCGTCCGGCAAAACTTCGGGCAACTCTGTCTGTGACCTGCGGGTGGCAAGGGAACGCATATAAACTCGCTTATTTTCAATGGCGTTCATGCGTATCCGGTCTCCCAGCAGAGCCCCTCCTGTTTTTCTTCTCGACGGGTCGCAGGAGATTACCGCAATATGAATATCCGAAAAATCGTGAAGGAATCGGGTAATCAGCTCGTCGGCAAAAGAGGATTTGCCTGCACCACCGGTGCCGGTCAGGCCGATTACCGGGGCGTTGATGTCGGCGGCAGCCGTTTTTATCTTTGATAATGTCAGACCCAGATGATCCCCGGCAGATTCGGACTGTTCCTGCAGTGCAGTGATAAACCGGGCTGTCATGGCAGGATTATTGACATTCAAACGGTTGAGATCAAGTTGGTCCGGATTTACCGGCGGTTCGTCCATTCTTTTGAGCATATCGTTAATCATGCCCTGCAGCCCCATTTTGCTGCCGTCTTCCGGGGAATAGATTCGGGCCACCCCATAATCGTGCAATTGCCTTATCTCGCTGGGGAGAATCACTCCACCTCCGCCGCCAAAGACTTTAATATGGGATGCGTCTTTCTCCTTTAAAAGATCTACAATATATTCAAAGAACTCGATATGTCCGCCCTGATAACTGGAGACCGCTATGCCCTGGGCATCCTCCTGGATGGCTGCATTCACGATTTCGCCGGCAGACCGATTATGCCCGATATGCACAACCTCGGCACCGGAGTCCTGTAGAATTCTTCTCATGATGTTGATAGCTGCGTCATGGCCGTCAAACAGGGACGTGGCCGTAACAATTTTGATGGAATGTTTTGGGGTGTAAACCTCGATCTTCGTGTTCATGACACCTTCCTTTCAGACCGTAGAAATAATTTTCTCAGGACTCATTAAAAGAAAAATCGGGTGTTACAATATTAAATTATGGATGGGAAGATAGAATCGCTTTTGTTTAAAAAAATATAACAAAAAATAAAAAAATGATCAAGTTTGTCCTGATACGAGCCTTTTACCAAATTTTATATGAAAGTCTCCAGTAACCAACTGGATTCTTTCTACCTTTGTTGTGGGCCAAAGTCTGGGTGGAGATAAACCAAGGACGGCCCGTGGCCGTTATAAGAAAAATATCCGGGTTTTGGATGCTATCGTTTGGATTGGAGATGAGTGGGATCGTTCCGAGGCCCTTGCTTTTGTGGTTCAGAGTTATGGGCAAATGAGGCTATATCAAAGGGTATATGATCTGCTTCCAAGTATTTACGACGATCACTATTTCCTCCAGACTTGCAAAGCAATCTTTTCAGATGCGCAAATTGTATCCGAAGAAAAGGCCGGAAAATTTGTTATCGATGCCATTTTTAACATTCTTCCCATTGCTGCTCAACACAGCCGCCGTGTCTATCTTAAAGTGATTGGAGAAGCAGTTCCCTCAATAATAAAACATTTTCCGGCAGATGAAGCCCGTTCCGTTCTGGTTTTTTTGGAGGAACAATGGAATGCTTGATGTAACGTTTTTCAATTCAAGGGTGAAATCGAATTTGGGTATAATTAATAGATAGGGAAAATCCTACAACAGATTTTCCCTAATGCACACTGAGGGCCAAGGCCCGCAATCAGTCATCAAACAATGCATCAACAAATCGTTTCGCATCAAACACCTGCAGATCTTCAATGGCCTCGCCCACACCGATATAGGCAATGGGCAGCTCCATGGTGGATGAGACCGCAGCTACAATCCCCCCCTTTGCCGTGCCGTCCAGTTTGGAAACACTCATCTGGGTCAGTCCCACGGCTTGATGGAAAATTTCCGCCTGGGACAGGGCATTTTGCCCGGTGGTGGCGTCAATGACCATCATGATATCGTGGGGGGCTCCTTTGTATTTTTTATCCACGGAACGCTTGATTTTCTTTAACTCTTCCATGAGATTTTTCTGGGTGTGCAGCCTGCCTGCCGTGTCAATGAGCACCACATCAACGCCCCTGGCCATGGCAGCTTCAACAGCATCATAAGCAACTGCGGCCGGATCGGCCCCCTCTTTGTGCCGGACAATGTCCGCCCCGGCACGCTCGGCCCAAATTTCAACCTGTTCAATGGCGGCTGCCCGGAACGTATCTGCCGCGGCAATCAATACTTTTTTGCCTTCGGCTTTATATTTCATGGCAAGTTTGCCAAGTGTGGTGGTTTTGCCGGTTCCGTTGACCCCCACCATCATGATCACATAGGGCTTTGGTCCGGATGGGGCAGGAGGGGCCGGCTCATGGAAAAGCGTGAGCAACTCCTCTTTGAGCACCTGGCGAAGTTCATCCCCCGTGGACAGACCGCGGCTTTTTTTCTTGATCCGCTCCATCATGTCCATGGTGATATCAATGCCGAGATCAGAGGTGACCAAATGTTCTTCAAGGGTATCAAACAGATCGTCATCTATGGCTTTGGCCGAGGAGAACAGTTCTGTGATATCCGTATTCAAAACCGTCCGGGTTTTGGCCAGACCGGATTTAAGCTTTGAGAACAGTCCTGTGTCCTCTTTGAGTTCAGAATTTTCTTGAACCGGTTCCTGGGCCTGGAAAACCGGTTCTTCAGGTTGGGCCGGCTCCTCTTCCGTTTCCGTTTCCTGGGTCGGTTCGAATTCCTGGGCCGGCTCCGGTTCCTTAACCGCTGTCTGATCGATAGCGGGTTCCAGGTCCATGTCGGTTTTTTCGGTCAAGACCGGTTCTTCCTCGATAAAATCCTTTGCCTCCTTAAGTTCATCTGACTCTAAGTCCGGCGTTATGTCTGATTGCAAAGAAGGTTCCGGTGAACTTGACTCTGCTTCAAACCTGTTTTCTTCTGAAACGATTTCTGTCTCAGGCGTCTTCTTTTTTTTCTTAAAAAAGCTGAATACCACCCTTGTATCTCCTCGTTGGGTCTTTATTATTTATCTTAATTTGTTAATTTAAAATCCTGAATTGCCAATCGGGTAAAATTCGGGTTAATATGTGGCATCTTTTACAATTTTTAGCAGGCGCAATCAAGTCTTGTGTTCTGTTAAATTAACTTTACTTTTCTTGTCTCACTGGTTGAAAATAATCAACCATTACAAGTCGTTTTAACTTGGGGATACATTATGGCCGAAAAACGAGACGTTAAAACAGACCAATTATTTGCTGAAATAACAAAATTAAGAGCCCAGAAGGAGCGTCTGCTTAAAGAACTGGATGCCGTGGAGGCGCAGTATGGGAATCTTGACAGCCTTTACAGAAGGTATTTTCCCATTATTTTAGAAGAACTTTCCCAGGATGGAACGGCATTGGGCAATGCCTGCACCCAGCTGGGTTCCGCCATGCGAAAAAACGCGTCCCCGGCTAAAATTGAATACATTTTCGGTCAGATCAAGACCGCCATGATCCAGGAAGATGTCGGCCCTGCTGCTGCTAAAAAAAAGAAAGGTTTTTTCTCCTCTTTTCGGAAAAATTCATCCGAAGACCAGGTGCTGGACAATCTCAAGCAGAGTTACCAGGATGTGGTGAATCATCTGAAGTCCAACCTTGATAAAAAATATACCGGAAAATTGGAATCCATCACCACAAATCTGATTAAGATAGACGATATACTTGATTTTGAAGGGGTCCGGGAGCATATTTTTTCTCTTATTTTTAGCTATATTTCAGAAACCAGTCAGGACCGGGAAAAGGTAAATGCGTTTATCCGGGATATCGTGGCAAGGATTCTTGAAATTGAAAAGAGACTGGCCTCTTCCTATGAGCACACGGACTCTTTGTTTTCCTCAAATCAGGGATTTGAATCCCTCTTAACGGATGAAATGGCCGGGATCAAAAATTCATTTGATGTGGCAAAAAGTCTGGACGATTTACGGGCAAAGATTTCCACCGGGCTTTCTTCCATTGAAAAAGCATTGCAAAAAAAACAGAAAGTGGACCAGGCCATCAGTCAGCTGGCTAAAAAAAGCAAGAGTTCCTTTACCTCTGGATTTGCAAAACTCAAGCAGGAGCTGCATGCCGCCACAAAATATTCCGAAGAACTGGAGAGAAAACTCACCGAAGATCAGCTGACCGGCGCCAAAAACCGCAGGGCATATGACAAGAAAATTGAAGAGGAGATGGACCGGTTTCTGCGGTATAAGAATATTTTTTCCCTTTTGGTTATTGACGCGGATAAATTTAAGAACATCAATGATACCTATGGACACGCCATTGGTGACAGGTGTCTGCAGGAAATTATTAAACGGACCCAGCCTTTATTAAGAAAAAGTGATATGCTGGCCCGGTATGGCGGCGAAGAGTTTGTCGTTATTATGCCCGAAACCGATATCAACGGTGCAATGATGGCTGCAGAGAAAATCCGCCAGACCATAGAAAAAATTGAATTCCTTGTTAAAGAGGAGACCGTTCGGGTGACAGTCAGCATTGGCGTTTCCTGCATCAAGGAAGGCGATAAATCTCCAACGGATTTATTTGAGCGGGCGGATATGGCTGTCTACAAGGCAAAAGAAAATGGTCGAAATCAGGTTATGGCACAGTAAACAAATGAATCTGGAGTAAGAATGGAAGACAACATCCTGAAGATCAACGCCGACGTGCGGACTCAGGCAAATGAAATCATGAACGAGTACAGTGGAGAAACCCTGGCCAGAAAGCAATTTTCTCCTGAAAAAATAGATATTTTTAATGCATCACATACCTGCCTTGAGGCATTGGAGGAATACCGCTTTTTGAAAGATACCGAGGCAGAGCGTATGCTGCCCGGAATTATCAATAACCCGGTTCAGCAGGTGATTATAGATCCTGATCCCGATGACAATGCGAAAACTCAATTTTCAAAGCCGCGAAACATTGGGGTGGTTTTCTCCGGCGGCCCTGCCCCGGGTGGTCATAATGTCATTGCCGGCCTTTTTGATGAGATGAAGCGGTTTAACAGCCAATCAAAGATGTTCGGATTCATTAAGGGGCCTGAAGGTCTGCTTGAAAACCGGTACATTGAGATCACCGCAGAACTGGTGGATTACCACCGGAACATGGGCGGTTTTGACATGATTAAAACCGGGCGGACCAAAATGGATTCGGGCAGTAAAATGGAATTGGCCTTGACCATATGCAGGGGATTGAACCTGGATGCCTTGGTGATTATCGGCGGGGATGATTCCAATACCAATGCCGCTTTTTTGGCACAGCATTTTAAATCGTCAGGAATCAAGGTGATCGGCATCCCCAAAACCATTGACGGCGATATCCAGGTCAAAACAGACGAGAGCAAGGTATTGTGCGCCACCTCCTTTGGGTTTCATTCTGCTGCCCGGGCATTTGCACAAAATATTTCCAATCTGGCCAACGACGGCAGCTCCGACATCAAATACTGGCATGTCTGCAAGGTCATGGGGCGGGTGGCAAGCCACCTTACGCTGGAGACCGCGCTCCAGACCCATGTGAATATCGCCCTGATCGGTGAGGAGTTGGCAGACTATGTGGACCAGGAGCGCATGGCCAAGTCCCTGGAGCAGGGCGGACAGGTGGATTATAACGCTTATGGCATTACCCTGCGCCATTTGTCTCGGGTCATATGCGATATCATTGTCCGGCGGGCCGCGTTCGGCAAAAATTACGGTTTGATGATCATCCCTGAAGGCATTCTGGAATTTATCAATGAAATCCAGGTGTTCATCACAAAACTCAATAAAATCATTGCCGATTATAATAGAATCCATGATCTGGATTTCCACCGGGCATTTCCCACCCTGAACGAAAAACTGGATTATCTGCGTCGGATATCCCAGGGTCTGGTGGGCAAAGACAGATTTCCCATATGGAATGTTCGGGATGATGAGCTGTTCAACCAGCTGCCCGGGTTTTTCAGGGAAGGTCTTTTGGTGGAACGGGATCTTCACGGTAATTTTCAGTTTTCCCAGGTCAAAACCGAAAAAATCATCATGGATATGGTCAAAGAGTATTTGGATGTGCTTCGGGAGCAGGGGCGCTACAAGGTGGGTATCCTGCGGGATGACTATGTTTCGCTGATGGATGCTGCGGGCATGGACCCGGAATTGTTTGCCCCGGCATTGTTTAAAAATCCCAAAGAGAAATATGTGCTGGTCAAACCGGATATCATCTCCCTTAAAACCCTGAAGCTTGCCCTGGTCAATGCGGGGATGCTGGATGCCGAAGACGAGATTCCGCAGATTTTTATAAACATATTTAGAAAGTCCCAGGCCGAATTTAATATCCAGACCCATTTTTACGGATATGACGGCAGGGGAACTGATCCAACCTGTTTTGACTGCTGTTATGCTTACAATTTAGGTCTGACGGCCTTTCATTTGATCGCAGGGGGTGCCACAGGCCAGATGGCGGCCATTATTAATTTAGAAAAAGATTTTCATAAGTGGCAGCCGGCAGGCATTCCCATTGCCCGGCTTATGCACCTTGAAGAACGCAAAGGCCGTCTGGAACTGGTCATGGAAAAAAGCATTGTTGACTTAGAATCCAATGCCTTTAAGGTGTTCAAGGCGATCCGAGAAGATTGGGTGGCAGCCTGTGAATGCCCTGACCGGTTCAGAAATCCGGGAGCCATCGGGTTTTCCAAAGAGATGGAGGAGGATAGACCTCTAACGCTCCGGCTCAACGCCCTGCAATCATAAGTGTTAATAACCAACCGGGCCCTGCCGGGCCCGGTTGGTTATAGTCAGACCCTGCCGCTTTGATTGTACATCTTCACACTAATAACGAGTTTATACAATACGGTCAAAACGAACAGGCCCAGGGCTGTGATCCCTGCCGAAATAATCAGTTCATGAAGGCTTGGACTGTATTCCGTGACATGGTGCAGGGGCGAAGGTACAAATCCCCCTGAAATCATTCCCATCCCCTTATCTATCCAGGTGCCTGCAAACAGCGCCATACAGGCAGCGGTCAGGGTGATTTCATTTTTCCTTAGAACCGGCATCAAGAGAATAGATGCCGCTGTCACCATGAGCGCCACCGACGACCACATCCAGGTTACCAGTCCGGTCTTTTCGTGAAGCCCGGCATACAGGTAAGTGAAATGGGCCTTGTGGGACGGGATATTGGAATAAAATACCACAAATACCTCACAGATCATGAAAAATAGATTGGCGACCAGGGCGTAGGCCGCAATGACGGCCAGGGATTGAATTGCCTTTTTACCCGGATCAAAATCACTGATCTGCCGAATGATAAGACTGAATAGAATGAGCAAGGCAGGGCCTGAGGCAAAAGCAGATGCCAGAAACCGTGGGGCAAGGATCGCCGTCAGCCAGAATCCCCTGCCGGGGAGACCGCAATAGATAAATGCGGTCATGGTATGAATGGACACGGCCATGGGGATGGAAAGATAGATCAACGGTTTGGTCCATTTTGGGGGTGCCACCCCGTTCTTTTCTGCCTCCAGCACCTTCCAGCCAATGATGATATTGAGCAACATGTACCCGGACAATACATTGCCGTCCCAGAAAAGCATGGACCAGGGTGTGGGATAAAGAAAAATGTTTAATGCTCGCATGGGCTGGCCCAGATGGACAAGCAAATATGACAGACACATGACAATTGACGCTACCGCCAGAAATTCCCCCAGGATCGTAATTTTCCCGAATGTTTTGTAATCATGCAGGTAATAGGGAAGCACCAGCATGATGCCGCCGGCTGCCACCCCCACCAGGAAGGTCATCTGCGCCGTATAAAATCCCCAGGATACATCCCGGCTCTGGCCTGTGACCATCAGGCCGTGGGTAAACTGATCTATATAAAACAGTGCACCGACTGCCATGACCGCTACAAGTCCCCCCATCCATATCCAATAGTTTCGATTGCCCCTTAACGCCAGTTCAAGCATGGATAATTCCTTTCAAAAAAATTTATACCTGGATGAAACGGTCATCTTTATATAAGGGCGATCTAAATTTTGTCTAAATAAGGGCAACAATTTGTTGAAGAAAATATCACGGCGCCAAACGGTGTTTATCCGTCAGGGTATGGGGGGCCTCAGATTTGTGGGATATTTTTCATTAAATCCAGGGTCTGCGGGCTCAAAGAACAGTCCATCTCTTGCATTCTTTTCCGGCACTCCGTGAATGTTTTCTGTGCAAGGCCATATTGTCCGTCAGCAAGAAAAAAACAGATTAGTTCCCGGTACATGGATTCATCAAAGGGGTCTGTTTTAAGAAACTTTTGTGCATACATAATACCCGGCTCCATCTCCTTGGCCTTTTTGCACAAATCTGTCAGCATGCGGCAGAGCCTGCAATAAAGGTTTTTGGTTTCATCCTGCAGCCGGATACACCAGTCCTGGTAAGATTCGTCCTTTAGAAACGGACCGGTGTAAAGCCTTTCTGCCTCTCTGGCCACGGCAAAGGCGTCCCTGGACATACCTTTTTCCATTTTCAGTGCTTTTTCAGCCATTGTCCTGAATTTTTTTATATCCAGACTTCCCCCGGGACCTAAAGAGAGCCTGTAATGATCATTTTTGCGTTGGATATATGCGGATGGCGCGCGCGGCGGCAGGTCCGGTTCCAGAAGCTTGCGCAACCGGCTCATGGCAGTGTTGAAGCGTTTGCCTGTTTTGTTGGGGTCTTGGTCCGGCCAGAGCATTTCCAGCAGCACATCCTTAGGGATAAATCCCCGGGAGTGATGTACGGCCATGTATTGAAATAAGATAAGGGCTTTTGAACCAGGCCATTGGTCGTGTTCAATCTTCCTGCCGTCCACAGATACCTGGAATTGGCCCAGCATCCGGATTTGCAGCCCTTGCCGGACAGGGGGCTGATAAGCACCAAGGGCTTTAAGATAGGATGAAAAGATAGATTCGGGCTTAAACTCGGCCATGACCTGAATCAACTTGCCTGTTTCTTTCAACACAACCCGGTCAAACTGTTTTTTCCTGGCAATGGCAAGTCCTTTTTGGAAATGGCGCCAGGCTGCCTCGTTTTGACCCAGGGCATGGCAGCACCCGGCGTCCAGAAGCCAGGCCGAGCATAAATACCAGGGTGTGGACTTAAGATGCTTTCGGGCCCGGGCCAGACAGGCACCGGCATCTTCAAACGCGTTGCAAGCCATGAATATCCGGGCATGGGTGATCGAAATAATGGCTTCTGTCACGGGAAGTCCATATCCCTTGATAACATTTAAGGCCCGGGTAGCCTGAGAACGGGCATCGGAAATATTGTCTGAGGCCAGGCTGATTTTAGCCATAAGGTCCAGTGCATTGGCCATGCCCCAGCGGTTTCCGGGCCGCCGGAAAATTTTAAACGCGTTTTCTGCATGGGTTCGTGCGGCATCCAGTTGTCCCAACCCCAGATGATTTTCAGACCGGGAAAGAAAAAGCCAGCCATTCTGGCTGTCCCGCAAATGGATTTTTTCTGCTGCCCTTATCCCTTTTTCAGAAAAGGCCACGCCGGTTTCATATTTCCCCAGCAGGCAATCCGTGGCAGATGCATGGTAATAGGCCAGGGGAAGAAACGCTTGAAGTCCTGCCGACGTGCACCGGGAAATCAAATCCAGGTTTACGTCCTTGGATTCCTCGAAATCCCCTTGGATATAAAGAATATACGTCCTTGAAATATCCATGGCGGCAATGGCGGTGAATTGTTCGAATTCAGGGAAATTTTCGATCACAGCCCTGGCCTGGGATTCATACTTTTGTGCATCGTGTAAGTCCCCGAGTACGGTACAAAAAAAAGACAAATACATCACCGCCAGGATATAGGTGGCGGGATCTGCCTTGGCTTCATCCAGAACCTGGACCATCAGGCCTCTGGCTTCCGGGATATGTCCGGTGTAATAATATTGGGCGCCTAAATCCACCAGGCATTTGGCCACATACGCATCCGAGTTGGCGTTTCTAAGGATTCGGCAGGCCGAATTCAGGCAGGCAATGGATTTATCCGTCTGGCCGAAATAGGAGTATTGCTTGGCCTCCATGAAAAGCAGTCTGGGGTTTGCGGCTATGATTTTATTAGGAATTTTTTCAAGACAGGTTTTTATAAACCTGATTTTGCCCTGGGCAAGAAATTCCAGTTCAAAGGTAGTCATAAAACGAACCGCATCATCATAGGCATGGGCCTCGATGTAATGAATCAGCGCCATGGCATTTTCCCGGGCCTCCATAAGACCTGCAATTTTTAAGTGAAATTGTTTGATCTCAGATTCCGTATGGGTTTGATTGAGTTTTTTTAAAAGAAACTCACGGAACAAATGGTGGTAATGAAAAACAGTTTTGCTTTTGTCTATGGGGAACACCATTAGATGCGCTGCCATCATTAGGTCAAAACGGCTTTGGGAATCTTTTCGGCCGAATATGCTGTCACATACGGTTGTGTCCATGTGATCCATGAGAGCCGTTCTGGCCATGAACTGCTGCATGTCAGGCGTTTGGGTCTCAAACAGGTTTTCCTCCAGGAAATCAAACATATGATCTTTAGACATCCCGGTATCCGTGCCCCCGGGGCAGGGCAGTGGTATGCCCTGTTTTTCAAGGGCCGCGCCAAACAGGATCAGGCCGGCGGCCCAGCCGCCTGTCTGGCTGTGAAGGGTTGACAGCGTCTTTGTTCCGGGGACCTGGTGATGTATCCGGGAAAAAAGGGCGGCGGTCTCATCAAGGGAAAAGACCAGATCAAATTCATGTATTTCCAAAATCTGCCGGCGCACCCGCAGGTTAGATAATTTTAAAGGCGGGTCGGTTCGCGATATGAGGACAAGACGGACATGACCCGGTAGTCTTTTTAGAAAAAATTCCATGTACGAATGAATACTTAAAAAATCTGTTACATCATTTTTTCCTGCAGCGCCTAATAGATGGTAATCATCCAGAACAATAAAAAGTTCTTTGTCCGTCTTTGATTCCAGTATTTTGATAAGTTCCAGGAGCCTTGCCTCGTTCTCCCCTGTGCCGCCTTTTTCAAATCCGTTTTCACAAAGCGCATCCCCAATGCCGGGGTAAATTTTTTCCAGTCCTCGGATTAGATAGCTGGTGAAGGTGGTGATATCCTGGTCAAACCGATCCAGGCGATACCAGACCAGGACCCGGTTTCCGGCAGACATGTCCGATAGCGCCTGGGCCACCATTGTCGTTTTGCCGTATCCGGCCCCGGCGGTGACCAGGATCAGGCGCTTTCCTTCAAGGTTTTTGAGTGTCCGGATCAATCGCTGCCGTTCCAGCAGATTGCCCAGGTGGGGCGTAATTAATTTTGATTCCAGAAAATCCACTTTTAATCCATCCATGACTGGTGACAAGAAATGCAGTGATGTGCGGTGCTTTTTTTCACAATGCTGAACCCGAACCGCCCTGTTCAGGCAAAGAGGCGATCCCTTCCCGGGAGATCAGACGTATAAATTCCTGGAGGAAGATAAGGGATGCGTTATTCTTAAGAAAGACGGCCTGCCAGGTGAGATACATGCCGGGCCGGGTAATGGACAACGCCCTGATCGCCCGATCGTTCACCTGGGATTGTATGGCCCATGAAATATTTTAGTTATCCTTATCTTAATTATCATATAAATCAATGTTACTTTTATAATTGCTTTGTTTTTAAAGTGCAAGCGTGGTGTTTACCACCGGATTTGCATTTGGGATAAGCCCACACGGCAACATAAAAAAAACGGAATGATTCCGGTTCTTTCAACTCTAATTATAGTGTCCAGAAATGCGGTAGAAAAAAATAATGATTTAGCATCCGTTTGTAATTGGGGCTGAATTGATATAATATTTTGCAAATCAATTTGCAAAATATTGTCGTGATAAATGCCGGAAAAAATCATTAGATGGTCTCCAAATGATCTTCAGGGTCTTTGCTTATAATTCGTGCCGTTTAATTACGGTAACTAAAATTAATTTTTCTAAACAATCTATTCAATAACCTACTCATAAAGTTTACGAAATTAGCAGGTTATAAAAATTGTTTGCTAAGCACATCAGGAGGGGTATGAAAATAGATATCGGGCCGGTGACACGGTTGGAAGGACATTTGAATGTTAATACGGTTGTTGAAGATCATGTGATTGTTGATGCGAAATGTATGGGGTAGATGTTCAGGGGATTTGAGGCCATTTTAAAAGGGCGGGACCCGCTTGATGCCCAGCAGATCACCCAGAGGATCTGCGGCGTCTGTCCCTATGCCCATGGCATCGCATCCTCATATGCCCAGGAAAATGCGTATCAATTGAAAGTCCCCCGTAACGGACGAATTCAGCACAACCTGATACAGGGCGCCAATCACCTTTACGATTATCTGCTTCATTTTTATCAGCTGTCGGCACTGGATTTTGTTACGGCCATTCTTCAGTATAAAGGCGCAGATCCGGACCTGACATCCTTTAAAAACTGGGTGGACAGTGAGCTGAACTTCGGGTCATCATTTCCAGGCGCGCCTTTTCTGCCAAGGCTCTCCGGCAAATATATCGCCGATGCAGAACTGAATATCGGTGCCTTGAAGCATTATCTCGAATCACTGGAGATACAGAAAAAGGCTAACCGGGCCTCTGCCATTTTCGGCGGCAAGTTTCCCCATGCGACGGCAATTTTTCCGGGTGGCTGCCCGCAGGTTCCGAATATCGACCATATTTCATCCTACAGGGCGCTGATTTCCGATGTCCGGAATTTTATTCACCAAAAATATGTCCCCGATATTGTGGCGGTGGCCGGTGGGTTCCCTGAATATTGGGAAATCGGGCAAAGCAAGGGCGATTTTCTTAAAGACATCCTGGCCATGATTGATGAAAACGTTAAAAATGCAGACATCGCCGACAACATTATGGCGGAAACCAATGCGGTCATGACAGGGTCCAACCGAACCATGGAGGATTTAAGCACTGCCATTGCAAACATAGAAGCGACCAACAAAGAAACGGCCACTACCCTTAAATTAATCGATGAAATTGAAAAATTAAAAACGCTTATGGGAGGAAGATTCACGGCGCCATAAAAATAGCTTTAGGACGTGCTTTGAATTATTTGCGGATTCAGGTATGACTATAACCATCTATTACAGTGAATCCCGGGCCAGGAGTTTCTCAAATTCATCTGCCGGTACCGGGTGATGGAAAAAGTTCCCCTGTCCTTCGTCACAGCCGCATACTTTCAGAAAATGGTACTGATCTTCTGTTTCAATTCCTTCTGCGATAATTTTTTTGCCCAGGCTGTGCCCCATGGCAATGATGGCTTTGATGATCACTTGGTTGTTTTGTTCAGACATGGCGTTCATGACAAAATACCGGTCGATCTTGAGCGTATCCAGGGGAAATAAGGTGAGATAACTTAAGGAGGAATACCCGGTTCCAAAATCATCCATAGCGATTTTAAACCCTAAGGCTTTTATGGCATTTAATGTGGATATAGTTTCTTTATTTTCCTTTAGCAGGATGTTTTCTGTAATTTCGATTTCAATGCTTTTGGAATCCAGCCCCACGGAGGATAGCGTATCCTTCAGGTATTTTGCAATATTCTGGTTGTTCAGCTTGTATCCGGACAAGTTGACGCTAATGGAGATATCATTCCAGCCCGATAGTTCCCATTGTTTAACCTGGCGGCAGGCTTCTTTGATGACCCAGCGGTTGATATCAAGAATAATTTTGGATTCTTCCGCTATAGGGATAAATTTACCCGGGGGAACCATTCCCTGCTGGGGGTGATGCCATCGAATCAGGGCTTCAGCACTTATGATTTTTTTATCCGACAACCTGAGTTTGGGCTGGTAATAAAGTATAAATTCATCATTTTCCAGCGCTTTCTTAAGACCTTTCTCAATTAAAAACCGTTCCAGGACTATCTGGTTCATGGATTCCGTAAAAAATTGATAGGTGTTTCTTCCCCTGCTTTTGGCGTGATACATAGCCGTGTCTGCATGCTTGAGAAGATCTTGAGCACTACTGCCGTCTTCAGGGAAGACGCTGATACCGATACTGGTCGTCACCGACACCTCATGGCCGTCCAGTTGATATGTTGCCGGAATGTTGTCCAAGATCCTTTTTGCCACCCGTGCGGCATTCTCCGGTTCTTTGATATCTGAGATCAGGATACTGAATTCATCTCCCCCGAACCTGGCCACAAGAAGCTCTTTTTTTTTCAGGGGTGTTAACCGGGAGGCGAAATCACTGTCCCGGACGAATTTTTTGATATTTTCCGCCACCCCCTGTAACAATAAATCTCCAGCATGATGCCCAAGGGTATCGTTGACGCGTTTGAAATGATCCAGGTCCAGGAAGAGCAAGGCAAATCGACTCCTTTTCCGGGCCGCTTGTTTTATGGCTTCGTTAAGGCGGTCCATGAAAAGCACCCGGTTACCCAGGCCGGTCAGGCTGTCGTAGAACGCAAGGTAGCGGATTTCTTCTTCTACTTTTTTTCTCTCTTCAATTTCTTTTCTAAGCCGCTTATTTATGGAAACCAATTCCCGGGTGCGTTCTTTTACTTTGTCTTCAAGCTCATCGCGGGTTTTCTCAAGCGCCTTTTCAGCCTGCTTCCGTAAAAAAATCAAGTTTGAAAGTTCTTCAACTTCTTTGAGCCGTTTATGGCCTGCAACTGATGCAATGTTTTTATAATACTGCATTTCCTGTATAGTTTCATCCAAACGCAATTCAAGTTCATTACATCGATCCAACAGTGCTTTGCCGTCAGGTGTATGCATTATTGTTCTCTATTTCTCAGCAAGTATTATTAAGACACCGGTCCAGTCAAGGCCACGGCTGCTTCCCTGGAAGGGGGCAATCTCCACCCCTGAATAAAACCCGAAAAGAGGTGTGTTTTTTTCATTGAAGATTTGCTGAACACAGGCCGCTTCTTCTGTGGCTGTGTGCGATTGAATTGAGGCCCTCCCCGCACAATCAATATAAATACCAAGGCATGGCTTCCGGTGGTCTGCTTCAATCTGATTGAAAATTTTTTTGGTGTTCAGTTTGACCGATTCAATCATCTGCATGGTATCCCGCAGCATGAATTGTACTTGTGTACCCTCATCAAGGTCTGCCTCAAACATGCAAATTCCTTTTCCGTCCGGTAATGCTCCCGCGATAAGTCGGTTTACATAATTTTCCTCTGCAAAATCAGCAAATTTGTTTCCTTTATTTAAGCCGATGGTTAAAAAGTTGACCGGTGTCTGTTTCCGCCACTCCGTGCTTCCATACACCTCATCAATCATTTCGCAGACAGGCATCCCGTTTATTTCATAGATAAACGGTCCCTTTTTTTTAGTGATGGTTAGATATTGCCCATCAAGCGGCGTACAGCCATGCATGATAGCATGGTAGACATTGAAGTCACCGGACATCATCAATCCCAAGGCCTGCCGGCTTGCTGCATAGTTGCCGCAGAACTGCATGGTCGGTTTGAAATCAAAATCTCCCAAGGTGCCGGCACCCAGGACAGGAACAGAATGCTTTAAATGATCTTCTATACCCGCAAGCAATTGAGGGGAGGCATTCATTATCGGTGGGGTTGCAGGCGTTGCGGCTTGACATATTGAATCATATAAAAGAAAAAGAAGTCGACTGTCATCGGTGGGAGAGAAGCGTTCAGCAAGTTTTTTTCCGGCGTTATACAAATTTTTGTCTATGTCGCCTGTTGAATGAATTTGAACGGACAGATTTTCCCCTTGCAATGCCAGAGCGCCGGCCGAGTGTCCTTCATAGGAGAGGTTATCCCCGGTTATAATGCCGACTGCTGAACCGCCTATAACCGGTACAGGTCCGGCAATTTCTTTAATTCCTTTAAAAAAATTTTCAGCATTAAGTGCTGAATTGCAGAACGCAATAAAAAAATCAGGGGAATCTATGTCTTTTTTAGCGGTTTGTGCAACAAATTTTCCAGATTCAAAACTGTTACTTGTATTTGAATAGCCAATGCCAATTCTCATTTTCTTTTTCCCTGTTTGATTATGTGTAAGATCGTCACTTTTGAAGATTCTGTAAAAAATCGAAAATAGTCTATCTGTTATTAATAATTACATTTCGTTATCGTTGAGGGATTGTCGAAAATTGACGTTTTACAGATACAGCAAACTTAACCCTATGTAATTTTCCTCAAATAGTCAAGATTGCTTGACGATCTTTTATTCATCAGGATAAAAAACGCGTCGCATTGGCGAAGCCTTGATGACGCTCTGGAAAATATGTGATTGGCCAATGCTTTTTGTATAGACGAAATTTCCGGCTATAGATTTTCACCGATCGCCTTTATCACAGAATTAACCAAGCCGGTCATATCAGAAGAGATATCTATGATGAGAGTACTGCATATATTCGACAGCATCAGGTTTAGCCCTTTATCTTCAGAAATTCTGAAATCTGTGCGAACCCCAATAATCGGGGTCTTTATCGCATATGCATAGCCCAATTCAACACTGGTGCCGGAATCTGCATCAGGTCCATCTAAAATGGCCAGCACTATATCCGCCTTTTCCACCATCTTAAGACAATCTTCAAAAATTAATTTCTTGCCGTTCTCTAAAGAAAGGAATCTGGATGCCCTTTTTTGTGGCAAGATCACTTCAACATCGTTCATTCCGGACTCAATCATTTGGGCAAATAGAATGTTAAATTCCCTCTCAGCCAAGCTGAATAACGGCCCAGCCAAATAAATTTTTTTCAATCGTCAGTCTCCTTTTTATATTCTCTCATATCAATTCTGCTCAGTTGTGAATTGTAGTTTCTCAACCCTATATCGCAACGGTGGGATCGGTAAAATTTATGGTTTTCGGTCGGGCTCTAAAGATAGGATTGTCCTGTGACCTCATACCCGCGTTCACGGGTGTATATTGTGGGAAAAGGAAATTCAAACGGTCCGGCCGGTTTAGAAGTACCATGTGATTCTTGCTGAAATTGTGTCTGAGGGTGCCATGGTAAAGCCTGTGTCCGTGATCTCATACCCGCCGTATTCGGTGCCGGTGGTCCCCCAGTTTAATAAAGCTGTCAGGGTGATACGGATATTGTCGGAAAAGTCATAAACAATCCGGGGTAATAACATGCCTGAGCCGTCGTGGAGGTTGACGATGGGGGTGATGTATGCGTTGACCAGGGGATGGATCTCCAGATTGACATTGGCACTGGCATACCAACGGCCCAAAGCAAACAGTTCGCCCCTGTCCAGGCGGTTCGATACAGCCGGATCCAGGAGTTCTTGACTGTAATCATTGTCGGAAAGCCCGTTGTAATAAAGTTCAATATATCCGTACCAGTTTCGGTTGAACCATAACCAGGAGTAATCCAGGTTGGCCACACCGGAGATGTAAAACGATCGTCCCCGGCTATTTTGATCAAGGAATGTGCCGGTCAGATCCAGACGGAAGGCAGCATCCCCCAAGGTGCCGGCCGTGCCGATCCCGGTAACGATGTCCTTATAGTGCCGGGCCACCATGATATCTGTGTCAACCCTGTTAAGGTTGGCGTGAAGTTTAATCCCCAAAGAGGACTGATCCATTCCTGCTTCGTCTGTATCCGGCTCCCTGTGGGCGGCATAAATCAGATCCATCTCTACGCTTTTCACTGGAAAGTGAACCAGAATAAGATCGTCTCCGGTTTTGTAATCGCGTTCAAGGTCTGTGGGGGCAAAGGGGTTGAAAAGATCCATGGGGTTAAAGGTAAACCCATGCCCCCAGGTTAAGGCCTGGCGACCGATGCGGATTTCCCCCCAGGATGGTGAAAACGAAAAAAATGCCCTGTCCAGGCGATGGTAAATGACAGCGCGTTGTCCCTGGTGCAGGTTATCAGTCAGATTAAAAAAACGGTGGTCATCTTTCATCGGACCGGACAGGCCGTTGGGAAAGAAGGTTGGGTATTGGGATTTAAGTTTTTCTCCGTCCTCCCGGGTACCGCCTCCTCCGGCTATAAGTTCATAATTGACCTCCAGATACAAGGTGTCGCTAAGAAAGGTTTTGTTGTTCAAGCGCAGCTCACCATATCCGTCATAATTGGGAGACAGGCCTACTGCTTTGTATACGGAGTTTGATTTTGGAAAAAGGATCCGGCTGTAAAACTTTAGATGACCGTCCCATTCCATTTCCGGAAAAGAGGCATTCGCTTGTGCATGTCCCAAAAAGAGAGAAGCAAACCAGAATAATGCGCAAACCCTGGCCACGGTTATGCCCTTTAAGGCCATGCTTGCCCGTGGAATGGGTTTTTCGTTATTTGGTGTGATCATCAACCACAACCCCGTCCTTGAGCCGGATGATTCTTCGGGAAAATCCCATTACCATTTGGTCATGGGTAGAGAAGATAAACGTGGCTTTTCGCTGTTCATTCATTCGGGCCATCATTTCCAAAAGGCCTTGGCCGGTCTGGGAATCCAGGTTGGCCGTGGGTTCGTCTGCAAGAATAATGGCCGGGTTGGATACAAGTGCCCTTGCAACGGCCACCCGCTGCTGCTGGCCTCCGGACAGTTCGGCCGGCCGTCGGTCGTGCATGCCGGAAAGTCCCACATCATCCAGAACAGCCCGGGCCCGCTGTTTTCTTTGTTTTGCCGGAACGCCCTGCATGAGCATTACATATTCCACGTTTTCCCGGGCCGACAGCACCGGTATGATGTTGTAGGCCTGGAATACAAAGCCGATTTTGTTCAGACGCATCTGGGCAAGTTTTGACTGGGACAGCCCGGTGAGTGTTTCTCCATCCAGAATTATTTCCCCATGGTTCGGGTTGTCCAGTCCGCCCATCAGATTAAGCAGCGTGGTTTTACCCGACCCTGACGGTCCTGCAAGCGCACAGAATTCCCCTTTTTGAACATTGAGGGATACGTGGGCCAGGGCATTGATTTGCACCTTGCCCTGTGTGTAGGTTTTGCTGACATCTTTGACTTCAACCATATTCATTGGATGCCCTCTCTTTTTGAATCCGTTTTTATGGTTCTCCTAAAAAGTGGTATTTGGATAAAAATGTATCCAATGCAAGGGAATACGAGATGACCGGTCCCCCGACCCGCTGTGTTACGCGCCCGATAGTCGTCCCCCCTAACGGGCTGTTAGAAAAAGGGACCAACCACAATAGCCATATCACAATCTCAACGGTATTGGGAGACAAGTTTCATATATCTGCAGCAATAGGAAAACGGCGTCCATCTATGTTCGTATAAGGCCAAGAGGTCTGTCGAAGTTAAAAGATGGTTTGATTTTAACGCTTAATTTAATATATACTAATTAATCCCACACAACGGATTCGTATATTCCCAATCTATTGACAGGAGACGCTATGCCCAAACGATCGTTTAGTATCCGCACCAAGCTCATTGCTATTTTTGTTCTGATAAAAGTTTTTCCTTTGGTGGCTTTGGCCTGGTTCTCCTGGCATGTTATTTCGGATTTGGCAGATACATTAAAAAAACAGACCGAGCAGGTGGCCCAGGATTCCAATGCGCTTGTTGGGGGTATTGCGAATATAGCGACAAGCGACTCCATTGCGGCATTGGATGACCGTTCCCGGGAGGCCATTGAACGACTGACCACAGATACGGCACGGCATGTGGCAAAATTTTTATACGATCGTGATGTGGATATTCGTTTAGCCGCCCAAATTATACCGGGGAAAAGGGGATACCAGAACTTTTTATCCAGCCGGACCCGCAAGGTGGTCATGGATGACGGCAAATGGAAAATGAATGAAGACGGTACCCGATGGGTTCCTGCAGACCCGGCCCCTGAGCAGCACAAAGAGGTGACGGCAAGGATAGAAGATAACCGCAATCAGTTTCATTATCGTCCACCGGAGGCCACAGGCGTGGTTGAGTCTCGTCCCCTGTATCTTGAAATGACATATGTGGATCTGTCGGGCATGGAGAAATTTAAGGTTTCCGACAGCCCCCTTTTACCTGACACGCTGTTGGATGTGTCAAAAAAGGAAAACACCTTTTGCAAAGCGGAAACCTATTTTGAATCCTTAAAAAAACTTAAGCCCGGTCAGATTTATGTCTCCGACGTCATTGGCGCTTATGTGAAAGGTTTTTTACCCGGTGGCGTTTACAGCAAAGCCCGTGCTGAAAGGGCTGGTATCGTGTTCCAACCGGAAAATTCCGGGTATGCCGGGCTTGAAAATCCCTTGGGGATTCGTTTTAAAGGCCTGGTGCGATGGGCCACCCCGGTTGTGGTTAAGGGCAAAATAACAGGCTTTGTCACCTTAGCCTTGGATCATACCCATATCATGGAGTTTACTGATCATGTTATCCCCACCGATGCCCGCTATTGCATTACGTCCAATGCAGGCTCCGGCAATTACGCGTTCATGTGGGATTATAAGGGGCGAAATATTTCCCATCCCAGAGACTATTTTATTGTGGGATATGATCCTGAAACCGGGGAACAGGCCGTCCCATGGCTGGAAGAATCGCTTTATGATAAGTGGCTTTCATGCAATTGTTCCATGTCGGAATTTGAAATCCAGGTGCCCTGGTTTGATGCCCAGTCTCTAAAGAAAAAACCTGCCGGCGAACTGACACAGCAAGGTTATTTGGGGCTGGATGGGCGATTTCTCAATTTCGCACCCCAGTGTACGGGTTGGCATACCCTAACCCAGCATGGCGGATCCGGATCATTTCTAATTTTTTGGAGTAAGTTGTGGAAATTGACCACTGCGGCAGCCATTCCTTATTATAGCGGCCATTACGGGGATCACCCCAGGGGATTTGGGTATGTCACCATTGGGGCCAATGTGGATGAATTTCATAAACCTGCGGTGCAGACGGCAGCCATAATTAAGTCCACTCGAAAAAATTTTGAAGCAAACCTTACAAGGCAAAAAGAATACAACCTGGCTTATCTTCGCCGCAGTCTTCAAAATGCTGCCCTTAAAATGAGTGTATCCACCGGAATGATGATCGTATTGGTCATTTTGATAGCCCTGTGGATGGCAGCTGCCCTGACCGGGAAGATCACCAAAATGATTCGCGGCATCAATCATTTTCAGAAAAGGGATATGGATTTTCGCCTTGAAGAGACATCCAATGATGAGATTGGGCAACTGACCTGTTCATTTAACGAAATGGCAGACAGTATTCAAGATTACCTGACGGTCGTGGAGGATGCAAAAAGAAATACCGAACTTGCCAATGTGCGTTTAAAACAGGAGATTACTGAGCGAAAAGCGGCCCAGGTTGAATTATCCTTGCATCGGGATCAGCTTGAGGATATGGTTAAAAAAAGAACGGCGCAGCTTGAGGCTCAGATCCTTGAACGTGAACGGGCAGAACAAGAGTTGATGCAAGCTGAGAAAATGGCGGCTTTAGGTCAACTTATTGCCGGTATTGCCCATGAGATAAACACCCCCATGGGGGCCATTAAATCCTCAGGCAGCAATATTTTAGACTTTCTTGAAAAATTACAAAAAGATATACCGGACTTGATTGAAAAATTGGACGATCGGCACCTCCCGCTTTTTTTCGGTCTGTTAAATCACTCCCCCCAAAAGGTCGTGTTAAGAACCAGTCGTGAGGAACGAGAAATGATTCGAGCGCTTAATGACAATCTCAGTGGGGCTGGCATTGAAGGCGGTCGGCAAATGGCCTTTTTTCTGGTGCAGATGAATGTGCATGACCAGTGGGAAATATTTAAACCGCTATTATTTCACCCGGAATCTGAATTTATCCTTGAGGCCGCGTACAGTCTTCATTCCATTACCAGTAACACCAAAAATATTAATCAGGCTGTGGATCGGGTCAGTAAAATTATTTATGCTTTAAAATCGTATATCCGCCAGAGTAATACCAATGAAAGGATAGAGACGGATATTGTTGACAGCATTGAAACCGTGTTGATCATTTACCATAATCAGATTAAACAAAATACTGAACTGATCCGGGATTATGACACGGTGGAACCCATACTCGCGTATCCGGATGAGCTCAGTCAGGTTTGGACAAATTTGATATATAATGCCTTGCAGGCCATGGATTATAAGGGCATTTTAACTATCCGGGTGAAAAGTTTGGAAAACCATGTGCAAATTTGCGTTGCAGATACCGGCTGCGGCATCCCGGATGAAAACAAACAAAAGATTTTTCAACCCTTTTTCACCACTAAGAAACGAGGTGAGGGCAGTGGGTTAGGCCTCGACATTGTCGCTAAAATTATCAAAAAACATGATGGTCAGATTGACCTTAAATCTGAAGTGGGCAAAGGAACGACCTTTACCATCTTACTTCCACGAAATAAGGATTAAATATGGCTGATACGAAAAATGGCCTCTTTTTGTGTGTTGACGACGAACAAATTGTTTTGCATTCATTACGAGATCAACTTTATAAGCACTATGGTAAACAATATTTAATCGAAATTGCCGAAAGTGCCGAAGAAGGCCTGGAAATTTTAGATGAGTTCTCCTCGGACGGATATACCCCTTTAATCATTATTTCCGATTGGCTGATGCCTGGAATGAAGGGGGATGAATTTTTTATTCAGGTTCACCGCAGGTTTCCCAATGTCATCAAAGTAATGCTGTCCGGACAGGTTGATCCCACATCAGTACAGCGAGCCCGGGATGAAGCGGATCTGTTTGAGATGATCAGCAAACCCTGGGATTCAAAGGAACTGATTCGTTACATTGATCAAGGACTTGCACAGTTTAAGCGTACCGTATCAGGTGAATAATATGAGTAACAATAATGCCTTAGAAACTGCTATTTTATGTGTGGATGATGAACCCATTGTCACCCAAAGTCTTCGGTCCTTGTTTTATAAATCTTTAAAGGAAGTTGGGGTGATTGAAGTTGCCCACAGTGCCGAAGAGGCTATGGAGGTCATTGACGAGTTTATAGCTGACGGCATTGAGCTTCAAGTGGTGATTTGTGATTATATCATGCCCGGCACCAAGGGGGATGAACTGCTGATTAAGATCCACAACAAACTGCCCAAGGTTAAAAAGATTATGCTCACCGGACAAAGTGATATAGACGGCATCCGCCAAGCCATCAATGAAGCTCAGCTTTACCGTTTCCTTGAAAAGCCGTGGAGCAATGATGACATGATTTTAACCATTCAAAGTGCCTTGACCGCCTATGATCAGGAGACCCGCCTTGAAAAGCAGAATCGGCAGTTAAAAACACTTAACCAAGAGCTTGAGGCCAAGGTGCGGGAAAGAACCCAAGAACTGGAACAAAAAAATCAGGAATTGGAGCGGCTGGCCACTTTTGACCAGCTCACCGGTCTGGTCAATCGGACCAAACTTGACGAAGTGCTTACGGCTGAATTAATTCGGTCCAACCGGTATGGTAACGCGCTTGGCTTGATTATGCTGGATATTGATCATTTCAAAAAGGTCAATGATACCTATGGGCACCAGGTTGGAGATAAAGTGCTTCAATTATTCGCTGAGCAGCTTCGGCATGGGGTGCGCGACGCGGATGTCCCCGGGCGTTGGGGCGGAGAAGAGTTTTTAATTATTTGTCCGGAGTCGGATCAGCATGGGGTTGAGACACTGGCCCATTCCCTGAGGGAACGTGTCCAGAATCATATAATTGAAAGCGTGGGTAAACAAACCGCCAGCTTTGGGGTTACGGTATTTGAAAAAAAAGACACGATTACGACCATTATCAAAAGAGCTGACAAGGCTTTGTACATGGCCAAGGCGGCTGGACGAAACCGGGTGGAATGTGTGATGCCCGGCGGCTGAAAAAATTTATACACGGGCCATTGCCTCTACCGGGGTTATCCTCGCTGCCTTAATCGCCGGGTACAGACATACTATGACACCCAAACCCATAATGACGGCATTCACGTAACAGATATCTTTGACCGTAAAAAATGGAACCACCATACGCCCCATACCCCAGAATTCCGATCCCTGGGCCATGAAGGAGAAATCAATCCCGCCGGAAAAAAAATAAATTGTTAAAAATCCCAAAAGATTACCGGCCATAAGTCCGGTTACCAGCAGAATGAGGCACTCCAGCAACACGTTGATAATGATTCTTACAGGTTTAAGCCCCAGGGCTTTGAGCAGGCCGAATTCCCGGGTCCTTTCCAGAACCGCCATGAGCATGGTATTCACCAGTCCAAACGCCATGGCAATGAAAATGACCAGGTACCAGAGCAGCATAAAACGGTCAAACATACCCAGATATCCTTTGAGTAACGGCAACAGGTCCATCCATGTTAGAGCGCAAAGATCCCTGGGCAGGCTGTGACGAACAGCGCCAAGCAGCTTATTCAGGGTTTGGGGATCTATGTCAGTGCTGTCGGGCAGGCGCACACAGGCCAAAGAAACCCCGTCTTTTATTCCCAGAAGCGTTTGGGCAGCCTTGAGGGTAATGAAAACATATTGTTTTTCCGTGGACTGCATTTCTGCTTTAAAGGTTCCCCTGATTTTAAAGGCCTTGGATGCTGTTTCCTGGTTTGCACCCTGGGTCATGAGTACCATCTTCCGGCCGATTTTTGTCTCAAAACTGTCTAAAAGAGCTTCTCCCACGATGATTCCATGGTCGTCACCGGACGCCAGCAGCTTCCCTTTGGGGGTAACATCCCCGTAAAATGAGAGGTTTGGTTCTTTTTCGGGATCAATGCCCATAATGGTGATGCCTTGGGAGTTTTTGGCGTTGGCGGCCACACCGCTTACCTGGATGCGAAACGCCCACACCGCACCTTTGGGCAGGCGTTGGTCCAGCAATTTTTCCACAGCTGTCGGGTGGGATATTCGATTTTCCACTGACGGATCTTCCCGGAACAGGGCATTCTGAATTTGGATATGACCGGTCAGCGTATTTAATGCATTTTCCAGGGTGGACGCCATCATGCCCCTGGACAGGGCGCTAAAGGTGAGCATGGTCCATGCCCCGATGACAACAGCGACCAGGATGATGCCGGTCCTTTTGGGATTGCGCCAGATATTGCGCCAGGCCATGATAATTTGCATGATCCCTCCTTATACGGCGCGCATGGCCTCAACGGGTTTGATGCCATGCACTTTGAAAGCGGGGTACAGGGCTGTCACAATGGTGATAAGAAAGACGGCAGCCGGGCCTGCAAACGCCGTAATCAGCGTCAGTTTGGGGCGGAGCAGACTGGGAATGCCGTATTGCCGCATCATGCCTTCAGCTTCTCCCATGGGGATGCCGGTGTGTGCCAGCCAGAGGGTGAGTAGAGATCCGGCCAAAATGCCCAGAATAATTCCGCACAGGGTTAAGAATCCCGATTCAAGGATCAGAACCCGTGACAATCGCCAGGGTCCGGCTCCGATGGCCATGAGGGTGCCGAACTCTTTGGTTCGTTCAAAAACTGCCATGACAAAAGTGTTCATAATACTGAAGGCCACCATGACAAGCAAAATGGCATAGAAGATAAGTCCGCCGCCAAGATCCATCTGGATAGACTGGATCAGGCCCGGGGTAAGTTCATCCCAGGACATGCAGACAAGGCCGGGCTGTGCGCCTGGTTGCGACAAGTTTTCGGATATGGCGGTTTTTACCTTCCCCACATGCCATAGACTGTCACAGGTAATGATGATTTCATGCACGGCGTTTCCCATGGAAAAAATATCTTGGAAATGGGACAGCGGGATCTGAACGGCGGATCGGTCGTATTGGTCCATACCGGATGAGAATATGCCGGTCATCGTAAGCACTGTGGCAGCAATTGAGCCGTCCATGGCTGATCCAAGAACCACCAGTTCATCTCCGATATCGAGTTTAAGGTTTTTAGCCAAAAGGGATCCGACCACGGCTGCATTGGAGTCCGTTGGGTTCAGATAACGTCCTTTACGTATGGTTTGGGGAACGCTTGAGATGTTTACTTCCTTTTCAGGGTCAATGCCGGTGATGAAACCACCGCTGGTACGCAGGGTTGAAGATAGCAGGGCAAAGGCGTTGCTTCTGAAGGAAACGGCCGTGATATGGGGTATTGGGTCAAGTGTCACGGCTATATCAGAAGGTGCGTTGACCACCTGCCTGATTTTGTGGTCTGTGTTGTATCCTTGTTTAAGTATCTGGATATGACCGGTGCGGGTTTTCACCGATGTATCAATCATGACTTCATAGGTGCCTATTTGAAGAGACAGCATGAATATCAGCAGCAGGCAGGCAAAGGCAATGGCTAAAATGGTCAGGATGGTGCGCCTGGGATTGCGCCGGATATTGCGCCAGGCCATGAGTATTTCCATAAAGCGGACTACCTTAATGGTTTCTTTAAAGCGTTCAGCGTAAACCCACGATCCTGTAACGGGATATCAAATTCAAGACTTTCATATTCAAGCAGGGTGTAATCCTCTTTTGAGTCTGCGTCCATGGCGCGCATGACCCACCGGGCGGGAAATAGTTTTTCCCCCATTTTTTTTATTTCAGAGGTGGTCATTATTTTTACCGCGGCCATATCCTCATCATAAAAGCCTTGTTCGATAATAATGCCGTCTTCACGGATTTTAAGTTTTTGCATGCCCCAAACCACAGGTGCGTCCGGCTTGGGGAGAGATTTAATGGTATAGATTGTGATGCCGTTTTCCTGGGTGGTGGTTTCAATTTCATGGGTATAATCATTGAGAAGGCTGTCTGCCTTGGACAGATCATTGTTGGAAAAATCAGATCCCATCCAGGATTGGGACATCATAGAGGGGGGGATTTTAATCACCCGGTTTATTTTTGGATTATATGTCCACATGTCTCGGCCGATTTTCAATGTGCCGTTGCCTTTGTCTTTCTTCGGTGCCATGATCTGGAAAATGGAGTCATTTCGTCCTCTTGTCCAGGCTTTGATAACCGATACACGTTCCCAGTTCGCACGGTGTACCGTCATTTTTACCTGGCTGACAGAGGTTTTTCCCCGCATGTAATCCCAGGCTTTGGCAATGACGTCTGCTGCCGGGGGCGTGTTCGCAAATGTTGTGGATGAGAAAAGTACAAGAAGCATACCTGCAATGAATACTGTTTTTTTCATGTTAACCATCCTTTAATCAGTAATGGTATTGGCGTTCAGAAAGACGTCACGCAGGACTATGATTAGACCTTTGGGCCTGTAATACCATGAACGAACACTAACGAACGACCAACATGGCTTTGGGCCGCCCAGAATTCAGTTCCAAAATAGGATAGGAAGTGGCGTTCTGTCAAGATACGTCTAAAAGAGACCCAATTAAAAGAAGTGTAGGAAATTAATTGAACACCAATGCGTTAAGGGGCAAGAAAATAATTAATTCCACCGATCAGACCGTTAATTGACTACGGTAGGAAATACTATGCATTGAATAGAAAGAGCTTCCCCGGCCTACCCCCAAAAAAAACGGAACAAATGATCATACATCTGTTATGAAAAAATAGAAAAGGAGTATGATCATGCCGGCATTGATACAGCCTATAAAATTTTGTGTCCGGGATTTTTCGACATACGATTTGTTGGTGATTACGGAAGTTGTGGCTACATGCGATGGTATCAGCCGCACTGAGATGGCCTACACGGTATGCGAGCTTCTTGATTGGAAGCGGCCCAGCGGGAAGCTCAAAGCCCGTGAGTGCAAGGACCTCCTTGAACTTCTGGATGACAGAGGTATCCTTAATCTACCGGAGAAAAAGCAACCAGGTAACCACACTCCCCAGAAATTCAAAAAACAAGTCACGGACAATGAGCCCTACTGCACACTTTCCGGCAGTGTTGAGGAATTTACGCCTCTGAATATCCAACGAGTACGAGACAGGTCTCAGCGAAACCTGTTCCGGGATCTTATCAGCCGCTACCACTATCTGGGTTATGCCATGCCCTTTGGGGCAAGGCTTCAATATTTGATTTCCGTGACTCGACCTAAGCATCAGGTTGTGGGCTGCATCCAATTTTCAAGCCCTGCTTGGCGGATGAAGTCAAGAGACCTATGGATCGGCTGGGACGATGATAGGCGAAGCAAGGCCTTGCAACATGTGGTTAACAACAGCCGGTTTCTGGTGTTAGCCCCAATTCGCAACCTGGCAAGCAGCATGCTTTCTGCGTCCCTTGATCACCTCCGATTCGACTGGGAGAGGCAGTACGGAGTTGCTCCCCTTCTTTTGGAAACCCTGGTGGACCGGAGCCTGTATTATGGCGGGTGCTACCGGGCTGCCAACTGGATCAAAATAGGCGAAACAACTGGACGTGGACGAATGGATAAGACCAACAGGCAAAATGAAGCCGAGGTGAAAACCATTATGGTTTATCCGCTGGTTAAAAATGCCCGACGTCGACTTAGAGAGGGAAATAAAGAAGGTAATGTCGCTGCTGAGAATTTGTTTAAATCTCAAATTACTGGACAATCGGGGCAGCATAACGTATGGTCATCATGGACTCCTATAAAGAAAGGAGAAGCCATGATGAATCATCCTGAATTGCCCAATCTTGAAAAAACAAACGAATTTTCTCTGGAATTAAAACTGTTTTTGAATGACACCCGGTCGAATTTAAAAGGTTCTGAACGACGTAAATTTATGGCTAACGTAGTCCGCCTTATGGGCAAGGGGGGCCAACGCCGGGCAGAAAAAGAACTGGGATGGGACAGAAAAACCATCCAGAAAGGGACAAAAGAATTAGATTCCGGTTTTGACTGTATAGATAATTTTTCCGGTCGTGGGCGCAAGCCTGTTGAGGAAAAGCTTCCGAATTTGCTTGATGATATAAAAGATATTATTGAGCCGACGAGCCAATGTGATCCCACGTTCCGAACAACTCAACTATACTCTCCGCTAACTGGCGTGGAAGTCCTTCGTCGATTGAGGGAAGATAAAAAATATAGCCCTGAGCAGTTACCAACCGTGCAGACGATAAGATATAAACTCAACCAGTTAGGGTATCGCTTAAAAAAAGTTGCTAAAACCAACCCCCAAAAAAAATAGCTGAAACAGATGCGATCTTTTCATATGTGAAAACAGCAAATCAGGTTGCAGATAGCACTGAAGGCGTGATTCGCATTTCAATTGACACCAAGGCAAATGTCAAAGTGGGTCCTTTTTCCAGGGGCGGATATAGCCGTCAAAAAGTTAAAGCCTGTGATCATGATTATAAGCCGGACACAATATTAAAACCTTTTGGGATTTTTTTGCCGGCGCACGATGAGAGCTACATATATTTTACTGAAAGTAATGCTACAGCCGATTTTATGGTGGATTGTTTAGAAGATCTTTGGCCGATGCTAAAAACACGATTCAAGCCACATACCATTGCCATCAATGCCGACAATGGGCCAGAAAATAATAGCCGTAGAAGTCAATTTATGAAAAGGCTTGTTAACTTTGCAATCAGACACGAAGTCAGCATTTGTTTGATTTATTACCCTCCTTATCACAGCAAATATAACCCGGTTGAGAGGTTGTGGGGGATTCTTGAAAATCACTGGAAAGGGCAATTATTAGACAGTGTTGATAAAGTGGTGGGTTTAGCAAGAACGATGACTTACAATGGCATTCATCCAGTAGCAAAGCTTATAACCAAAATCTATGAAAAGGGCGTCAAGATTGGAGAAAAGGCTATGGAACGATTAGAAGAGATGATCGAAAGGATTCGCGGTATCGAAAAGTGGGCTGTTGATATCCCTTGTTATTAAAACATGAATTTGGTGGGTTTTATTCTCTTCGACACCCTAAAACCAGCAATATCTTGTAGTTAAAATGCAGTTTTTGTAACTCATCTCGATGTTTTAAATAGGTGGATTCCGTATAAATTCTTTTAAAATCAATATGTTGTTATGTTGGTATGGCATTTGAATTGTCTGGGGATGCTGATGCGATGCAGCAAAGAATTGAGAAATCGTTGTTGGAGTTTAATTATGTATTGTGAGGAGAAAATAATGAAAAAATCAAAATTAAAATCAAAATACTTTGTTGTTATCATCCTGACTTGTTTGATTTTTCCAACTATTAGCTCTGCGCACCCGCCAAATGAACGATTCAGGCATGGTCCGCCGCCGCCACATAGTTATAGGCACGATCCACCGCATAGGTATAGACATCATCCACCACCGCATAGACATAGGTATCATCCACCGCCGCCACTGCATCAGCGTAGGCATCATCCACCACCGCCACCACATAGGCATAGGCATGCCCCGCCACCACGTGAACGATTGCTGATACCGGTACCTATACCAATACCCATACCGTTGCCACCATTTTCACACGGCTAATTTTGATGTCACTGTCGTTTAAGTCGCTTGGAAAAAGAAATAGCTCAAGCGAAATTGAGGCGGGCTTCGGCTCATATCCAAGACGCAACAAAGGCCCAATAGTTTAAAACTATTGGGCCTTTGCCGTTAACGCGGTTATGTTAAGGATAAGTAATTATGTGTGTTTAAAAAAAACTTGAGAGCCCTTTACTTTGTCTGATGCCGGGCGGGTTGGTATGTACACAAAGGTTCCTGGGCCAGATAATCGCCAGTGGCTTCATATGCCCTGGCCCGACATCCACCGCACACCTGTTTGTATTCGCACAGTCCGCATTTGGGCTCAAGGTTATTGAAATCCCGCAATTTATTGAATACGGGTGAATTTTCCCACACATCCTTAAAGTGCTGGGTTCTGATATCCCCACAGGTGACGTCTAAAAAACCGCAGGTCTGAACACGGCCCACATGGGAGATGAAACAAAAACCGGTGCCTGCAAGGCAGCCCCGTGTGACCGCATCAAGCCCATGGGTTTCAAAAGTGACTTTTTTGCCTTCTGCTTTGGCGCGTTGGCGTAAAATTCGGTAATAGTGAGGCGCACAGGTGGCTTTCAGCTGCAAAGAAGTTTTGTCCCGTTGGTCGTAAAACCAGTTCAGGGTCTCTTCGTACTCCTTTGCGTCAATGGCTGTATCCACGATGTATTTCCCCCGGCCTGTGGGGACCAGAAGAAAAATGTGGTGGGCCGCAGCCCCTATCGATTCTGCTAGGGCAAGAATGTCGGGAATTTCATCAAGATTGGTTTTTGTGATAACGGTATTGATTTGAAATTCCAGTCCGGCTGCTTTGGCTGTTTTTATGCCGTTTACTGCTCCGTCAAAGGCGCCTTCAAGCCCTCTGAATGCATCATGGGATGCTGCAGTGGCGCCGTCCAGGCTTACAGAAATACGCTTGATGCCGCTTTCTATAAGTCGTGCCACATTGTCTTCATTGAGCAGAGTACCGTTGGGGGCCATGACCATGCGAAGGCCGATTTTATCGCCATACGCAGCAATATCAAATATATCATCCCGGAGCAGTGGTTCGCCGCCGGTGAGGATAATGATGGGCTGACCCACCTCTCTGATTTGGTCTAAAAGTTTGAAGGATTCTTCGGTGGTGAGTTCGTCTTTGTATGCATGGTCTTCGGCGGCAGCTCGGCAATGCTTGCAGGTCAGGTTACACCGGCGGGTTGTTTCCCATGCCACAAGACGCAGGGTATTGTTTTTCCCGGCAGAGGGAGGTCCGCCATGTCCATGGGGGGGTGTTCCGTGAGGATGTGCCATCAGCTGTTCAACTCCCTTGCCACGTCTATGGCTGAGTAGGTCATTATAATATCGGCTCCGGCCCGTTTAATGGAGAGCAGGGCTTCCATGATCATGGCTTTGCCGTCCACCCATCCCATCATCTCGGCCGCCTTGATGATAGAGTATTCACCGGATACGTTATATGCAGCCACAGGCAGATCGATCTCTTCTCTGACCCGATAGATAATGTCCAGGTAGGAGAGTGCCGGTTTGACCATAATAATGTCTGCACCTTCCTCAATGTCCATGGTGGCTTCCCTGATCGCTTCAAGGGAATTAGCCGGGTCCATCTGGTAGGTTTTGCGGTTCCCAAATTGGGGCGCGGATTCAGCAGCGTCCCTGAAAGGACCGTAAAAAGCCGATGCGTATTTTACGGCATATGACATGATGGGCACATGGGAAAACCCTTCGTCATCCAAGATGCCTCTGATTTCAGCCACACGACCGTCCATCATATCGGAAGGGGCCACCATGTCGGCACCTGCCTGCACATGGGACAACGCCGTTTTGGCAAGCAGATCCAGGGTGGAATCATTGTCAACAGTACCGTCCTCCATCACCATACCGCAATGACCATGATCCGTGTATTCACACAAGCAGACATCCGTGATAACGGTAAGATCCGGAACCTGTTCCTTGACAGCCGTCACAGCTTTTTGGACAATACCATCACTGGCATAGGCCTGGGTGCCAAGGCAGTCTTTGGTATCGGGAATACCGAACAACATGATGCCTGGAATGCCTTCGCCTTTGGCTTGCTTTGCCGTGGTGACAATGTGATCGACAGAGAGCTGAAACTGTCCGGGCATGGAATTGATGGGTTTTTTAACAGATTTGCCTTCCACCGCAAACAAGGGCAGAATCAGATCGTCCCTGGACAGTTTAGTTTCCCTGATCATGCGTCGGAAATTGGCCGTGGCACGCATGCGCCTGCCTCTGTATTCGGGGAACAGCATTATACGTTCTCCTTTTTGATCTCTTCATCCGTAAGATAACAGGCCGGATCTGAATCCCAGGGATCTCCTGCAACGGACTCAGCTCTGGCCCTGAAGTTGCCGGCACAGATATCAAGCCATCGGCATTGGGCGCATCTGCCTTTAACGTGTTTTTTCTTCTCTTTCATTTTCATCAAAAATTCATTTTCAGAATCTGTCCAGATTTCGCTGAAGGGACGGTCCTTGATGTTGCCGAAACTGATTTCCCGCCAGAACTGGTCCGGATGGACTTCACCATCCCAGGAGATGCAGCCGATGCCGCGGCCTGAATTATTGCCCTCATTCATTTCAAGCAGTTCGAGCACTTCAGCAGCACGGTCAGTATCTTCTTTTAGCAAGCGCTGGTACAGATAGGGACCGTCTGCATGGTTGTCCACGGTGAGGATCTCTTTGGGTTGGTTGCGGTCGTGAAGGTCTCTTGTGCGGTCCATGATCAAATCAAGCACCTTACGGGTCTCCTCATGACTTAAATCCTCTTTGGCAATTTCCTGCCCGCGGCCTGAGTAAACTAAATGGTAAAAACAGGCCCTGGGAATTTGTTTCTCTTCCAGCAGATCGAAAATGCCCGGGATATCCTTGACGTTTCGTTTATTAATGGTAAACCGCAGCCCCACCTTAATACCTGCTTCCTGACAGTTGTCAACGGCCTGCAATGCCTTTTTATACGCACCAGGGACACCCCGGAACATGTCGTGGGTGGTTTCAAGTCCGTCGAGGCTGATCCCCACATAGGAGAGTCCCACCTCTTTGAGCTGTTTGGCCTTCTCTTTGGTGATCAGAGTGCCGTTGGTGGAGATAACGGCCCGCATGCCCTTGGATACGGCATACTGGGCATATTCCACAAGGCGTGGGTGCATCAAGGGTTCCCCGCCGGAAAACAAGAGTACCGGAACCCCGAAAGCGGCCAGGTCATCCATCATTGCAATACTTTGTTCGTGGGTCAGTTCATTGTCATAGGCAATATTTTCAGACTGGGCATAGCAGTGAACGCACTTCAGATTGCATCGCCGGGTCATATTCCAGACCACCACCGGCTTTTTGTCTTTTGAGAACTGAAGCAGATGAGAAGGTAGTTTGCCTGAATGCCTTGAATAGCGTAACGTATCCGAGGGTTCCACAGTGGCGCAGTAAAGTTTTGAAATTCCAATCATTTTATCTCTTTTCTGATAAGCTCGTTGAGGTAAGTTTCGTGGTCGGCTAATGCCTCTCTGGACAGGAAAAACCTTGCTTTCCCGGTTTTTTCCCGGATCAGATTAAATCCGTCAAAAAAATCCGTGTATATTTTGGAAAGGATCTCATCCGTAGTTGCATTATGCTCTATAAACTGCTGGATGAGAAAATCCGCTGCATCTTCTTCGAACACGACATTTAAATCATAGTTTTTGGAAATTTCCAGTTCCATCTCTTTAACGTTGTCATAGAATCTTTTGACCTGTTTAACCGCATCCTCTATCTCCATGACATGGGCCGTATAATATTGGACCACCATTTTTGTGCGAATCTGCGTTAAGGTCAGGCCGTGGCGGATGGAAAAGATTTTCCAGTTATTTTTTACATACTCACTGATGTAATCTGAAAAAAGGACCAAAGCATTGTTGTATTCAGCCAGGTACTTTTCTTTGTCATTGCCCTGAATAAGATCGTTTAGCGCTTGTTCGGGGTTGGTCAGCACCTGTTTTGTAACAGCAAACTGACCGATGGATTCAGAAGGCAGTTTTTCTTCAAAGCAGAGCATGGCTTCTTCAATTACGGATACGAGCCCCCGGGCACCGGTATTTTCCTTGTGCGCTTTTGTTGCCAGCTCTTCTAACGCTTCATCGGTGAACAGCACATCAATGCCATATGATTTAAAATCAAGGCGTTTGCTTAAGATCACCGGGTTGTTGGGCATTTTCAGGATATCGAAAAGATCTTTTTGAGTCAGTTCATCAAGCACGCAGCGCACCGGCACCCTGCCTATGAACTCAGATTCAAAACCGTAGGCCACCAAATCCTCGGACCGGGTCTTTTTTAAGAGCTCATTGTCTTTTCTGGTATGGGTAAGCGAAGCGCCAAACCCAATGGCCTGTTTGCTCAAACGTTTTCTCACTACATCCGTCAGACCCGAAAATGCACCAGATAAAATAAACAGAATATTGGCGGTGTTCACACGTCTGGCCGAACGTTTCCCGGTTCTCTGGAATGCCTCAAGCTCCTGCATCATGGATACAGGATCGTGCGGCACCTTTAAATCCACATCAGTCTCTTCCATGGGTTTGAGCAGGGCTCGCTGAACCCCTGTCCGGGATATCTGGGCGCCGATAACATTGGGGCTTGCGGCAATCTTGTCCACTTCATCAATGTAAACAATGCCGCATTCCGCAAGTTCAATGTCATCCTTGGCTTCTTTGACCAAATCCCTGATCAGATCTTCTACATCACCACCCACATATCCGGTTTCGGAAAATTTGGTGGCGTCCGCTTTTACAAAAGGCACTCCGATTTTTTTAGCGATAAGTTTGATCAGATAGGTTTTGCCAATACCTGTGGGACCAAGCAGCAGGATATTACTTTTAATATTTCCTGTGATCTTAAAAGGTTCGGTGGTCATGGATTCTTGGTGTCGGATTCGGTTGAAATGGGTACAGATTTTTGTGGCGAGTACCGATTTTGCCTTGTCCTGTCGAACAACGTACTGGTCAAGGTAGCTGATAAGTTCTGCTGGTTTAATATTAAAGTCAATCAGCTTTTTTTTGCCGGACTCAGGTGTTGTGCCGGTAATGATCTCCTGCTGGGGCTGGATGGATGGTGTCAGGATTTTGACATTTCCACCAAATTTTTTGTTCAGAAATTCCCCCAGCTCTTTTTCGATTTTTTTCGGGTCTGGCCCGGTGGCATCATTGTAGTAAGTCATAATTTTTTATAATAAGCTTGTCTGACCATAATGCAAGGCGCAACTGTCGACACCATGTTTCTTTATTTCTTTTTTTCCTTGAAGTATTCACAGGGCTTTCCCGAAGACTGGAACACCGTGACGCTAGGTAATTGACGGCTTTTAAACCCTAACGCCCTGCAGCCGTTCGGGTGGGCCGGTTCCCAGGTGACATAAAAAAAACGGCACTTGTAACAATTTCTTTTATTGTTTTTGTCCATACCAGTCTATGCGGCTTTTTTTTCTTAGGTCCCTAAAAAAAAAGCCGCGGCATAATTGCCGCGGCTTTGTATTTTTGGTGCCGAAGGGGAGATTTGAACTCCCACGGGTCTCCCCACACGCCCCTCAAGCGTGCGTGTCTACCTATTCCACCACTTCGGCAAAAAATTTATTCTTAATCATTCTGCTGCCGGTACCTCTTGTGCTGCGGAAGCAGGGGGGGCCTTCATAACACTGGACTGTGACTGATGACCTGACATATAAGCCAGGCTCAGTGACGTGATCATGAAGATAATGGCCACGGCCGTGGTAATTTTGGTCAGGATATTTGCAGGGCCAGCAGCTCCGAAAAGGGCCTGACTTCCTGCGCCACCCATGGACACACCCATCTCTGCGCCTTTACCGGTCTGCAACAGCACGACAAGTATCAGAAAAATGCAAACTGCTACATGTATTGTTACTAAAATGGCTGTCATATTATATCATTCTAAAATCTAATAATTTTATTAAAATCTTCCGGGTTAAGGCTCGCGCCACCAACCAATGCACCATCTACATCTTCAAGTTGCATCAGCTCTTTGATGTTGCCGGGTTTAACCGATCCACCGTATAAAATCCGGATCTTTGCTGCCAGGCCTTCTGTGTATTTCTCTTTGATCAGGTTTCGTAAAAATTTATGTACCTCTTTTACCTGATCTGGTCCTGCTGTCTTTCCGGTACCGATTGCCCAAACCGGCTCGTAAGCCAGAATAAGGGGATCAAGTTCCTCAAGATCAAAGCCTTTTAACCCATCTGATATCTGTTTGTCAAGGATAAAAAACGTTTTATCCGCTTCCCGCTGGCTTTCGGTCTCTCCGATGCACATCACAGGGGTAAGTTGTGCATCAAGGGCTGCACGGATTTTAATTGAAACGCTTTCATCCGTTTCTCCAAAGAACTGTCTACGTTCGGAATGACCGATGATAACATAGTCCGCACCGGCATCCTTTATCATCTCCCCGGATACTTCGCCTGTGAAAGCACCTTCTTTGCCTGGGTAAATGTTCTGTGCTCCCAGCCGGACCCGGGAGTCTTTGCCCAGAGCCGCAGCGACCAGCGGCAGCGACAGTGCTGTGGGGGCAATCATAATATCAACCCCATTTACTCCTTGGGCTAATTCTGCCAGTTGTTTGGCTGCAGCAACGGCCTGGGTACCGGTCTTGTACATTTTCCAGTTGCCGGCAATCAGTGGAATTCTTGTCATGTATTTCTCCTCTAAAGGGCGCTGCCCACCATTTGGGTCAGATCAACCATACGGTGTGAGTAACCGGCCTCATTGTCGTACCATGAAAATATTTTTACCATCTCTCCATTAATGACATCCGTGCAGGATGCATCAACAATGGAAGAAAGCGGGCAGGAGTTGTGGTCAATGGATACCAGGGGTTTTTCAACATATCCCAAATATCCCTTCAGGTTCGTCTCTGATGCTTTTTTAAGGGCTTGGTTGACCATCTCCTTGGTTAGATCTTTTTTTTCGGTGGTGATCACCAGATCCACAAGGGATACATTGGGTGTTGGAACCCTCACCGCAAGGCCGTTGAGTTTGCCTTCAAGCTCAGGCAAAACCAAAGAAACCGCTTTGGCTGCACCTGTTGTGGTAGGAATCATGGACAAAGCCGCGGCCCTTGCCCGGCGCAAATCCTTATGTGGGAAGTCAAGCAGGCGCTGGTCTCCTGTGTAAGAGTGGATCGTGGTCATCAGTCCGCATACAACGCCGAAATTTTCCAGCAGTACTTTGGCTACGGGCGCCAGGCAGTTGGTGGTGCAGGAGGCATTAGATAGAATATGATGGGTACCAGGGTCATAATCCTCATGGTTCACGCCCATGACAATGGTAACATCCGGATCCTTGGCCGGCGCTGAAATAATGACTTTTTTGGCACCGCCTTCAAGGTGCTTGCCCGCGGTTTCGCGGTTTCTGAAAAGACCGGTGCATTCCAGAACAATGTCCACACCGGCATCCGCCCAGGCAATCTGGGCAGGATCCTTTAACGCGGTAACTAAAATCTGTTTCCCATCCACGGCAATAAATCCCTCTCCATGGCTGACCTCATTGGGGAGGCTTCCGTGGACAGAGTCATACTTGAGCAGGTGGGCAATGGTTTCTGTGTCCGTAAGATCATTGATGGCCGCAACTTCAATTGCATCATTTTCCAAAGCAGCCCGAAAGACCATGCGTCCGATTCTGCCGAATCCGTTAATTCCTATTTTTACAGTCATTATTCGCCTCCTTCAAAAATGAAAATAAGTCCATACCCGAGAGGGGAAACGGGCACGGCATAAGTTAGGATAGGGACCGACTGGTCCCTTTCAGAATGTCGCTGGCAAGGGAAATGCTTTTTTTCCCATGTTCAATCAGGGCTGCAGTCAATTCTTTGATCTCCATTTTCTCCCGGGTTGTGACGGCTTTGAGAAGAATGGGCAGGTTGACGCCTGAAATTACCTCCACCTTTCCTTCTTCAAGAAAGGCATAGGCCAGGTTTGAAGGTGTACCACCGAACATGTCGGTTAAAATAATAACCCCATTTTCGCAATAGACATCCTTAATGCCCCGTTTGATTTTATTTCGCAGACTTTCCGGGTCCTGTTTGATGTCTATGGATATGGTGCCTAATTTTTCTTGCTTTGCCCCCAGAATAAACTCCAGGGTATCAATTAATGCTGCACCCAAATTGGCATGGGTGACAATTAAAATTCCCGTCATAATTTGCCTGTTATAATTCTTTGATGTCTTTATCTATATCTCTGTGTCGCAAGCTTGGATTCAAGCCTTTTTTCAATAGCCGTTCAAATACGGCTCGGGAAATAGCGACACTGCGGTGGCGGCCACCGGTACAGCCCAAAGCGAGTGTTAGGTACGCCTTGTTTTCTTTTTTATATAATGGAATGAGATAGTCAATAAGGTCGTTATATTTTTTTAAAAAGGTTTTGGTTTCCCCATTTTCCAGAACAAAGGCTTTTACCGCATCAGACTCTCCGTTATGGGCTTTGAGTTCGGGCACAAAATAGGGATTGGCCAGAAACCGTAGATCCACCACAATATCTGCATCTACCGGGATGCCGTATTTATACCCAAAAGACATGATATTCAGTTTCATGAAACTTTCGGAACCGATATCCTTGGATACGAGACTTTGTATTTCTGCCTTAAGCTGATGCACATTGAAATTAGAAGTGTCGATGATCCGGTGGGCTAATTTCCGGATGGCGGCCATGCCCTGTTTTTCAGACCTTATGCTGTCCAAAAGGTTCTTTTCGTCCCCCAGGGGATGGTGCCGGCGGGTCTGGCTAAACCGTTTGACCAAAGTTTGGGTGTCAGCTTCAAGAAATATGATGAACGGGGAAAGTCCCATATCCTCTATAGCTGAGACACCTGAAACAAATGTACTTAAGAAGGTTTTTGACCTCATATCCATCACAAAGGCAGCACCTTTGACCTTAGCGCTTTCTCCTAAGGGCAGTTCGAGCACCTTGGGCACAAGTGCCATGGGCATGTTGTCAATGCAATAAAAGCTAGCATCTTCAAATGCCTGGGCAACGGTTGTCTTTCCGGAGCCTGATATGCCGGTGATGATATAAACCTTGAGGTTTTCCATTGTCAAAATTCTTCGTCATTCTCCAAAATGATCTGATGAATTTGTTCTTGAGAACCTGCTGAAAGCAGGCGTTCTTTAAATTGATCCATTTTCAGCAGCTTTGAAATCTGGGCCAGTACTTTTAAATGCCCCCCTGTGGAATGTTCGGGTGTTAAAAGCAGAAAGAAAAGATGGACCGGCCGGTTGTCCAAGGAGTTAAACTCAATGCCTTTGATGCTGCGCCCAAATCCCACCGCGATGGACTTAACCGTCTCCAGCTTGCCGTGGGGAATGGCGATGCCGCCGCCGATACCTGTGGAGCCCAAGTGCTCCCGTTCCAGCAGGACAGCTGAGACATCTTCTGCTTCTGCGCCTGCCACCGGTGAAACAGCCTGGGACAGTTCTTCTATGGCTTCTGTTTTGTTTTTCGCTTTCAGGTCTGCGATAATAGCGTCCAGCTTTAGAATGTCACTGATTTTCATTGGTTCCGACCATCCTATCCTTGGGGGGCGATAAGTCCCAATTTACCGTTATTGTGTTTATAGATCACATTGACTTGTTCTGTGCGGGCATTCATAAAAACATAAAAAGATTTTTTGCCCGATTCCAGTTCAATCACCGCATCTTCGATGTCCATAGGTTTTGTTTCAAGGGGTTCTTCAATAATATCTCTCATGTCCACGGGCAGTGGTTCCTCAAGACTGAACTCCCGGGTATCCGTTAGGCTCGCCTTGTTGCCTGACATGTGTTTTTTTTCTTTTTCCTTGTGCTTTGTTATTTGACTTTTCACTTTATCCGCTAAAATATCAATGGTGGCATACATGCTTTCGGACGATTCCTTTGCATGGATGTTAAGTGCGCCGCTGGTTAAAGTGATTTCGGCAATATGTCTTATTTTTTCAATGCTTAAGACCACATTTGCATCAGCCGGGCCATCCAACATTTTATCAAACCGTTTAAGCTTTTTATTTACATAGGACTTGAGGGCATCAGATGCTTCTATTTTTTTGAACGTGATGGTGACCTGCATAGATTCGCTCTCCCTATAGTTGTTTTCGTTTATTTGACGGCAGAATATTAAGCACTTTTCTGTATTTTGCCACGGTTCGCCGGGCAATCTGAATGTCTGATTCTTGCAGAATTGCGGCGATTTTATCATCACTTAAAGGGGCGTTTGGATCTTCATTGTCAATGAGTTGCCTTATCCTCTCCTTGACGCTGGCTGATGCCATGGAAGGGCCGTCAAGTCGTTCTATGGAGCTGTTGAAAAAATATTTCAACTCAAACAGTCCCTGGGGGGTGTAGGCGTATTTGTTGGTGGTCACCCGGCTGATCGTAGACTCATGCATTTCAATATCTTCGGCAATGTCCTTGAGAATCAAAGGCCGCAGATAGGCAATGCCCTTTTCAAAAAATTCCCTTTGAAATTTTATGATGCTTTCCATGACAAGGTAGATGGTTTTCTGGCGCTGATGGATGGATTTTATCAGCCAGGAGGCGGACTGCATCTTTTCATTGAGATAGGTTTTGGTCTCCTTGGGGATTTTTTTGCCGGTGGCCACAGCCTCCCTGTAGAATCTTGAAATTTTTAGTTTGGGAAGGCCGTCATCGTTCATAACAATTTTGAAATCATCACCAACTTTGTAAACATATATGTCAGGGGTAATGTAGGCAGGTTCCTCAGTGGCAAATTTTCTGCCGGGTTTGGGTTCAAGAAACTGGATGATTTTTACTGCGGCCCTTACATCCTCAACAGAAATTTTAAGGGCCTTGGCAATTTTTTTGCTGTTTCTATTTTCAAGGTTTTTTAAATGATCCGTAATGATCCGGGTGATGATTTCATTTTCAATGCCAAGTTGCCGGACCTGAATCAAAAGTGTCTCGCACAGGTTTCTGGCACATATTCCTGGCGGGTCAAAGGTCTGGAGCAAGGCCAGCACCTCTTCAACGGTTTGGATGTCGGCCTCGGCAGTTTGGGCCAGTTCTTCCACATCAGCGCATAAATACCCGTCCCGGTTCAGGTTGCCGATGATGACATGGCCAAGACGTTCCTTTTTGTCGGGCAAGTCCGAAAGCATCAATTGCCACTTTAAATGCGCTTCAAGGGTTTGCTTCTCGGATGTAAATGCTTCGTAATTTGGGGCTTCACTGCTTTCAGCCTCCATATGAATTCTGCCGGTGGAGTTATATTCATTGATATAATTTTCCCAATCCGTATCCGAGGGCACCCGTTCTTCAATGGTGACTTCCTTGACAGGAGCTTCGGTTTCCGTTTCCGGGGTTTGGGTTTCCTGGGCCGTGATGGCTTTGTCAGAGGTGTCTTCCGTGGAGACTTCTTCAAGTGCCGGATTTTGCTCCATTTCTTGCTGGATCATTTCGGCAAGTTCAAGCCGGGACAGCTGGAGTAGTTTAATGGCTTGCTGGAGCTGGGGCGTCATGACCAGCTGTTGCGTCAGTGCAAGGCTTTGTTGTAATCCAAGTTCCATGATTAAAGTCTAAAGTTGTCTCCCAGGTAAATTCGTTTGGCTACTTTGCTTGAAATAATTTTTTCTGGCGGACCTGATTCCATAACCACGCCCTGGCTCATGATGTAAGCTGTGTCGCATACGCCTAATGTTTCCCTGACATTGTGGTCTGATATCAATACGCCGATACCTTTGTCCGTAAGCTGGGATATGATCTGCTGGATGTCAATGACAGCCAAAGGATCAATGCCGGCAAAGGGTTCGTCCAACAGGATAAATAATGGGTCTGTGGCAAGCACCCTTGAAATCTCCAGGCGGCGGCGCTCTCCACCGGACAGGGATGCTGCCTTTTGACCGGATAAAGATAAAATTCCAAGTTCTTCCATCAGGCTTTCAGCTTTCTGGTTGATATTCATGACTTTCTTGTCAATGACCTCCAGAATGGCCGTTATATTTTCCCTGACCGTTAGTTTTTTGAATACAGATGTCTCCTGGGGAAGGTACCCAATACCCTTTCTGGCCCTAATATACATGGGGTGCCGGGTGATATCCTCCCCGTCAAGGTGAACGGTGCCTTTTTCCGGACGGATCATGCCAACAGTCATATAGAACGTGGTGGTCTTGCCGGCACCGTTGGGGCCTAAAAGTCCAGTTACCTGTCCCTGGTCCACAGACAGGCTGACCTGATCCACTACGGTTTTACCACCATAGGTCTTTACAAGGTTTTCCAGTACCAGTCGGCTCATAAGTTTACGGCTTATCCAAAGACCCGTTCTGGTCTTCAGCATCAAAAAAAGCTTCAACTCTGGTTTTTTCGCTACTTTCCACAACTACCCGGTCCTGGGCCTTAAAGAGGGTGATTTTTTTGCCGGTGATCCAGCTTTTTCCCGTAAGCAAACGTGCTTGATCTCCGGTGAGCACGAGTATCTGGTCTGCGGTATCATAATCCGCCTGATCCGAGAATGCTTTGCGTTCTCCTTCAGTATATTCAACATTGCCTGTGGCAAGAATTCGTTTTACGTTTGACTGGCCTTCCTTTTTGGTCTCTGAGGTATGAAAAAATACTTTGACCGAATCGGCTAAGAGTACACTGTCTGCCCGGACCGCTTTAACTTTTCCTATAAATTCAACCATGGAGTGGTCTTTGCTGGCGATCATTTTATCCGAAGTGATTTTCAGATCAGCCGGAGGCCTGCTTGTATCGGCGGGTTTATCCTCTTGGGCTGCAAAGGATACCTGTGTGAGAAGAAACAACAGCATCAGCAGTAAAACAAGAGACGTACTATAACAAGTTTGAATTTTGACTTTTTTCACTAAATCGTCCTTCTACGTTTCCTTCCAGGATGATCAACTCTTGGTTCAGCATAATCGTCATTCTGTCCGCTTCTATTACAGAGTTCTCATCGTCCACTTCAACCCTTGAATCGGAGCGTATTATATGTGGTTTTTTGGCATAATGCAATGTTTCACTTCTCAGGGTGTAGTGCTGATGATGAATCGTGACATTCTTTGAAAAGGTCATGTCATGCGTCTTGGTGTCGAGTGCTCCGTGGTTAGCCGTGAGGTGAACCTGGGTATCCTGTTTGGTGTAGAAAATAATGTCTACATCTTTTAATTCAGCCTTGTTTTGGTCTTTGAGCAGGGTGGCTGTGGACGCTTTCAGCTTCCATTCGGTAATGCCGTTTTTTTTGGAAATCTGCTCAAGTGCGTTGAGTTTGAGCGCCGCTTTGTCATCAATCTCGATGTTTTCAAGTTCAATGGGGGTGGTCAGCAGGTGGTTGATGTAATAATACAGGCCTAACCCCCCAAGTATAAGGCCTAAAAGCAGAACCAGGGGTAGTATCAGTTTTTTTTTGCCGACGCCGTTCATAATAGAAACCTTGAAATAGCGTTTTCCCAGAGGCCTTTGGCTTTGAGAATGGCCTCACAGGCCTGGCGGACCGCGCCTTTGCCTCCGGGGAGCTCCGTTATTAGGTGAGCCCTGTCTTTCACTTCAACAGGGGCATCGGCCACGGTAAAAGCAAATCCGGCACGGGTCATTGCCGGTAGATCTATCAGGTCATCGCCCATGAATGCAATCTGTGCGGTGCTGACTTGGGTGGTTTCAGATATGGCTGCCAATGCGCTGGCCTTGTCTCTTATGCCGTCAAAAACCAGGGTGATGCCTAAGTTTTCACACCGGTGACGCAGGGCACCTGAAACCCTTGCCGTGACAATTCCGACAAGAATGCCTGCATCCATGAGCAACCGGATGCCAAGGCCGTCTTTGGCGTTAAACGTTTTGATCTGTTCGCCTGTGTCTGTATAGGTAATGCTGCCGTCGGTGAGTACCCCGTCCACATCTAAAAGCAGTAGTTGGATATCTGCCAATTGTGCTGTCATAGGGACTGTCCTGCAACTTTCCTGATATTGACCAGATGGGTCAAAAGTGTTTTCATTTGTTCCAGAGGTATGGAGTTCGGTCCGTCGCACAGGGCATTGTCCGGATCGGGGTGGGTTTCCATGAACAGGCCGTGGGCGCCGCAGGCCACGGCGGCTTTTGCAAGGGGTGCGACAAACTGCCTTTCTCCTGCCGATGCATTACCGCTGCCTCCGGGAAGTTGCACACTGTGGGTGGCATCAAAAATTACGGGCATACCCGATTCCCGTAAAATCTGTATGGATCTGAAATCCACCACAAGATTGTTATACCCAAAACAGGTGCCGCGTTCAGTGATGGCAATGTCTCTGTTGCCTGTGGACTTGGCTTTTTCAACAATATTTTTACAGTCAGCCGGTGCAAGAAATTGACCCTTTTTGATGTTCACGGGTTTGCCTGTTTTGCAGGCGGCTAAAATTAAGTCAGTCTGGCGGCATAAGAATGCCGGTATCTGGATAATATCAAGCACTTGGGCGGCTTTTTCGGCCTGGTCAGGCAGGTGGATATCAGAGATGACAGGGATGTTCAGTTCTGTTTTAATCTGTTCTAATATTTTAAGGCCGTGTTCCTGGCCCGGGCCTCGGAACGACTGGATGGATGTTCGGTTGGCTTTGTCATACGAGGCTTTAAAAATATAAGGAATACCTAAATCATTTGTGACCTGTTTCAGGTATTTTGCAATCGCAAGGCTTGTGTCTAAATCCTCTATCACACAGGGGCCGGCAATTAGAAAAAAACAGCTTGGGTCGTTCCGGGTCAGGTCAAAAAAAAAGTTTGTCATCGAGTTTATCCTTAAAACGAGAAAAATATTGATAACCCTAGATATTATTCACCCGGGGAAATGTCAAGGTGGATCCGTGCCCGGGAAAATTCCTTGATAAGAAAGGCGTTTGCTGATATCTTAAGTCGACTTAAAGCATGGCCGTCTAACTTCTTGAAAAGTAAGGTTGTTTGATGAAAAGAACACTGTTTCTGATTATATTTCTGGCAATTGTTGTGCCTGTGGGCTGGGTTCTGTTTTGTAAATATGAGGGAGATGCTCCCATCGCAGATATCAGTCTGCCCTCCCAGTATCTAAGACAATCTTATGAAATAAATATAACCGCATCGGATAAAGGCGCTGGCTTAAAGCATGTAACTGTCTCTTTGGTGCAAAAAGATAATGAAAAAATTCTTTTGGATAAGTCGTATCCACCCTCTTCCATTCAGTCTTTATTCAGTGACAATATAATCCTATCCGATACGTTTACCATTCCCGTTGAAATGCGTAAATACGGTATGAACGATGGCCAGGCCATTATTCGGATTGTTGTAACGGATTATGCCTGGCGTAAATGGACCAAAGGCAACAGTTTTTACCAAGAGCGTCCGGTGATCATTGATACGGTGCCGCCCCGACTTCAGGTGTTGACATCTCAGCATAATGTATCCAAAGGCGGAGTTGGCCTTGTAATTTATAAACTTGATGAAGAAAATGTGCAAAGCGGTGTCAGGGTGGGGGAGAATTTTTTTCCCGGATACCCCGGTGTGTTTAAAGATCCCATGGTGATAACAGCCCTGTTTGCCTTAGATCATACCCAGGGACCGGATACCCGTATTGCCGTAGAAGCCCGGGATTTGGCCGGAAATGAGACCAAACGCGGATTTTATCATTATATCAAAGATAAGAATTTTAGAAGCGACACCCTGCGTATCTCAGATGGTTTTCTGGAATTTAAAATGCCTGATTTTGATTTGGGCCCCATGGAAGCGCAGTTTTTGATGGAAGAAAATCCATTGCTGGCAAAATTTTTATATATTAACGAGACCCTTCGGCAGCAAAATGTGGAAACCGTGGCCAAAGTGCCTTCGGATACCCGTGGCGAATTGATGTGGGATGGGCGTTTCAGTCGCCTGACCGGGGCTGCAAACCGGGCCCGGTTTGCAGATAAGCGTACGTATAAGCATAATGGGAAAGTCATCAGCCACTCCACCCATTTAGGTATTGACCTGGCCTCCACATCCAACGCGCCGGTGGGGGCTGCCAACAATGGACGGGTCATCATGGCGCAAAATGTAGGCATCTTCGGCAATATCATTGTCATTGACCACGGACTTGGTCTTGCCAGCCTTTATGCCCATTTAAGCCAGATGAACGTGGCCAAAGGCGATGTCGTTAAGAAGGATGATATCATTGGCCGAACCGGCTTGACCGGCCTTGCCGGTGGAGATCACCTGCATTATGGCATGATGCTTCACAATGTATGCATTAACCCCGTTGAGTGGTGGGATGCGGCCTGGATAAAAAATAATATAACCTCAAAAATTGAATCTGTTAAAATACAGATTCAGTAAAATTGTAACTTTTAGAAAAATCAGGATAATTTAACTCATGAGCACCTTTCAGGTGAATAAGACCTATGAAGAGATAAACGCCAAAATTGCGGCCGGTCAGGCCGTTGTGGTAACGGCGGAAGAGATTATTGATATCGCAGATAAAGAAGGCGTTGTGGAAGCGGCCCGCAAAGTGGATGTGGTGACCACAGGTACTTTTGCGCCCATGTGCTCATCCGGGGCGTTCATAAATATCGGCCAGTCCAAGCCTGTGATCCGCACGACCAAAACCTGGTTTAACAATGTACCGGCGTATTCGGCCATCGCAGCTGTAGACTGCTATTTAGGGGCCACGGCTGTTTGTGAAGAAGATCCTTTGAATAAATATCACCCGGGTGAATTCAATTACGGGGGAGGGCATGTCATCCAGGATCTTGTGGCCGGCAAACAGGTACACTTGAAAGCAGAAAGCTACGGCACAGATTGTTATCCCAATCTGGCCATTGAAAAAACGGTTACATTAAAGGATTTGCCCAATGCCATACTGTGTAACCCGAGAAACGCATACCAAAATTATAATTGCGCCATCAATCGCTCGGACAAAACCAAGTATACCTACATGGGTACCCTTAAACCTAATGTTGGCAATGCTAATTATTCTACGTCCGGTTGTTTGAGCCCTTTGTTCAACGATCCCTATTTGAAAACCATCGGGTTGGGTACACGGATTTTTCTGGGCGGGGCCCAGGGATACGTGACCTGGACCGGCACCCAGCATAAAAAAGATGTGGACAGAGGCCTAAACGGCGTACCCCTAAGCGGCGCCGGAACATTATGCGTGATGGGAGACCTTAAGCAGATGTCTTCTGAGTGGCTGGTTGGTCAGAGTATCCGCGGCTATGGCGTCTCATTGTCTGTGGGGCTTGGTATCCCCATTCCCATTTTAAATGAAGAGATTCTCAAATATACGTCAGTGCCGGACGAAGAGCTTTTTACGCAGATTATTGATTACGGACATGATTACCCCAAGGGTATCTCCAAGTCCTATGGCCAGGTCAGTTATGCCGAGCTTAAAAGCGGGACGATTATGATTAAGGGCGAAGCCGTCCCCACAGTGCCGTTGTCCAGTATGGTCAAGGCAAGAAAAATTGCCCAGATTCTGAAATCTGAAATCCAGAAATCCAGATTCTATATTGGAGTCCCCCAGCACCTGTTCTGTTAAATATTTAAAAAAAGAAGCAGAAAATGAGTCAAAAAAAGAAAAACGCCTGGCGGGAGAATATCGAAGCGATTCTCATTGCCATTGTTATTGCCTTGTTTATACGAACCTTTATTATTCAAGCCTTTAAGATTCCTTCCGGTTCCATGCTTGAAACACTTCAGATCGGGGACCAGATCCTTGTCAACAAATTCATTTACGGGGTGAAGATTCCTTTTACCGACGGGAAAACCCTGATTCCGGTGAAAAACCCTGAGCGCAATGACATTGTGGTGTTTAAATATCCGGAAGATCCGTCCAAGGATTACATCAAGCGAGTGATTGCCGTTGCAGGCGACACCCTGGAAATCGTAAATAAACAATTATATGTCAATGACAAACTTGTCACTGACCAGCCCTGGGCCCAGTACAAGGATCCCCGAATTTTGCCTGGGCAGATCACCACCCGGGATAATTTAAGAAAAATCACGGTGCCGGCCAACAAGCTTTTTGTTATGGGCGACAACCGGGACAACAGCCATGATTCGCGGTTCTGGGGTTTTGTTGATTTAAGTGAAGTGCGGGGCGAGGCCATTGTTATTTACTGGTCCTGGGATAAAGCGCATTTCAGCGTTCGTTTTAACCGGATCGGCACCTTGCTGTTTTAAGGAATTATATAAATGCGGTTTGAAAAAAAAGATATTCTGGATATCGATTCTCTGAGCCGGGAGGAAATTGCGTATATCCTGGACACGGCCCGGGGGATGAAGGAAATTTCCCAACGGGCCGTTAAAAAAGTGCCCACCCTTCGGGGCAAAACCATTGTGCTTTTCTTCCAGGAGCCGTCAACCCGGACCAAGATGTCCTTTGAGTTGGCCGGCAAGCGGCTGTCTGCAGATACGGTGGCTATATCCAAATCTTCCTCCAGCATTGTCAAAGGGGAAACATTAAGAGATACGGTCAGAACCCTTGAGTCCATGAAACCTGATATCATTGTAATGCGGCATTCATCTTCGGGGGCGGCGGCCCAGGTGTCAAAATGGGTCAAATGTTCGGTGATCAACGCTGGAGACGGCACCCATGCCCATCCCTCCCAGGCCCTTTTGGATATGATGACGATTCAGGAAGAAAAAGGCGGGTTCGAGGGTTTAAAGGTTTCCATTGTAGGTGATATTTCCCATTCCAGGGTGGCCCGGTCTAATATTATCGGTTTGTCCAGAATGGGGGCAAAAGTGACCCTCTGTGCGCCCGGGACCATGATTCCCGTTGGTATTGAGCAAATGGGCTGCACTGTGGCCCGGGATATGGATGCGTGTGTGACAAATGCGGATGTGGTCATGATGCTTCGGATTCAAAAGGAGCGCCAGGGCAGCCTGCTTTTTCCAAGTGAGCGAGAGTATGCCAGCCTTTACGGATTAAATCAGACACGTCTGGCCTTGGCGGCAAAAGACGCCCTGATCATGCACCCGGGACCGTTGAACCGTGGTGTTGAAATTTCGACCCTGGTGGCGGATGGTGAACAATCGGTAATTCTAGATCAGGTGACCAATGGGGTGGCCCTGCGCATGGCCCTTTTTTATTTGGTGTCAGGAGGCAGTAAAAATGCAGATTCAAATTAAAAACGTCCGGGTGATTGACCCTGGTAACATTGAGGGTTTAAAGGATATCAGTATTAAGGACGGTCTGTTTGATGCGGTCACGGAACCGGGACAGTTGCCCGAAGTTGCCAAAGATTCTAACGATGTCACGGTTATTGACGGCCAGGGCCTGATTGCCGTGCCGGGACTCATAGACGTGCATGTTCATTTGCGTGAGCCCGGCCAGGAATATAAAGAAACCATCGAGACCGGCGTAAAAGCTGCTGCGGCAGGCGGGATCACTGCGGTCTGTTCCATGCCCAATACCAAACCTGTGAATGACAATGCCCAGGTGACCGCTTTTATTCTTTCCCAGGCACAAAAGGCAAATGCGGCCAGGGTATATCCGGTGGGGGCCATTTCCGCGAATCTTGAAGGCCAAAAACTTAACGACATTGCGGATATGAAAAAAGCAGGAATCCGGGCTGTGACCGATGACGGCATGCCGGTTACCGATTCCCAGCTCATGAGGCGGACGCTGGAATACTGCAAATCCTTAGACATACCTGTGTTTGTTCATGCCGAAGATAAGCGGCTTGCCGATGGCGGATCCATGAACGAAGGGTTACCTGCCACGGTGATGGGGATAAAAGGAATTCCCAACGCTGCGGAGTCCGTCATGGTGATGCGTGATATCGCCCTGGCTGAACTGACCGGTGCCAGAGTTCATTTCTGCCACATGAGTACGGCTCAGTCCATTGAAGCCATCCGGCAGGCCAAGGCAAAGGGGGTTCCTGTCACCTGTGAAACCGCCCCCCATTATTTTACCCTCACAGATGCCGATATTCCGCCCTATGACACCAATTTTAAGATGAACCCACCCTTGCGCAGTGACAAAGACCGGGCAGCTATTATTAAGGGGTTGATCGACGGCACCATTGACATGATTGCCACGGACCATGCGCCCCATGCCGAAGATGAAAAACAGGTGGAGTTCGACCAGGCCGCATTTGGTATTGTGGGGCTTGAAACCTCGTTAGGCCTCTGTCTGGACCTTGTAGCCCAGGGCCATTTGACCCTGGTGCAGCTGGTGGAAAAAATGGCCAAGGCCCCGGCGGATCTTATGGGGATCAACAATGATATTGTGCCGGGAAACCCGGCGGATCTCACCCTTATTGATATGGATGCCGCTTGGACCGTGAACCCTGATTCGTTTGTAAGCAAAGGACGTAACACGCCTTTTGCCGGGCGCAAACTTACGGGTGCGGCGGCTATGACCATTGTTGACGGCCGGATTGTTTACAATAGAGATTCAATTTCATAGAATTACATATTTTTTATTCAGTAAAAATCATGATGTGCATGAAGAATATACCTGGAAATTAATCTTCATGCCCTTCATGGTTTCATTCAAACCATATTTTTTAAAACTTTGTGACATTAACCTGGGATTAATCCGGGATAGGTAGGGCGCAATGGCAGACGCACACAGCATTTTGGTGGTGGATGACGAACTGAGTATGCGTGAGTTCCTGGAGATGCTCCTGGCTAAAAAAGGGTATCAAGTCTCGCTTGCTAAAAACGGCAAGCAGGCTCTCAACAACATTAAACAGAAAAAATACGATTTAGTGCTTACCGATATTCGTTTAGGCGATATTACCGGTCTGGATGTGTTGCGGGCTGTGAAAAAAGAGCACCCGGATACCGTGGTAATTATGATCTCAGCCTATGCCACAACGGAAATCGCTGTGGAGGCAATGAACGAGGGGGCTTACGATTTTGTGCCCAAGCCCTTTGACAACAATGAGCTTAGCGCCACCATTGCCAAGGCCCTGGAACTTTTGACCCTGGACCAGGAGAAGGCTCTCCGGTCGTCTGAGCTTAGATCCCATCTTCATTTCAACCGCATCATCGGCGACAGTTCCGGCATGCAGGCAATTTATAAGCGAATCCGGCAAATTAGTCCTACTAAAACCAATGTGTTGATCACCGGTGAAAGCGGAACCGGCAAAGAGCTTATAGCCCGGGCCATCCATGATAATTCTGAGCGCAAGGACAAGCCCTTTGTCGTGGTTAATTGTGGCGGAATTCCGGATACGTTGATGGAAAGCGAGTTTTTTGGCCATGTCAAAGGCTCGTTTACCGGAGCTGTGGCAGACAAGCCGGGATTGTTTGACGCTGCCAATACGGGTACGATTTTCCTGGATGAGATAGGCGAACTCTCCACTTTTTTGCAGGTAAAGCTTTTGCGTGCCGTACAGGAAACCCGGTTCACGCCTGTGGGTGGGACAAAGGAATTTGAAGTGGATGTCCGTATCATTTCAGCCACCAATAAAAAATTGGAGCAGGAAGTCATTGACGGCAATTTTAGAGAAGATCTGTTTTTTCGGCTGAACGTCATTCCCATCAAGGTGCCGCCGCTGCGGGATAGAAAAGTAGATATTGAATTGCTTGCGGCCCATTTCGTGAAGAAATATTCGGAGAAATTGGGCAAGGACATCGTAAAGCTGTCTTCCTATGCCATTGATTTTTTGAACCAGTATTCTTTCCCCGGCAATGTCCGGGAGCTTGAGAATCTGATTGAACGATCAGTTGCCCTGTCCTCAACCAATATCATCCTACCTGAAAGCCTGACCATCTCTTCGCATAAACGGCGGCGCTGGATTGAGGGAATTGAAAATAGCCGCTTTGATTTAGAAGACGTCGCATTCGGTGTGGACATAGATAAAATTATGTCTGACATTGAAGAGTCTTACATTAAAAAAGCCATGGAGGTAGCCATGGGCAACAAAAGTAAAGCAGCCGAGCTTTTAAATTTAAGCTTAAGGTCTTTCAGGTATCGCTTGGACAAAACCATGCCCGAAAAAAACGAATCCGGGAATAGTGATGCTGGTTAATAATCTGCGGTCCTTAAGCCCTGGCTCCATTTCATAAGATGACGTCGACACCCACTGACGGCATAATCTGTGTGATCAGCTATCTGTTAAACTACTTTTTTAAATGAAAAGATAATGCATGCCCCAGTTATGAAAACCACACTCCATGAGCATACCAGGAGAAGTGCGGCAAATAGTTGTGATATGTCCACAGGGTGTGAGTAGATAGCAGTGGTTTTAAAGTTCAACAGCTCAAGATTTGGAATGGCATAATAGCTGTAAATCAGTATGTTTTTCAGCCATAGACTTGTATTTGTTATTGAATATAAAACGATATCCTTGGAAAAATGACCGATGAAAACAAAAGAAAAAAGGAAGATGGCATGTAACAAAGGCGTTGTAAAGCTGCCTAAAAATAAAGATATTGATGCGATAATGATCCATTCTCCCAATATAAACAAAGTAGCCGTAAAAAATATCGGGGTAACTGGAACAAAGTTGATGGTAAGAATGAAATACCAGATCAAAGATGCACAAACAAAAATTGTCACTAAAGTGAGGCAGTGACCCAGAAATTTCCCGACGACAAATGTTGAGCGCTTAATTGGCCGGACTAAGATCAAATATATATTTTTTTCGTTGATTTCTCTGATAAACACCCCGCCCATAAAAATATTGCATAGGATACCAAATAGGCCTATGCAAAAAAAACCTGTTGTTTGTACAAGCCTGTTGTCGCTTCCCGATGCGACCTTTTGGAGGAGATGGCTAAACAGCAAGATAAAGCATAGCGTTGCGATAATCGTGAACATTCCTTTGTTTCTTAAGAATTCTTTCCATGTGTTAAGTGCAAGCACTGTCAGTTGACGCATTTACTCTATCTCCTGTTTTAAAACCACGAATCTCATAAGTCGCTTGGTCAAAAACCAAACTCATTTCCGTGCTCTTTTTGTGCTTTCCGTGGTTCCCTGAAATATGGCTTTGAATTTTTTATTTGGTGACGTTGTGTGTAAATGCTCTTTCAGCTTTTCTACACCGCAAGTCCATTTTATCCTTCCTTGATCTATACAGCAAATCTCATCAGCTATTTCCTGTACATCGGTTAATACATGGGAGCTGAATATGATACTGCCGCCCGTTTGCTTATATTGTTTCAAGCAGGCCAGGATGACACTTCGCCAATATGTGTCAAGCCCGCTCATGGGTTCATCCAGGATCAATATTTTAGGATTATGGATCAACGTCTGGGCAAAACTCAGTCGCTGGAGCTGGCCTTTGGATAGTTTGTGTAAAAATTTTTGTTTCATGTCATTTAATTCAAACAGATCCAGCAACACCTCTAACCTGTGGGTCAGGTTATTGCCGTGAATTCCTGACAAGTTGCCCAGCATCTTAAGCCATTCAATTACTTTAAGATGCCTGAAGGGATGCTGAATTTCAGCCAGGTAGCCGATTTGTTTTTTTACGTTCAGGGCATGGACCGGCATATCCTGGAAAAAGGCTTTCCCGGATGACGGAAATAATATTCCGGCAGCAAGATTCAATGTGGTGGTTTTACCCGCCCCGTTGGCTCCGATCATGCCAACGACAGAGCCGTGTTCAACCTTTAGGCAAATGTCATTTAGAATGGTCTTTTTTTTTAAAAAAAAACCAGTTTTAACTGAAAAACAAACATGCTGCAAATTTAGAATATATGGGCTTTTATTTTCAGGAAAAATCATTTGAATTTTTCTGCGATTCGTCGGGTTATATTTTTATCATTTATGGTGGCTTGAAATATTTTCGCCAGTTGTTCAGCTAAGGATCTTTCGTTGCCTTTCAACGCCAATGAAACGGATAGAGCTGCCAAGTATTTTGGTGCTCTTTGTTTCGTCGATGCTTCTGCAAAAATAAGAGCTGCTTGTTTAAAATCTTTTTTATATTTTATGAAATAATATCCCTTCATCAGCCAAAGTTCCCATAACTCCGGGAGGCTTGCCATTCCTTTCTCAATAAATTTTAGCCCTTGTTTTTCCATATTTGCTTCAAACAGCAGGGTGTAACTCCCGAAGAAATAGGGGAATTTCCATTCCGGAGCCAGGTCGGTTATGGTGCTCAGCAAAAATGGTAAATAAAAAAAATCTTCAGGTTTTGATATATCGATGATGCCATAATAATAGGCGGTCTTCATCCAGACTAAATCGGCGGCAAGATCTGGGTCGGCTGGGAATGTAAACTTATAAAAACGGGTATCCCTTGGGGGGGATAAAAAAAATTCATCAACGGTTCGTTGTTGGCATACCTTACACTCTTCGTTCTGGATTGTTTTCATCTCAGTTTGGGTGGATACAAGTTGACAATACCACGTCAATGCTAATGCTATGATTAAAATGATTAGTAAATGTTTCATAAAAAAGGAGTTCTTTCCCTTCGCTAAGCCGTTCGGAAAAGAACCCTGATAGACATTATCTTAAAAGCTGATTAGTTACAATCATTCGAATTAGACAGCGTTTTATCTTGGTTTATTGTCCATGTGTCAACATCAGCATCATCATCAACATTGCCGGAGGCGGTCGCAGTGAAAACACTCGTCGTATATGATGCACTATAATCGTACCTTGAGCTCCCCTTGGTGTCAAATCCAATGGTGGGTAATCCCTCGTATGTATCATGTTCAGCGAAATATGCCTCTTCCATGACATGAATGTTGCCAAGATTACTTTTGGCCTCGGATTGTTTGGCTTTGCACTGATACGCCATAAAATTGGGAATGGCAATAGCTGCCAAGATTCCGATGATCGCAACAACGATCATGAGCTCAATCAGGGTAAAACCTTTTTTGCTGGTTAAAGTTTTTTTCATAATACCTCCTAAAATTTAAATAAATGATTTGCATTCACTCGACGGAACATCACTTTTTCTTGATTTTAGTCAAGATTAAAAGCAAAAAATCGGCCAATAAATATCTTTGAAGTATGTTAATTTATAACTATTTGAATATAAAGATAAAAATTTTTTATGGGTTTGTGGCAATTGAACCATGCTACTAAAATTTATTCTTTTCTGTTTCAATTTTTGGTTTTATATGACAAAAAATGTATAAAATTGAATTCGCGGACATGGATCAGAACAATCGCATGTAAAAATTAAACCCCAATAGTTGTGGTTCCGAAGTATCCCCACTATAATTTGGACAAGTTAACTATGGAAAATGCCAAGCAATGCTGCAACGCAGTTTTATCTCATAAATACTTCCGGTTGGGTTTGCTGGCTGTGCTGTCAGTATGGCTGATTCTGAAGTCCCCTCTGGTTTTCATCCCATTGCTTGATGAATTTAGCCAGGCCGGAATTGCTGAAAACTCGCTGGAAATATATTGTTTCTATATTAAATTTGCTGCTTGGGTGTTATGCCTTTTCCCCTGCTTTATTTACATTTTTTCATCCCTGGATTTAATATCGTATCTGTCTAAATATCGTGTTTGCATTTTAATGGTTGCTACTTTTTTTTATACGCTTTTCAGAACCTTTAAGACCCTGGATGTGACAGATACCGGCTTTCATTTTACAAAGGCTTGGGGGCTTTTCCACGGAAGTGTCTCTCAAAATATTGATTTCCTTGTGGGGACAAGTTTTTTAAACGGGTTATGGCTTTCCGCGATAGGCGTTCCCAGTGTGTTGTGGGCAAGGTTTGGATATGTGCTTGTGATTACCGGGGTAACATGGGTCTCTTTTAGAATATATTCTCTTTATTTCAACCGCCTAACGGCATGGCTGATTTTTGTTATCCTTTCGATTTTTTTTATTCACTATAATTATTATCTGTCAATCAATTATGACAACCTGCCGGTATTATCTGCATTAACAGGCATCTGGTTGCTGCTTAATGGAAAGAACAGCATAGCCTCCTATCTTATTTCAGGCATATTTTTGTGTCTTACAATCTGGCTGAAGTTTAACTTTATTTTAATTTTAATTCTGCCGTGTATTTATGCCTGGGCATTATATGAAACTAAAAAGTCCTGGATAGGTCCATTTATGTATGTTGGGGGAGGCTATTTGATCTGCCTGATAACCGGAATCCTTCTGTTGTATGGTTCCGGAAACCTGAACACATATGTCACCTACCTCAATGAAAATTTTATCCATAACATGACGCATGCATCTGTCTCGGACAGTCATGGAGGGCCTTTTGTCAAGCAAAAAATGTCATCGGAAAGTTCTTTGTCAGAGGACTCCAGTGATCCTTTTTATTTTTTGGATTCGGCCCAGCGAAGCACATCGGAAAGAAAGAATCACCGTTATTCAGCTCCTGAAAGAGATTCTCATTCATTAAAGCGGCTGTTTAACAGCTATTTTTTTTCTGCCTGGCACGTATTGAAAAAGAGTGCTGTTTTAACCGTTTTGATATTTATTTTGCTGTTTACACTGGGAGAGCTCAAGTCAATAAAAAAGTACATTCTTCTGGGAATTTGTGGTTTTATTATACACTATGCTACATATTTGCGTCTTGAGGGGGCGTTTTTTATTTATGTGACGGTATCAATTCTGCCGGGATATTTTTTTTATATTTATTCACTTCGATATGCCAATGAACTTGTCATTCCTACGATATTGGTTCTATTGCTGGCAGTATTCAGCTTCCCTGGTTCAGATCTATCTTTTAATGTTATTTATCGATCAGGGGCCGGCCTGTTGTTTTTTGCTTTCCCTTTGACATTTATGCTTGATAAAAAGGTAACAGTTGGCCGGCAGACTTTGAATATGAATAATTACGTTGTCGTTTTCATGGTGGCAATCATGTTGGGAATTGTCCATCCTTGGGGGTATAACAAATCCCACAGGGATTTAGAAGACAGATCCGTTCTTGTTCATATGTTCAAATCCCCACAGCTTTTTGGTATTCACACATTTAAACAACGAGTCAAGGTGATGGATGAAGCGCTTGAATTTTTCAACCATGAGCAATATGAAAGAGATAATACCCCGGCACTTTTTTTAAGCTGGATACCAATGATGTACTACCTGACCCAAACCAACTGCCTGATGAATAATCCATGGCATGGTTGTGTAACTTTCAAGGAGTTTAAAGCGGAATTTGACAAAACAACGAAATTAAGACCGCCGGTATATATAACTTTTTCAAAAATAATGACAAGGAATCCCGGGTGGCCCATGGATGATGAAAAGTACAGAAAACGGGATAAAATTTGGATACCTGATTTAAAAAAATTTGATTATGTCCGGTACTGGATGAAAGATAAAAACTATTCAAAGGTGTTTGAGAATGATATGTTTGAAACATATAAACAAGACGAAATAGCGAATGTCAAATTGCGAGAAGAAAAGATTTTATCATTGGCGAACGAAAAAGAGGGGCTTAATGGAGTCAAATGATCTGTTGAGAATCATATTGATTGTTTATAAAATATGAATTTTATGTCAGAAGAAGTACATATATCAATTGTTTCACCGGTATACAGGTCAGAAAATATAGTTCTGGAACTTGTAAAACAAATAAAAAAAAATGTTTTACCCATTACCAAAGATTTTGAAATAATTCTTATAAATGATGCTTCGCCCGATAACTCATGGCAGAAGATAACAGACGAATGTCAAAAAGACAAACGGGTAAAAGGCATAAATTTAAGTCGCAATTTCGGGCAACATTATGCCATTACTGCCGGGTTAAATTATGCATCTGGCGAATGGATTGTTGTTATGGACTGTGATTTGCAAGATAGACCGGATGAAATCCCTAATTTGTACCAAAAAGCACGGGAAGGTTATGATAGTGTTTTTGCTCAAAGATCGGCCCGTAACGACTCCTTTGTTAAAAGAAGCCTTTCTCAAATTTTTTATTATTTTTTTAGCTATTTAACAGATACAAAGCAAGATGCAGCTATTGCAAACTTTGGGATTTATAATAAAAAAGTAATTCATGCCATACTATCCATGAAAGACCAAATTCGATTTTTTCCGACCATGGTGCAATGGGTTGGTTTTAAACAATATCATTTGCCCGTTAAACACGCCAAGCGTTTTGAAGGGAAATCTACATATAATTTTAAGGGGTTATTCCAGCTTGCAATTAACTCTATCCTGGCATTTTCAGATAAACCATTACGATTAACAGTGAAAATTGGATTTTTTACTACGATTCTTTCATTATTGACGATCATTGTGTATTTTTTTATGTATCTGAGTGGCTCAATTCAAGTTCTTGGCTTTACGAGTTTGATTCTCTCTTCCTGGTTTTTATCTGGCGTTATCATTTTTATATTAGGTTTTCTTGGGCTGTATATCGGAAAAATTTTTGAAAAGGTTAAAGACCGTCCGACTTTTATCGTCAATGAAGTTATCAATATAGACGAATAGACGAATGAATTTACTATATCTTCAATGGGATAGTCAGTTTTTTGGTTTGAAAATTGGGAAGATTGTTTGCAATAATGAAAATTATACGAATGAATTAAATCAACTTGTGAATTTAGCTAAGCGAATGGATTATTCGCTTGTATATGTTTTTTCGTTAGAACATATTCTCTTGAATGAAAAAGAGCTACTTAAACATAATGCATTGTTGGTTGATAGGAAAATAGTCTATCAGCTTAAAACCAATAAAAAAATGGTCAAAAATGATGATTGTATTTTTGATTATAGTAAAAAACAAATATCTAAAGACTTATTGAATTTGACTTATAAAAGCGGCCAGTATTCTCGGTTTTTATTAGATAAAAAATTGCCGGAGAATGCATTTGAAAATTTATATAAAGCGTGGATAGAAAAATCGCTTTCAAAAGAAATTGCGGATAAGGTTTTTGTTGCCCAAATTAATCATATAGTTATAGGTTTTGCCACATTAAAAATAAAAGATGGAAAAGGGCAAATTGGTTTAATAGCAGTTTCAGAGCAAGCACAAGGCCAAAAAATTGGTTCAAAATTAATTGATGCTTGTATTTTATATTTGCAAGAAAAATCAATAAATAAACTAATTGTTCACACTCAATTGGCCAATACCCAAGCTTGTGGGTTTTATGAAAATTATGGTTTTAAAAAAGAATTAATAACAAATATATATCATTTTTGGATATGAGATGTTTTTTTATTGAAATGAATTTTTTTTATATCATAGGAACTGTTGTTTTTACCGTTTATGGACAGTTAATTTTAAAATGGCGAATCTCTGATTATGGGACATTGCCTGTTCCATTTATAAATAAAGTTATTTTTTTAATCAAACTGGTGGCAGATCCTTTTATTTTGTCAGGTTTTTTATCGGCATTTATTGCCTCTTTATTTTGGATGGCGGCAATGACAAAATTTGATTTAAGTTTCGCGTATCCTTTTATGAGCGCGTCGTTTGTATTGGTTTTTCTCTTTTCAATACTTTTGTTTAATGAACCTTTTTCGTTTTATAAAGTGTTGGGGCTGTTTTTTATCGTACTTGGCATTGTGATAACAAGCAGAGCATAAAGGAAAATATGGATTAGAATCGGAGAGCATATGCAAACTGCAATTCCCTACAACAGGCCTTTTATTGCCGGAAAAGAGCTTTACAATATTGCCCAGGCTGTTATCAAGCACGGTCATCTGGCAGGAGACGGTTATTTCACAAAGCAGTGCCAGGCCTGGCTGCAGAACCGCCTGGGAAGTCCGGCGCTTTTGACCCATTCCTGCACAGCCGCCCTTGAGATGGCCGCAATCCTAACGGATATTCGTCCTGGTGATGAAGTTATCATGCCCTCCTACACCTTTGTTTCTACAGCTAATGCTTTTGTGCTGCGGGGAGGTGTGCCTGTTTTTATAGATATCCGGCAGGATACACTAAACATTGATGAAACTTTAATTGAACCGGCCGTGACGGACAGGACAAAAGCCATTGTACCTGTACATTATGCCGGCGTGCCTTGTGCCATGAATGAGATAATGGATATTGCGGACAGACATGGGCTCATGGTTATTGAGGATGCTGCCCAAGCGCTGCTTTCCTCGGACAACAATCGTTTTTTAGGCACCATAGGAGATATGGGCACCTTAAGTTTTCATGAAACCAAAAATATTATCAGCGGCGAAGGTGGGGCGCTTTTGGTCAACAACCCGGCTCTGTTGGACCGTGCCTATATGATTTGGGAAAAGGGCACCAATAGACGACAGTTTTTCCAGGGCCAGGTGGATAAATACACCTGGGTGGATATCGGATCCTCTTTTCTGCCGTCGGATATGACGGCGGCATTTCTATATGCCCAGCTTGAGCAGGCTGAAGTCATTATTCAAAAAAGGCGAGAGCTCTGCGACCATTACCGGGTGAGGCTGGGCCTACTGGAAGAAAAGGGTCTTATTCGTCTGGCCCATGGGGAATCCGCATCAGGCAGCCATAACGGACATATTTTTTATATGATCACCAGGGACTTGGATGAACGATCCCGATTAATAACCTGTCTTGGAAATGAAAATATTCACGCCGTATTTCATTATATCCCGCTGCATTCGTCTCCTGCCGGAAAAAAATTCGGCAGGGTTTCCGGGGATTTGAAACATACACAGGATTTGAGTGAAAGGGTATTGCGGTTGCCGCTTTACTATGAAATGAGTTTGGATGATGTGGACAGAGTAGCAGATGTTATCTGCTCTTTTTATAACTGCGGATAGTCCCTCACACAATTTTATCGCTGTTCGGTAATGGAGTGCAACGATGCTTGTCACCATGCGACAATATATCACCTCTCTACAAATCAGTATTCTTCGATGGTTGTTGTGAGTTTTTTTGCGGCAGACAGAGTGTCTGAAAAGGTAAATGTCTGATGCCCCACGAAAAAAAATGCTGTAATCAGATAGGTGTTCTTTTAATTATTATCATTACGGTTTTGGCTTACAGCAACACCTTTAATTCGACCTGGCATCTTGATGATTACCCAAATATTATCGAAAATCCGGGAATACATCCTGTTGAGCTGAATTTTGAATCAATTATTCAAAGTATGCATGCTTCCGTAGACGGCGGTTCATACCGGAGACATTCAATCTACCGTCCTGTTGCCATGTTCTCCTTCGCGTTGAATTGGTATGCAGGGGCGGACAGAATTTTTGGGTATCATGTAGTCAATATCCTGATTCATATTCTCTCCGGTATTTTTTTATTTTTAACCCTGCGCTTAATTTTATCTATACCAAGGGCAGGTATAAAAGATTCGTCTGTTCAATACCAAGCAGCCTTAATAGCGGCTGTCCTCTGGGTAATTCATCCCATTCAAACCTCTGCTGTTACTTATATTGTCCAGCGTATGGCATCGCTGGCGGGGATGTTTTTTATTGCAGGCTTATATTTTTATGTAAAATTCCGTCAGTCTGCTTTTGCCAATAAAAAAGCAATGTTTTTCTGTTCTTTTGCTGCCGCAGGAGTGTTGGCTTTTTTTTCGAAGGAAAATGCCATTTTAATACTTCCTTCCACTCTTTTGCTGGAAGTCATCTTTTTTCATAGGATAACGATAAAAGATCTTTTAAAGCCGAAGTTTTTTATGGTGATTTTAGCGCTTATTCTCTTTTTATTTGTCGTTGCCTGTATTTGGACAGGAAATGATATACTCAGATTGGTTAATCGATTTGAAAACAGACACTTTACGGCTCCCGAGCGATTAATGACCCAGTCAAGAGTAATGTGTCTTTATCTGTCCCAGCTCTTTTATCCCCTTTCCGCTCAATTTTCAATGGCACATGATATGGCCATATCTAAAACGCTTTTTTCTCCTTGGACAACACTCCCGGCTATTTTTTTTATGGTGTTTCTTTTCGTTTGCGGATTGGTGCTGCAAAAAAAATATCCGTTGGCAGGGTTTGCTATTCTGTTTTTTCTTTTGAACCATGGCATTGAATCGACTTTCCTTAATCTGGAACTTGTATTTGAACATCGTAATTATTCGCCTTCGATGTTTTTATTTGTTCCCCTTTCCGTATGGATTACAACTCATTTGATTCATTATCGGAAAAAGAGAGATAAAAAAATCATATTTTTGATGAGCTGTTTTTTTACGATAGCAATTATAACTTCAGTTACAATAGGGACCTATGCCCGCAATTTTGACTGGAGAACTGAAAAAGCCTTATGGGAGGACGCTGTCAAAAAAGCGCCTAATCGAACCAGACCATATCAAATACTGGCTAAACGTTATTACGAAAAAATCGGGGATTTTCATATGGCGATAAAACTTTATGAAAAGGCCATTTCTTTGGATGACTGCCAGGCGCCCTATGTAAAAGCATTCATATATGACTGTCTGAATGGTGCATATCTGCAAATAGATAATGTTGAAAAAGCCCTGGAATACGGAAAAAAATCCGTAGAAACCAAAATGATAGAGCCTTTTGCAATTAATTATATTAAAGTATTGCTGACACAACATCGGTTTTCCGAAGCAGATTCTGTTTTTCAAAGGCTTTTTGCACAGAGGAAAACAACTACTGAAGCGCTGAATTTGTTAACTCGTATGTACTTGCTGGCTCGTCAGCCTGTTAACGCGTTGAAACCGGCCCTTGCTGCTTTTAAATCAGCACCTTTTGATGCAGAGACCATCACCTATTTGGGGTATGCCAACATGATCAATAATTATTATAACAGGGCTGAACGTTACTTTACAAGGGCATTGCAAGCCAATACCCAGCATGATTTTTTTGTCAGGTTATGCCTGATTCAAAATTGTATGAAGCAAGACAACCAAGAAAAAACGGATTTTTTTGCCCAACAGCTCCTTGATACCTACCCGATACAGCAGATTTTTGACGGCCTGGAACAAAAGCGGACAAAACAGGATTCTCCGATTCGTCTGTCTTATGATAAGATAAAAGAGTCTATTGCTGATCAGATTGATAAATACGGGGAATGATGGTGTTGTGGCTAAAAGAACCCGAATAGACGAAATCGGCATTAAGATGTGGCAGCAACACACGAAATAAGGACAAAGGATGCCAGATACAATAAACGCGTTGCTCGACAGATCGACCATTGTTATTCCGGCAAAAAACGAGGCCAAAGGACTTGAAACGCTCCTGCCCGACCTCTTGAAACATGCCAAAGGTGCCAGGATTATTGTTGTTGATGACGGCTCCATAGACGGCACCGCAGATATCTGCGAAACATACGGCGTGAAAACCATTCGCCACCTGCACAGCAAAGGCAACGGCGCTTCCATAAAAAATGGTGCCAGGCACGCGGATAGTGAAATTCTCATCTTTATGGATGCCGATAGCCAACATGACCCCAAATACATCCGGCCCCTCCTGGAACAATTGGCCGATGGTGCGGACATGGCCATCGGCGCTCGGAATAACGGTTCTCAAGCCAGCCTGAGCCGACTGGCAGCTAATAATTTTTACAATCTTATGGCAAGCTGGATGGTAAACGAAAAGGTGCCAGACCTAACCTCAGGGTTTCGGGCGGTCTACCGGGATAAATTCTTGGAGTTTCTGGATCTCTTACCCAACGGCTTTTCATACCCCACCACCATCACCATCGCCTTTTTCAGGGCCGGCTACACAGTGGCCTATGTTCCCATAAAGGCGAAAAAACGCTTGGGCAAAAGTCATGTTGATATTAAAAAGGACGGCATCCGATTCCTGCTGATTATTTTTAAAATCGGGACCCTGTATTCCCCGCTGAAAGTCTTTTTTCCGGTCAGCGCCGGTATTTTTTCCACCGGGATGTTTTATTATCTGTACACATTCCTGACAGCCGGTCGGTTTACCAATATGTCTGCCCTGCTGTTTACATCCTCCATAATTATTTTCTTGATGGGACTTGTGGCGGAGCAGATCAACAATCTCCAATATTCCCTGTTGTCTAAAAACAAGGGATAAAAAGGTTTACAATGCATAATGACCCAGTCCCTTAAAACAACCATATATTCCCCAGAATCGGAATTGGCCCGCCCGTGGCTACTGATGAAAGGTATGGCCCGGGACCTTGCCGCTTCCCGGGAACTGGCATGGCGGCTTTTTTTGAGAAACATTTCCGCTAAATACCGTCAGACCTTTATGGGTTACCTGTGGGCAGTGTTCCCGCCCCTGCTGACCTCGGCCATCTGGATTTTTCTCAACTCACAAAAAATATTGAATTTCAGTGAAACGGATATCCCTTACCCCCTGTACGTCCTTGTGGGCACCATTATTTGGCAGGTGTTTGTTAACGCCATCAACATCCCCATCCTGGTGGTCAGGGACTCTGCTTCCATGATTGCAAAAATCAATTTTCCCAGGGAAGCCCTGATCCTGGCCGCATTTTTTGAGATTTTGTTTAATCTTGCCATCCAGTTGATCCTGCTTGCCGCAGTTTTCCTCTATTTCCGGGTTTCGGTATCCATTCAGTGCATCTGGGCCTTTGGCGGATTGTTATCCGTGATCATGGCCGGGATGATGACCGGCATTCTGCTAACCCCTTTAAGTATTTTATACGGGGATATCCAGCAGGGCCTGCCTATGATTCTCCAGCCTCTGTTTTATTTGACCCCCATTGTATATTCCCCCCCGGAAACCGGTATAGGCGCAATCCTGGCAACGATCAATCCCATCTCTCCCCTGATCCGGTTCACCCGGGAACTGATCACTACAGGAGAGTTTGTCTGCTCGGCATCAACTCTCATCATTTCAGTCTTTACCGGCATAATGCTGCTGTTTGGCTGGATACTTTACAGGGTGGCAATGCCCCATCTTGTGGAGCGGATCTCAGCATAATGGCAAATACGATGAATCAAATGAATGATGATGTCCTGGTAAGATGCGAACATGTATCAAAGAAGTTCTGTAGGGGACTGAAACGCTCTCTCTGGTATGGGGTTCAGGATATCTGTGCGGAAATCAACCCTCTCCGGGACAATAACACGGCCCTTGGAAAAGGAAATATTCCGGAACTGAGAAAAGATGAATTCTGGGCGGTCAACGACGTTTCTTTTGAATTGAAACGGGGGGAATGTTTAGGGCTGATCGGTTATAATGGGGCCGGAAAGAGTACCCTGCTCAAGATGCTCAACGGTCTTATTAAACTGGACCATGGCAGAATTACAATGAAAGGCCGCATTGGTGCATTAATCGAACTTAATGCCGGATTCAATCCTATTCTTACAGGCCGGGAGAATGTTTATATTTACGGTGCTATTCTGGGTTTTACCAAGGAAGAGATTGACAGCAAATACGAGGCGATTGTCGAGTTTGCTGAGATGGTCGATTTCATGGGGATGCCGTTTAGATCCTACAGTTCGGGTATGAAAGTAAGGCTGGGGTTTGCCGTGGCTGCCCAGATGGAGCCGGATGTACTGATCATTGATGAGGTTTTGGCGGTGGGTGATGTGGGATTCAGATCCCGCTGTTTTAATGCCATTAATTCCATACAAAAAAAAGCTGCCATAATTTTTGTGAGTCATGCCATGCCGCAGATTGCACGAATGTGTACAAAATTAATAGTGTTGAACAAAGGGGATGTCTTGTTTCAGGGAAAAGACGTACCTCAAGGAATAGAGATGTATTACTCTAATTTTGACAGTGAAAAAAGCAATATATCCGGCAGCGGCAGGGCGAAAATTATGAATATCCGTCTTTTTTCACAAGGACGGGGCGAGGAACGTGATAAACGATTTGTCATAACTTACCTCCAGGACATGATGATCGAGATGGACCTGGAAATTGATCCTTCCATTAAAGTTGGAAATGTAAATATCGCTGTTTTTGACAAAGAATTAAGGGGGGTTGCCCAGGTTTACTCCCTGAACAGTGATTTCAGGCTGCTCAATGACAGGGAAAAAATGTCCATAAGGGTCAGCATTCCAGAGCTGAATCTGAATCCCGGCATTTACACTCTTTCTTTCATAATCACCGATGAGCAAAGGGGAGAGACGCTGATCAACCACCATGCAGTAAAAGATTTCCAGGTTATTGGCTCATTCATAGGATTCACGCCGGTTCAGATTCGGGGCCAATGGTCAAGAACTGACTCAACCAATTAATGTCAGGGGTATTATGTCGAGTTACAAATATACAAGAGATCAAGCATACCAAATGTATCGTGAGGATCCTGAAAGTTTTTTCAACGATGTTATCCATTCGGATGCTGAAAATGAAACGCAGCTGATCAATCAGTGCTGGCCGTTATTCTGGAGCAAGTACCATTATAATCTGGTGGAAAACGGCATCATGGAAATCATCATGAAATATAATTTATCTGCCACAGGTTCTGCCATACTGGACATTGGTAGCGGGACAGGTCATTGGATTGATTTTTATAGGTCGTACTTTGATCCATCTTGTATCTGGAGCATTGATTTTGCTTCCGGTCCGCTGGAGAAATTAAAACAAAAGTATGAAAATGTCGTTTCTTTCCTGCACTGGGACATTTCCGCTGCTATTCCGGATATCATTAGTGCCGAACGGTTTGATATCATCAATGCCATCGGCATCATTTTTCATATAGTTGATGACATTAAATGGGAAAAGGCCATTGAAAATTTATCTGCTTTACTGTCCGACAAGGGTGTTTTGATCATCGGTGGCGATTTCGGTCCAACGACCCTGGAAAGAGGAATCATGAGAAAAACCCATTCACTTGATGAATGGGAAAAGTTGGTCCAAACCCTTGGATTGAAGATCATTGAAGTCAAGCGCCATGATTGGTGGGCTGGTGCGGATAATGATGGAATCACCGACAACCTGCTGGCAATAAAAGCAAGGTAAGAAAGGATTCTCAGGCGACTTTATTATGCAAGGCAGGGAAAAAGTTACCGTAGATGATTGCCGCATCATCAAGCTTCCTAAAATTCATGATCCCCGTGGAAATCTGTCGTTTATTGAAGAGGAGAACCACATACCGTTTAAGATTGCTCGTTCCTACTGGATTTATGACGTCCCGGGCGGCCAGGTAAGGGGAAGCCATGCCTATAGGGAATTGAAGGAATTCATTGTGGCCATCTCAGGAAGTTTTGATGTTATTATTGATGATGGCCGGAAACAGAAGACGTTCCAGCTCAATCGGTCCTATTACGGTTTGTTTGTTCCAAATTTATTATGGAGAAGCCTTGAGAATTTTTCTACCAATTCATTGTGTCTTGTACTGGCATCACTGCACTATAGTGAGGCTGATTACATAAGAGATTACAACACGTTTTTAAATATTAGATTATGAAAGCTACAACAGTGTATAACTGCCCGGTCATTGACCTGCCCAAAGTGGAAAACCGAGCCGGCAGCATCACTGCGATCAATGCTATGGCTGACATCTCTTTTGACATTGCCCGTGTGTACTATTTGTACGACGTTCCCGGGGGGGCAACTCGTGGCGGCCATGCCCATTACCGGCTTCAACAATTATTGGTTGCCGCTAGCGGTAGCTTTGAAGTTGTTCTTGATGACGGTGTCAATAAACGCAAAGTCTTTTTAAACCGTCCCTACCAGGGTTTGCTGATCACCCGTATGATCTGGAGGGAAATTGAAAATTTTTCTTCCGGGGGTATTTGTCTGGTTTTGGCATCTGAAAAATATGATCCAGAAGACTATATTAGAGATCTTAATCTATTTTACACACTGAAAAATTCGCAATGATAGAATTTGTTAAATACACCTCCCATTTCTATAACGAGTGGAATGCATTCTTAAATACATGCAAAAATCAGCATTTTATCTTCAATAGAGATTTTATGGAATATCATGCAGAACGATATGTGGATTTTTCTCTTCTAATCTTTAATAACAATCAATTAGTCGCTTTGCTGCCAGCAAATCGTGACGGAAGCACCTTGTATAGTCATGGTTGGCTCACTTTCGGAGGAATGATGTACAATACCCAAATGAAAGCTGCGTTAATGCTGGATATTTTTAAGCACCTATTTTTGTATTTACAGAGCAATGGCATTCATACTTTTTTATATAAGGCAATACCTTTTATTTATCATAACAAACCTGCGCAAGAAGATCTTTACGCACTTTTCAGAAATAATGCGAAACTGTACAGGCGTGATATTTCATCAACAATTGATCTAAAGAGAAGAATAAAATTTAGCAAAAGGAAAATCAAATCAATTAAAAATGCATTTAAGATAGAAGGAATAACTATTAAAAAAACAAATACATTTGGGCTATTTTGGGAAATCTTAAGTGAAATATTAGAAAATAAATATAATAAACAACCAGTTCATAGTTTGCGTGAAATACAGATGTTGGAAAGTAGATTCCCCAATAATATTAAACTTTTTTCTGTTGGAATAGATGATGAGATTATTGGCGGAACCGTCATCTTTGAAAACAAAGGTGTTGCGCATACACAATATATTGCTGGAAATGAGAACTGTAGAAAAATTGGTGGACTTGACGCATTGTTTTCATATCTACTGACGGAGTATTACTCTGAATACAATTATTTTGATTTTGGTATTTCTACTGAGAGGGATGGTCTATATCTCAATGAAGGATTAATAAATTTTAAAGAAAGATTTGACGCCCATGCTGTGGTTCATGACTTTTATAGACTGGGTATTGTATAGTGATATCAAATAATTTTATACTAAACGGCTTTGACAGATGCGGCTCATCCGCCATTTCAAGAATCCTTGCAACACACCCGCAAATTGAGTTGATATTCCATCCGTTCAACAGCGGCAGCATTCGACGTAAAATGAACCAGATAACGACCGTTGCTTCTGCCTCTAAAGAGGATCATCATTTTTTTTCCGAACTTGAATCAGGACGGTTCGAAAGAGATTATATTGAATCTCCCTGGTTTGAGAAATACTCAAGCGTACTTGAGTTTGTTCCCGGAAAAATCCACTTGATGAAGACCACCATAAACCATCTGAGTATACGCTGGATCCAGAAAGAGTTTCCTGCGATTGAGTTCTGGGGGATCTGGCGTGACCCTATGGATATTCTTGCCTCATTAATCCGCAATGATTTTTACGACAAATGGTTCCAGGATGCGTTGCCTCAGTTGATGCCAACCATTTCTGAGAACAGCAGGGATTTTCCGGAAGCTTATGAAAACGTACCAACCCTCCTGAGCGGCGATGTCCGAATCATGGCTTTCATCATAGCAATTAGAAGTTATTTTTTCTTCCGGCACCTTCACGCGGACAAATTGATCAATTATGAATTATTTAAATCCGATCCTATAACGGAGCTAAACAAAATAACAAGATATTTTGGTCTATCCGAACATCAATTTAATGTAAATTTCAAAGAAGATCTTAATGCAATAGGGAAACGATTTAAAAACGGCAATAATTATAGGCATCTCATCCCGAAATCTGATTTTGGTTTCATAAGGGAACTTTTTATGCCGTTGTATGATTTGATGGGTAGCCGATTTGGAAAAGGTGCCTGGCAGAACGAAATAACGAATATGGATAAAGCAACGGTGTCCTATGATTGATTTTTTTGATTTTAAGGCTGTTCATGGAGATGTGGCCAACGAATTGAAAGAGGCTGCGGCAAGGGTTATTGACAGCGGAATCTATATACTTGGCCGGGAGCTGGAAAGCTTTGAGGACAATTTTGCCAAATACTGCGGCACCAAGTACTGTATCGGCGTCAGCAACGGCCTTGACGCTTTGAGCTTAATCCTTCGTGGATTCGGTATCGGTTCCGGCGATGAAGTGATTGTTCCGGCGCATACCTTCATTGCCACCTGGCTTGCGGTTTCTCACACCGGGGCGAATCCTGTTCCCGTAGAACCAGATATCCGGACCTACAACATTGACCCGGCACTGATTGAAAGGGAAATTACACCTAAGACAAAAGCGATTATTGCCGTCCACTTATATGGGTTGTGTGCAGATATGGCAGAAATAAAAAAAATCGCTGACAAGCATAACCTGAAACTGATAGAAGATGCGGCCCAAGCCCATGGTGCAATATATAAAGGGAACAAAGCCGGGAACCTTGGAGACGCGGCAGGTTTTAGCTTTTACCCCACTAAAAACCTTGGATGTCTGGGTGACGGAGGAGCAGTTACAACCAATGATTCTGAACTTAATAAAAAAATTAGGATACTCCGTAATTACGGATCGGAGAAAAAGTATTATAACTCTGTTCAGGGATTTAATAATAGACTTGATGAAATGCAGGCTGCCTTTTTAAACGTAAAATTAAAATTCCTTGATCTATGGAACAACGATCGAAAGAAGATAGCGGAAGTGTACAAAACGGCTTTGAAGGAGGATGCTGGTATTGTAATCCCTTATAAAGATAATACTAATGATAATGCATGCGTATACCATCAATTTGTTATAAGATGTAAAAATGGATACCGAGACTTGTTAATTGAAAATTTGAATAAAAACGAAATCGGGGTAATGGTTCATTACCCGGTCCCACCCCACAAATCAAAGGTTTATTCAGACCTTTGTAAGACTTTTGACCTGCCAGTAACGGAGAAATTATCAAAATCAATACTTAGTCTTCCCGTTTACCCTGGAATGAAAAATTTTATTACTAATTTAACAGCAAAAACGATCAATGAATTCGTCAAGAAATAAAATGGATAGCATAGGTGTTGTTGTTCCAACTTATAACTGCGGGGAATATATATCCGAATGTCTCGAATCATTGTTGAAGCAAAGCTATCCACCTCATCAGATAGTAGTTTGTGACGATTTTTCACAAGACTGTACAAGGGAAGTCGTATTGGAATATAAAAGAAAATATCCAAAGATTATTGAAACGGTTTTTAATGATAAAAATTACGGAATCCCCCAAAATTTCAATGGTGGACTAAAGAGAATTCGTACTAAATATGTTTCAATCGTTGCGGGGGACGATTTCTGGCACCCAGATAAACTAAAGCTTGAATTGAAAAATATAAAAAAAAACCCTGAATGCCGATGGGCTTATTCAGACTCTGTTTTGGTCGATAAGGACAGTAATTTTCTAAAGCCATTCAGAAGGGAGCATGACGGTGCGCAGGGAGACATTCTGTTTGAAGTTTTGACTCATAAAATGACATTGCGCAATTGGCTAATTGAAAAGCAATTGCTTGATTCGATAGGACTATTTGATGAAAATTTGTTTATATTTGAAGATTGGGATTTCAAAATTCGTCTTGCTGCAGCATCTCATGTGAAACATGTCAAGCATGATTCAGTTTTTTACAGACAGCATGGAGAGGGGATTTCACATTCAAATGGTAAGATTTATTATGAAAATTTATTTAACGTTTTTTTGAAAAACCGACACTTAATTGATGCTTTGCCGCAAAAGAAAAAACAGGTTGTTATTAAAAATCAAAGAGACAATATCGCACTTCATATAAATAGATACATGAAGGAAAATTGTCGATTTTCAATATATAAAAGGTTAAAATTTTTCATGATTAAAGCTGTTTTAAACTACCAAATACGTTAACAACTTATATTTGACATATTTAACTATGACACATTCATTAGGTAGCAATCTAATTTTTATTATTTCCCAACCACGGGCTGGGTCGACAATGTTGCAAAGGATTCTTGGAACACATTCAAAAATTCACACCGTCTCTGAACCGTGGATCATGCTCCACCCGTTTTATGTTACCAGACAGATAGGGTATGAGGCAGAGTTCGATGCATCATTGGCTCATCGCGCTGTGACCGGTTTCATACAATCATTGCCTAATGGAATTGATGATTACTATGAAGGTGTACGTCGAATGTACACCTTTCTATATGAAAAAAAGCTGAAGAGTGAAGGCAAAAGTTATTTTTTGGATAAAACACCTCGTTATTATAATATAATTCCTGATCTTCACAGAACTTTCCCCCAAGCAAAATTTATAATTTTGTATAGAAACCCATTGGCTTGTCTGAGTTCCATCTTGAATACGTGGGTCAAGGAAAACCTCTTTTTTTTATATTATTACAAACGAGATTTATTGAATGCTCCTATTCTACTGGTTGAGGGCGTTAAACAAATTAAACGCGATGTACTTGTTATCAGATACGAGGATATTGTTGCAGAACCGGATAATAAAATTAAACGCATCTGCGAATACCTAAATATAGAGTATGAACCAGAAATGATAAATTATGGGCAGACGGGTCAAGTTAATTGGGTGTTTGGAGACAAAATTACAGTCAATAAAAATACAAAACCTGTTAAAAACAGTGTAAACAAATGGATGTCATTAGATAAGGACACTCAAACATGGCGTCTGTATCATGATTATTTAAGAATGCTTGGCGAATCAATCATAAATGAATTGGGATATTCATATCATGAAATGCTTCAACAGCTTGAAAAAGAGCACCCGTCAAGACAGCTTGTTTTATTTACACACTCTTTAACTGAATTGATCAATAAAGACTATATAAAAAGAAATTTTATTGAAAAATGCATATTGAAGGCTTTTATCAAATTTAGCAAACGATTGATGAGGAAATGATTACCGACTCCGCTTTGCGGAGTCGGTAACTAATGACTTGAGCGGAGAATTTCATCATGAGAATCAGGCCGAAAATAGCTCATTATCACAGCGACACTGCTGCTCAGTTCGGCATTTGAAGCGAATTCGAAATACTTGATGTTTGAGTTTTGGGGAGGCGTTATCTCGACAGTGTCATCCAGCCATTTTTTGAACTCATTAAGGACAGGCTTGGCCTTTTCCTGACGTTCCTGAAGCAGAGTATCTCCAGTAAGACCTATCGCTTTGGCATTTTTTTCAAGCTGGATCCGTTTAAAAATGACATTGTCAGGATGCTTGAAACCCATGTGTATACAGCAAGGCAGGTATTTCAGCGCATACAGGAAAACGGATTTGACGGCGGCATTACCATTGTGACTGATTATCCTGTGTTCGACAGTTGTAGGTTCCTTTTGTTAAAATTTTGTCAAAATATCCAATAAAATCAGCTCGAATGTGATTCCTGACGCCAAAACTTGTAGGCATACGACTTGTTGGTTTATGCTTGACATTAATGACGATACATGCTTTTTCTATGGGCATGTATGTACGCACAATAAAACGCAGAAACAAAGATGGGTCCGAGGTCGAGTATGTTCAGTTAGCCCACAATACTCGTCATCCAGAAAAAGGCTATTCACGAGCCGAGGTCGTCTACTCCTTCGGGCGGCGGGACCAACTCGACGTAGCCGCCCTCAAGCGCTTAGTCAGCAGCCTCAGCCGGTTCATCAGCCCCGAAGACATTCAGGACCTTGAAGCCCAAAGCGCCGGGCTCAAGTTCATATCCAGCAGGCCGGCAGGGGGAGCCCTGCTGCTCAAAGGCTTGTGGGAACGCATTGGGATTGACCGCTGCCTTGCCAATGCATTGAAACACACAGAGTTCAAAGCGCCGATTTCGGATGCGATTTTTGCAATGGTGGCCAACAGGGCACTGGCTCCGTCTTCCAAACTTGCCGTCGAAGAGTGGGTAGCCAAGGATGTTCATCTGGACATTGAGGCGCCGATCAAGGTTCAGCACCTTTACCGGAGTATGGACTTCCTGCTTAAGAATGCGGAGGCCATCCAAGAGAAGGTGTTCTGGACAACGGCTCAACTGCTGAATCTCACGGTGGACCTGATCTTCTTTGATACAACCAACACTTATTTTGAAATGGAAGACACCAACGACTCGGAGCTGCTTGCTTTTGGGAAATCTAAACACAAAAGAGATGACCTGCCCCAAGTCACCATTGGCCTGGCCGTGACACGGGAAGGTATCCCGGTCCGTTGCTGGGTTCTGCCGGGCAACCAAAATGACGCCAAGTGCGTCGATACCGTTCAAAAGGATTTGAACGACTGGCGGCTTGGCAACGTGATTTGGGCCATGGACCGTGGCATGACCAGCGAAGAGAATCGAAAAAACCTCCAAAGAACCGGGGGACAGTACATCCTTGGTGAAAAGTTGAGGGGCCCCAATGTAAATGAAGAAGCCCTGAACCGGGGTGGGCGGTTCAAAAAGGTCAACGACAATCTCCATATCAAAGAGGTCTTTGTCGGTGAGGGCAGCGGCAGGCGCCGGTTCGTCATCGCTTACAACCCAGAACAGGCTGAACACGACAAACATGTCAGGGCAAGGAACCTGGAGCGGATCGAAACGGAGCTGGCGGCACTGAACAAACGGTCCGGCAAAGCATATCTCAAATCCAAATATGCTCTCCTGGCACACCGGTCCATGGGCAGATACCTCAAGGAACTGAAGTCAGGCAAGCTGACGGTGGATAAGGCTAAGATTAAGCAGGCGGAAAAGCTGGACGGCAAATATCTTTTGAGCACAAGCGACAAAAGCCTGTCGGCTGAGGATATCGCCCTTGGCTACAAACAACTCATGGAAGTCGAGCGCGCGTTCCGCACTTTAAAGTCCACCCTGTCCCTCCGGCCTGTCTACCACACCAAAGACGACCGCATCCGCTCTCATGTCCTGCTGTGCTGGCTGGCCCTGCTCCTGGTGCGGATTACCGAGCTGGAGACCGGCTTGAGCTGGCCCAGGGTCCGCGCCGAGCTGGAACGGCTCTATTTAGGCGAATTTTTGCATAAAGATGGGCGTGTACTACAGTACACAGAACTCACTCAAAATCAGCGTAACCTATTTAAAAAATTAAACATAAAACTTCCTGCGAAAATCAAGCCCATAGGATAAACACTTAAAATATGTAGGCACTACGCCATTTTAGAGGGATAGCTGTATCTCTTTATTGATAGGGCTTTCCGGATTTCGTATACCTACGGCTGTCGAACAGGAGATTATGTTCGTAAAATTCGTCCGCCAAAAGTCACCCCGTATTTAACCCTACAACGTTATTTAACAAAAGCCCCCAGTCATAATAATTTTACGTTTTCGATGTGATAGATAGGATTTGTGATTTCGATTTTGAATCCATAGAGCTTGGTCAATCAAAGTATCCAAATCATTCTCCCTTATCGGTAAAAGGGCTTGAAACAAGAATCTCAGCAGGGCCAGCGTAATAGATGGAGCTTTTTTTCCCCAGCCTGATTTTCAGGTGCCAGAGGAAAAAATGTCCAAGCATGCATGTTATTATATGGTGATGCCAGCCTGGAAATTTTCTAACCTCATATTGATCCATGCCCAGTTCTGATTTTGTTTCCTCAAAACATTGCTCGATTGCCCAGCGCATACCACTCAGCCAAACAAATAGCGGCAGCCGGACGCTGCTTGAAGCATTGCTGATATAGTAGCTGTATTCAGGATTTTTACCGATGGACCTGCGTATGACCACCCATACTTCTCGTTGGGGGAGCCCTTCGCCTGAAAGTGTCACTCGCTGGCGAGTGAATTCATAAACAATTGGTCCTTTGGTCCCCTCAGATACTTTTCGTCGGTACCAGAAATAGGAATTCGTATTTTTAGCAAGAGCAGACAAAGATATGGGCTTTTTTTCAGTGTCAAAAAGAACGGTTTTTGTGTGTTGTTCGCCTTTATATTTATATTTTTTTTCTATAGTAACAGGGGATTTCAGCCAGCATAGTGTCTTGCCGGGGACTGATACAAAATAGGTAGTGCCAACCAATTTGTTTGCAGCTTCTATGAATTCTGGACTGACGCCGTAAAGAGAATCTGCCAAAATGTATTTGAACGGAAGAGTACCTTCATCGGCTAAGTTTTTTAACATTTCCACTGCTAATTGAGGCTTAGTCTTAAATATAGTTTCCGCAGGTAGCTTACATTTTTTTCTACGAGATTCAAAGTCATCGCCAAACCATTTTTCCGGAATGAAAAGGCGTTTATCAACCAAGGAATATCCTGCTTCAGAGGCGTAAGCGGCAAACACCCCAACTTGGCAGTTATCAACCTTACCAAGATTACCGCAATATTGTTTTGAAACGCCTATAGATTCGTTTCCTTTTTTTGCAAATCCGGATTCATCAAAAATCAGAGCGCCATCTGGACTTTGGAGATCAGATGCAACAAGATTACGATATTTAACCATTATTTTATCATCCTCCCATGGCGCATCGCTCACAAACCGCTGCATAGCTCGTACATTGCCGCCTTTGACATTCAGAGCAATTGGCTCAATGGATTTTCTTTCAAGCTCGCTGAATTGTCCACTCATGTAATTCAAAAAATGCTCTCTTGATTCGCTTCTTTTGAAATAGTCGTGAAACTCAGAATGGAAGCAGCTAAGCTCATGATTGAACTTTTCAATATCTTGGGCGTTAAGGTCAAATTTTGGAATCGGGTACAAATAGTCGTTTTGGCGAATATTGGGCAACATCATCTGCCTCCTTTTGGATTTTTCTCCAAAACATGACAGATATATTGAATAAATTCAAGTTATTTATAACATAAGTAACGTTGTAGGGTTAAAACTGGTGTTCGCCCCCGGTGAATGTGCCCAGGTGGATTGGGGCAGCTACAAGAAATATTTTGGGTTATTATTAAAACTGAGTATAGCATAATATTCTGTATTTACATAATTTTTCAACAAGAGCTCTTAACTTTATGACATTGACTAAGTCGTTTGGCATTCAATTCAAAAAATGAAACGCTGCCAATTCCCGTTCACCAACGCTTTTGGATTCAATAATGGCATCCACTGAGATTTTATTTGCAGGATCAAACATTTGTGAGACCCTTACCATGGGGCATTTGTCCCCCTGTCTTGGATTCAAGACTCCGAAATGTGCAGATATGGCCTTTATTCGAGGTAAACGAACAGTTGTTCCGTCTATGGCGAGCAGGTTAAACCCGTGCCATTGCTCTGGCTTAAAATTTTCATAAAAGTAGCTGGTCAAACGCATATTGAGGTTTATGAAAGCTTCATATTTCAGTTTCATCCTTGCTTTAGCCAAAGCGGCTTTGGAAACAACTCGTTTGACTACTTCAAATCCAAAAATAGATTTGATGAAATGATCAAGTTCGTCCTGATATGAGCCTTTAACCATATTTATGAGAAAGAATATCAAGGTTGAAAAAGTAAGTTTTCGTTTGCGGATAAAATCGGTTGGACTTTGGCGATGTTGCTTGATAAATTGATCAGAATTGATGATTTCTTGAAGAAATCCGATCAACCCAGCACAGATATTGGAAACCAGATTCCGTGCCAGCGTTGTTAGATTTGTTAAAAAGTTTCGGCATGATATGCCACTTTGTTTTTGATAACTCGCAATTATTATTAGAATTGAGTATATCATGTCGATCTTGAAATTTCAATATTTGTATATAAATTCAATTGCTTAAGCGCGAAGCACTCTTAAGTTAATGACATTGATATGCAAATATCAAAGAGGCCATCATGATCAATCGTCACATTCCTTTGGGACAGCATTGTTAATTCGATATGCAGGTTTTAAATCATAAATCAAGGTGACTCACTATTGGTGAATTTTATAAAAAAGATATAGAGCGGAGCAGCTTTTTTCCAATGAGAACAATTTTTATACATCTACATATTCCTAAATGCGGCGGTTCAAGTGTCTCAGATTTTTTATCAAGGAATTTTGGAAAGACTTTATATAGTGTAAATAGCATCCTGAATGACTATCAATATACGAGTGAACAAATCAAAAAAATTATTGACCATTATCCGAATCTTCGATGTTTAACCGGCCACAAATTATCGTTAAGTCTGCCATATGATACTAATGATATGAGTACAATCTCCCTATGCTGGGTCAGAGACCCGGTTGATAGATTTGTTTCACACTATTTTTATCACCGAAATCATACGACTCTTGTTCCAGAGGCAAAAATTTTATCTATAGATGATTATATAAGCTGGGCTTTAGAAGATGGGCACCAGAAGATGTACATCGATGGTCAGGTAAGATTTCTTTCAGGAGGTCAATTGTCTACCATTCAGGAATGTATAACGAATGGAACCCTTTTGTTGTTTCCACTTTCTAAATTAAAAGAATCGTTTTATACACTTACAACGCTTTATCCCGCTTATTTTTCTGATTGGAACGTTCGAACCAAAAATGTTTCCCGTAAAGATCAAAAGATTCCCGGCAATATACGTGAACGTGTGCTGCCATTTGTTGAAAAGGATCTTGCTTTGTTTGAATTGGCAAGACGTACGGAAGTCGTAACTCCTCCCAAGCATAAAGATATTAAACCGCTCAATTTGTCTAACAAGACGAAAATAGTTGCATACTATTTACGGAAAACGGCAACTTTAATAGAGCGGATTGGCGGATAGATGTTAAATGATATTAAAACATATTCTTCTTTTTTTTGTAAACTTGGAGAAAGTCCCATCTGGATAGGTGGGAGGAACTGCTTTTTGTGGCTTGATATCCTGAATAAATGCGTGTTTGAAAAGCCAATAAACACCCAATCAAAAGATTACTTTCAAAAATGGCAGTTCGCATATACGCCAACGGCAATTATTCCAAGTGTGTCAGATCCTGATTTCGTTTGGATAGTTACAGATAAAGGCGTCTATTGCATTGATCTCCAAAATGGAGTCAAGCAAATTATTGCAGAAGTTGACATACCGGAAACACACAGAACCAACGACGGCTCAGCCGGACCTGACGGTACTTTGTATTTTGGCACCATGCAATGGGCTCCGGATGGTAGAAACGGGAGATTATATTCGTTCAACAGGGATGGATACCTAAAGGAACTACCGATTATGACCGGTATTCCCAACACATTTGTCTGGATTGATTCCTCCCATGTGGCCATTTCAGATTCCTTTTACCGGAAAATTGATCTTTACAAAGCAGATAAAGCCGGACTCCACCATGTAGAAGAGCTATACGATTTCAACGGTTACGGCGGAGAGCCGGACGGCGGAGCCCTCGACCGGGACGGTATGATCTGGTTGGCCCTGTGGGGTCGGGGACAGATCGTATGTCTTGACCCCACCAGGAAAAAAATAACACAAAGCATAGACCTTCCCGTATCCAGGCCGACTAGTTGCTGCTTCGGCGGCCCTGAAATGGACATGCTGTTTGTCACGTCTGCTGTATCTGAAGATACGGATACAGATCCCCAAGGTGGCCAATGTTTTATTTTAGAGATGAAAACGCCGGGAACCGCGCCCTGGAGTTTTTGAGTTATGCCGGTAACAACAAGTGTCATCATAAGGACATATAATGAAGAAAGATACCTGGATGAGCTTTTGCGTGCAATTGCCGGCCAGAAATTCGCTGAAATGGATGTGGAAATTGTGGTAGTGGACTCCGGTTCAACAGACAGCACCCTGGAAATTGCAGAAAGACATGGCTGCCGCATTGAAAATATTAAGAAATCAGACTTCACTTTCGGCTATTCACTTAATGTCGGATGCAGGGCTGCAAAAGGAGAGTATCTTGTTTTTGTCAGCGGCCACTGTATCCCGGTAAACGGCGGCTGGCTTGAGCATCTTTTGACCCCTCTGGCAGACGGATCTGTAGCGTATTGTTACGGTAGACAGATCGGGCGTGATACAACCAAATTTTCTGAAAATGTTCATTTTTGCAAGACCTTTCCCAACTATGACAAGCTTCCCCAGAAAGGATATTTCTGCAACAATGCCAATGCGGCAATCACCAGGGAATGCTGGGAGCAATACCCTTTTGACGAAAGTCTGACAGGTCTGGAAGATATGCATCTAGCAAAACGGTTGGCGGCTTCCGGCAGGCATGTGGGTTATGCCGCCAAAGCCGAAGTTTATCATATCCATGATGAAACCTGGACCCAGGTGTTAAACCGGTATGAGCGGGAAGCCTACGCATTGCAGAGCATTGCACCGGAACTGCATTTCACCCGGTCAGATTTTATACGATTTTTTTTTTCAGGACTGTTTGCCGACCTGTCCAAAGCTGTGGAACAAAGATGCCTTAGGTCTGAATTTATCGAGATCGTTAAATTCAGGCTCTATATGTACTGGGGAACCTACAGGGGGAGCAAAGAGCATCTTGAGTTGTCAGAAAAAATGAAAATGGCCTATTTTTACCCAAAAGATCAGGAGAGAAAATACTATGACAACTAATAAAATCGTTGCATTGCTGCCCATAAAGGCCAACAGCCAGCGGGTGAAAGGAAAAAATTTTAAACCGTTGCATGGCAAACCCTTGTTCCGCTGGATATTGGACACCCTGCTGGCCATTGAGGATGTTGACCGGGTGGTAATCAATACCGATGCACGGGAAATTCTGGCTGGAAACGGGCTGACAGACAGCGACCGTGTGATGATCAGGGACAGAAAACCTGAATTATGCGGCGACAACGTCAGCATGAACCTGATCCTGGCTGATGATGTGGCAGGATTGGATGCCGATTGCTATTTGATGACCCACGCCACCAATCCTTTCCTTTCAACAGATACGATTTTGGAAGGACTGCGCATGTTCAAAGAAAAAATTCAGACAGGCGAAGCGGATTCTGTATTTACTGTTAATAAAATTCAGACCCGTTTTTACCGTGAAGACTGCAGCGCTGTCAACCATGATCCGGATAATTTGATCCAGACCCAGGACCTGGAGCCCTGGTATGAAGAGAACAGCAATCTGTATCTTTTCACAAAAGAATCCTTTACCGCTACCAATGCCCGAATTGGTAAAAAACCGGCCATGCTGATTAGCCCGAAATTCGAATCCATTGATATTGATGAGCCCGAGGACTGGGAATTTGCGCAAATTGCGGCACAATACTTTGATGGAAGGAAAATGTAATGAAAAAAGTGGTTGTTACCTGCCCGCCCATGCTGGGATTATTTGACGAATTTATTAATCCGGCTGCGAAATCGGGCATCGAACTGGTACCTGCAAAAGTCATCCAGACATTGACCGAAAAAGAGTTGAAATCTCTTCTTCCGGAATTTGACGCCTGGATTATCGGTGATGATCCGGCAACCGAAAGCGTGTTTGCAGCAGCAAGTGCAGGCAGGTTGAAAGCAGCGGTCAAATGGGGGATCGGTATGGACAATGTGGATTTTGATGCCTGCAGTCGATTAGGCATTCCCATAACCAATACCCCGGATATGTTCGGCGCGGAGGTCGCGGACGTTGCCGTCGCTTACTTAATCGGACTTGCCAGGGACCTGTTTTTAATTGACAGGAGTGTACGCCGGGACAACAAATGGATTAAACCGGCAGGCATGAGCCTCGGGGATAAAACAGTGGCGCTTGTCGGTTTCGGGGATATTGGTAAACACCTTGCCAGGCGGCTGGACGTTCTGCAAATGAAGGTGATTGCCTATGATCCAGGTGTTGAAGGCAATGCAGATATTGCTGCCGTCACTAGGGCTGACTGGCCGGCACGGCTTGAAGAAGCGGATTTTGTAATATTCACCTGCTCCCTGAATGCACATAATCATCACATGTTTAATAAGGAAACAATTAAGAAATGCAAACAGGGCGTGCATGTGATCAATGTTGCCAGAGGGCCTTTAATTGATGAAACATCCTTATTCGACGCCCTTGAACGGCAGCATGTTTCAGCAGCCGCACTGGATGTTTTTGAGACCGAGCCCCTGCCTGGAGATTCTCCCCTGCGAAGCATGGAACGGTGTATTTTCGGTACCCATAACGGTTCTAATACCAGAGAAGCGGTCCGCCGTACAAGCCTGGAGGCGATCAAAAAAGTTCGGGAATTTCTTAATGGATAATACAAAAACAGCCGTGATTACCGGTGCCTGCGGCGGTATTGGCAAAGCATTAGCCGCGTGCTTTAAGGGTGCGGGTTATTTTGTTGTTGCAACGGATAAAAATATAAAACCGGATAGCGGAACAAAATTTGATTTCTACATCACGGTGGATTTGGAGAAAACGGTCCGTGACGAAAAATATGCCGAGGACGTTTTTACAACAATAAAAAAAGAATGCCCAAAAGATTCCATACATGTGCTTGTTAACAATGCTGCAGTCCAAATTCTGGGGGGACTGGACGAATTGTCCGTCAACGATTGGCATAGCACAATGGATGTAAATCTCATCGCCCCGTTTGTCTGGATCAAAGGTCTTGCTTCTGAGCTTGAAAAAAATCAGGGCGCGGTAATCAATATCGGCTCAATCCATGCCCGCCTGACCAAAAAAGGATTTGTGGCCTACGCTACCAGCAAAGCCGCTATTGCCGGTATGACAAGGGCGCTGGCGGTGGATGTCGGGCACCGGATTCGGATAAATGCCATTGAACCTGCCGCCATAGAGACCCAGATGCTGAAAGCAGGATTTGAAGGAAATGAGAAAGGGTATGAAGATCTAGCAGATTTTCATCCCATAGGACGGATAGGAAAGGTCGAGGAGGTTGCCGGCCTTGCCCTTTTTCTTGCCGGAAAAGATGCCGGGTTTACCCACGGCGCAACCATAGCAGTTGACGGTGCCATAGGGTCTCGTCTATTCGACCCTGTTTAAAAGGACAAAATTAAATGAAAACAATTAATCCGTATAGACGATCTGCAGCATTTCTCTGGTACCGGTTTTGCTGGGATCTGAATCCGCTTTCCTGGAAGTCCAGAAAAAAAATTACAAGGATTCGAAATATCAGACATGGCGAAAAATGTATCATTCTCTGCAACGGACCGTCGCTTCTGAAAACCGACTTTCATGCATTAATGGTTTCAGGGGTGTTTACCTTCGGGCTAAATAAAATCAACCTGCTTTTTGATAAGACGGATTTTCGGCCCAGTGCTATTGTTGCGGTGAATTCATTTGTTCTCAAGCAGAATTTAAAGTTTTACAACACAACATCAACCCCCTTGTTCGTGGACAGCCGTGCTTCGGGCTTCGGGGTAAAGGATCGCAAAAATGTTCATTTTCTGCATTCAACAACCATAGGCGGGGTTTTTGCAGAAGACTGCTCATTGAGTGTCTTCCAGGGGCATACCGTTACCTATGTTGCCATGCAGTTAGCTTTTCACATGGGATTTTCCGAGGTGGCCCTGGTCGGAGCTGACCACTATTTTTATTCGAAAGGGCCGCCCAATAAGATTGTGGAAAGCGGGGAATCAGACCAGGACCATTTTGATGAGAACTATTTTGCCGGAGGCGTTAAATGGGAATTGCCGGACCTGTTTCAAAGTGAATTGGCTTACAGAATTGCCAAGCATACGTTTGAACAGCACGGAAGGCGGGTGGTAAATTGTACGGAAGGTGGTCATCTGGAAATATTTGACAGAGAGGAGCTGCCGATATTTTTAGGCAGAGAGTACAGCCGGGAATAAATCAGGTAAGGCGTATTTACGAGACAAGAAAGATTTCAATATTAAAAATAGGTGTCCTAATATAGAAGTTATTTACTTTGATACAAACAATTAAAAAATGTTCATCAAACCATGACGAAAAATTTGCCAAGAATAGTTATAATCTCAATGACCTCACTGAGTTGTTCTAATGCCACCGGGAGTCTTCTCGGATCTTTGTTCCATGAATGGGCACCAGATAGGATAATGCAGCTATCCACGAGAATTCCCAGGGATGAAATATCTATGAAGTACGAGCAATACATACAACCCAAAGGTGTTTCAGAGAAGATTCCTGTTTTGGGTCCTGTTCTTCGCAAATTACAATTTATTGATTGTTATTGTATTAATACACCCAATATACTGTCTCAAATCAGGGCTTTTCGTCCATCAATTATCTACCTGCGTATCGTAGGGTCTCCTCTTTTCTTTTTAGACATCGGGTTAAAACTGGCAACCCGGTTAAAGCTTCCTCTTGTTACTCATATCATGGATGATTACGAAGGATTGATGGCAAGTTCTCCAAACACTTTAGATCGCTTCTGGCTAAGAAGGTTGTTCCGAAATCAACTCGATCAGGTGTTTAAGGTATCGCGTCAAAATTATGCGATATCTTCTAACATGGCTCTATCTTTTTCAAGGCGTTATAGTGTCCCGTTTGAACCTTTGCACAACGGAATAGATCCTGAGCAATGGACTCCTGCGTCAAGAGAAGAAGTTTTTATGCCTGGCCAAAATTTAAAGACAATGAAAAAAACTTGTATTCGACTATTACATGCAGGTGCTCTGTCTGCTGAAAAAGAAAGCAAGACGATAAAATTGGTGGCCAAAGCAGTGCATGAATTAAATAAAACTCAAGAGATTCGAATTGAGTTGGTATTGAATACACAAGACTCTTTTTTGTCCGTAGCTGAAGCGTATGCATACAGGTTTGATGGTGTCATTGCCCAGGGGTATGGAACACTATCCGGATATCGATCTTTACTGAGACATAGTGATATTCTAATTATAGCACGAAATTTTGATGAAAAGTCAAAGGCATATACCCAATACTCTTTCCAGAATAAGCTTCCGGAGTATATGATTTCAGGTACACCAATACTATGCGTGGGTCCAGAATGGGAGAATAGTGTACAATTCCTTAAAAAGCATTCAGCGGCAAAAATTGTTACAGAATCATCCGTGTCAGCTGTTATTTGTGCAATAAAGGAGCTTTGTCAAAATAGAAATACAAGGGATGCACTTGCTGATACGGCAAGAGAAGTTGTATCAGACTACTTCAATATTAGAAAAATCAGAAAAAAATTTGCTGAAGATCTGGTTGCCTTGGTTGCTAAAAAAGATACCGCTTAAGGATAAAACACATGGTTATTAAAAGAAAATTGAAAACTGCGCTTCGTATTTTAAAAAAGCAGGGTATTTTGCAACTTACCAAAAGAAGTCTTTCTCATATCGCCTGCCTTCTCAATCTCTCTTACATTTGTCCACAATTACGTGTTTGTGTTGAAGTTGATGAATCAAAGCTTGTTTATACAATATTGAAAGAATCCCATCCGCGAGGTGTGATGATTGACGTCGGGGCTCATTGGGGCAGCGCCTTGGAACCCTTTGCAAATTCAGATTGGCAAGTTTATGCGTTTGAGCCGGATGTAAATAACCGAAAGCAACTAAAGGCTGGGTTTGGCGATTATAAAAATGTGATAATAGATCCAAGAGCATTGGCAGATAAAGAACAGGAAAATATTGACTTTTATACGAGTAATCAGTCTTCTGGTATTAGTGGGCTTTCGGCGTTCCATGAGAGTCATGAAAGCACAGATAAGGTGAATACAACCACACTAAAAAAAGTAATTCAATCGTTTGACATTAAGGTCATAGACTTCTTGAAAATAGATACGGAAGGGTATGATTTTTTTGTGTTGAAAGGGCTCCCATGGGATATCTTAAAACCTGGTGTAATAGTCTGTGAGTTTGAAGACGCCAAAACTACACCGCTGGGGTACAACGTTTATAATTTAGCCAATTTCCTCCTTGATAAAGGGTATAAAGTGATGGTTTCCGAGTGGTACCCAATTATAAAATATGGTGGTAACCATAAATGGAAAAAGTTCGTTGAATACCCCAGTAAACTCGATGATAAAAAGGGGTGGGGGAATCTGATAGCCGTTAGATATCATACACATTATAAACTGTTGAAAAAATATTGCTTAAAATACATTGATAGAGAAAATGATAAGTAGTAAATTTTCCGAACCAGGGACTCAAGGTTGTTGATTTGTCACTCCTTGAGATCAGCAAGTACAGTTAACCATAAAAGAACTGTCCGAATTATTGAATCTGTCAACCCGGGCGGTGGAAAAACAGATTTCAAAATTAAAACTTGCCGGCAAATTGGAACGAAAAGGATTCCGGAGACAAGACTACTTGAATATACTATAAATTATGACAATAAATAAGTTTTTGAATATTATTTCCAACGGAGAAGGACTAACCGTTGAATTTAAAAGAAGCCGGGTAAAGATTACCTCAGATGTTTATCAAAGTATTTGTGCTTTTCTTAACCGTAACGGCGGGCTTGTCTTCTTAGGTGTGGAGGATGACGGCACTATAACAGGCGTTGAAACAGAGGCTTTAGGGCAAATGAAGAAAGACTTGGTTACGGCCTTAAATAATCCTCAAAAATTGAACCCGCCTTTGTATATTCTGCCCCAGGAAATAAGAATTGACGGTAAAAAAGTCCTTTTACTTGATATCCCACAAAGTTCCCAGGTTCATCGCTGCAACAACCAGATTTATGACCGGAATGAAGATGGTGATTTCAACATTACTGACAATACCAACCTGGTGGCTGAACTATATGTGCGAAAACAGAGCAGCTATTCTGAAAATCGAATCTACCCTTATGTTACATTGGACGATTTGCGCAATGATCTTATCCAGCGCGTGAGAAAATTGGCAAGAGGGCAGCGACCGGACCACATTTGGGGTGAGTTGGATGACATGGAACTATTGAAAAGTGCCCGGCTCTTTCACAAAGACTATCAGACCGGCAAACAGGGATTTACCTTGGCTGCCGTTCTGCTTTTCGGCAATGACGACGTTATCCTAAATATTCTGCCTCACCATAAAACGGACGCATTGCTCAGGGTGGATAATATCGACAGATATGATGATAGGGACGACATTAGGACCAATCTGATCGAAAGCTATGACCGGCTTATGGGGTTTACTGCAAAACATTTGCCGGATAAATTTCACCTGATTGGTGACCAGCGGGTCAGTATAAGGGATCGAATTTTCAGGGAAGTGGCTGCCAACTGTTTGATCCACCGGGAGTATTTGAATCCATTTCCAGCCAAGTTTATCATCGAAAAAAAACGAGTGTATACAGAAAATGCCAATAAACCCCACGGTTATGGTCTGATTAATCCCTCAAACTTCACCCCTTTTCCAAAAAATCCTGTTATCGCCCGGGTATTTAAAGAGATGGGACGAGCTGACGAACTTGGCTCTGGTGTGAAAAACATTTTCCGTTTCACACAAACCTATTCCGGCGCAGATCCACAACTGATGGAGGATGATATTTTTAAAATAATTATCCCTTTGACCGAGCAAGTAACCGAGCAAGTAACCGAGCAAGTAACCGAGCAAGTAAAAAGACGCCGTATAATCACGGAATTTTGCAAAACACCCCGGTCAGCCGCTGAGATTATGAAACATTTGGGGTTGAAACATAGAGAACATTTTCGATCTAAAGTTCTGCAGCCACTGCTGGTTGAAGGGGTGCTGGCCCCAACCATGCCGAGCACCCCTAAAAGTCCTCAACAGATGTATTATTTTACGGGTGATGATACTTGAATTCCAAACAATTGAAAATATCCATAATCACCGTATGTCTCAATGCAAAAGAGCATATTGAAACCTGTATAAACAGTGTGCTGAATCAGACCTATCCACATATTGAATATATTATAGTGGACGGGGATTCCAGCGACGGCACCAGAGAAGTTCTTTATCAATATGAAGTCAGATTGGACCGGCTGGTATCCGAAAAGGACAACGGCATTGCCCAGGCCATGAATAAGGGACTCCGGCTTGCCACCGGTGATTATATCCTTTTTTTAAATGCCGATGATTATTTGTTGGAAAACCATACAATAGAAAAAGCAGTGGGCCGGATGACGGGGGATATTGATATTCACGGGTTCAGTGTATTGTATGGGGATGATGAAAAAACTGTGAAAATGAAATCCACGCCATTTTCTTTTATGATTAATTTTAAAACCTGCATCATGCATCAAGGGGCTTTTTGCAAAAGGGAACTGTTTGATCGAATCGGGCCGTTTAATGAAACTTTTTCCATCGCAATGGACTACGATTTTTTTTTAAGGGCATACCACGCAAAGAGCAGCATTCAATGTCATGGCTATCCCACAAGCTTTATGCGGGATACAGGGGTCAGCTCTCAAAAGGATTTTAAAAGTCTGCAAAAACGGTTTGCAGAAGAACGGGACGCCCATTATAAGAATGTAATCCATCCCGGGATGAAAATGCTCTACCATGTGTATTGGATATTATATCCAATCTATAGAAGAATAAAGTGGATAAAACAAACATGATGTTGACGGTAATCTTGAATTGTTAGACCAAGAGACAATCTATTTGGATTTCAGGGACAAAACCTAGTGCGCGTACTGATTCTGACTAAAAGGCAATATACTGGGAAGGATTTGATTGATGACCGTTTTGGCAGGCTGTGGGAAATCCCCTTCAGTCTTGCTGCTCGCCACCATGTTAAAGGTCTTTGCCTGAGTTATCAGGAAAAATCCGGGGGCCGGGTTGAATTTTGGGAAAGTATAAATTCCGGAATGTTAAAGATACCGGGTTTAATACAATTTATCCTGCGTGCCGATTGTCTTGCAAAAGATGCGGACGTCATCTGGGCCTGCTCGGATTCAATTTACGGTATTATTGGATTCATACTTTCAAAAAAGCACAATATCCCCCTTGTATTTGATCTGTACGATAATTTTGAATATTTTCTGCTGGCCCGTTTGCCGATAGTCAAACAAATCTATCGTGCTGTGGTAAGAAAATGTGATGCAGTCACATGCGTCAGCGCCCCGCTTAAACATTTGGTGGATACCTACGGGAGAACAAAAAACAATTATATCATTGAAAATGCAGTTCCGGCAGGACTATTTTCCCCCCTTGATAAAGAGAAATGCCGGTATGAATTCAAACTTCCCAAAGAGATTGTAATTGTCGGAAGCATTGGTGCTTTGGCAAAAAACCGGGGCACAAAATATCTGATCAATGCATTTTTTATATTGCAAAAAAAATATCCGGATCTTCATTTGGTCTTGGCAGGCCCGTGTTCTATTCCGATCCCTGAACATGACAGAATTCATTATCTGGGAAATCTGCCGATGGACAAAATACCATTGGCTTACAATGCATTGGATGTCGCTGTCATCTGTAACAGGGACAATGCTTTTGGCCGATACTGCTTTCCGCAGAAAGCACGGGAAATAATGGCGTGCAACATCCCGCTGATCGCCGCCGACGTTGGAAGTATGAAGTTGCTGCTTAAGGACCATCCGGACTGGATGTATGTGCATGATAATGCTCAAAGCCTTGCCCGGACTCTGGAAAACCGGTTAGAAAATCAGGGAACCGGTTATCCTGAAGTAACCACCTGGCAGGATATGGCAAATAAATTAGAAGAAGTGTTTTATTCATTGAGGGAGGAGCTTCGTCCAACTGTGCTTCAGGATATAAATCAAAGGACAGATGGATCAACCTTGATCAGTGAATGATTAAGTTTTAAGATCCTATTTAGCAACACTTGGTTTAAAAAAAATCAGGGGCTCTGGGTATGGTTTGTATCCATTCCCCAATGTCATGCAAAGCTTTTTTGAAAGCATTGATCCTTTTCATTGTCACCAAATGGTTTTTATTGCTCGAAAAGGGAATGGGGCAAATTTTGATAAGGGACTATCATATAATCGCATTGCAAAAATTATAGTGATGAATATAAAAAAACTTATTGCTTCCATGGCGAATTATCAAACGATCTGTGATTATTTGCCGGCAGACCATTCAACACCGTGTTCTGTCCATTCTTATTTGAAGCGGTTTTATGATGATTTTGCAGAACCTGCTACAGTTCTTGACCTGGGGTGTGGTGAAGGAAATTCCATAGAATTGTTCCAACACCTTAGCGGGGATACGATCTGGCACGGCGCGGATATTGAAAACTCTCCGGAAGTGAGAAAAAGAGTTCGGAATAATGATTTTATCACCAGTTTCAACGGTGTTGACCTTCCATATCCGGACAAGCATTTTGATTTAATCTTCAGCAATCAGGTACTGGAACATGTGCGTTCCCCTGACGTACTCATAACAGATGCTTTTCGAGTCCTTAAACCGGGCGGCAGTTTTATCGGCAGCGTATCTTATTTGGAACCCTATCATTCATACAGTATTTTTAACTTCACACCCTATGGGATTGTGCGTGTGTTTAACGATTCGGGATTTGACTTAAAAGAGATACGGCCGGAAACCGATGCCGCGGCACTCATAATCCGGCAGTTGGTTAACCGATATCAGCTGTTCAGCCTGCTGTGGAAATACAACTTTTTATATGCAATATTAGAAATTCTTGCAACCATATCGAATTTAGGACACAGGGAACGCAATTTTTTGAAAATTCAGTTTTCCGGCCACCTGGTTTTCCTTGCAAAACGTCCTGATAGGTTGATTTTATATGACTGATATTCTTGTTTTAACAAGCACCTGGCCCTATTTAGAACACCATCATCACCCCCAGTTTGTTAATTTGCTCTGCCGGCGACTGGAAAAATACCATAAACTCATTGTTGTGGCCCCGTATATCAGGGGGGAGAAGCCTGGAGAAGGAGAGAAAGCCTCTTTATTCCGATATTGCTTTGCTCCCTTTGAACGGCTCACTGGTGGGGATGGGATTTCCACGAACCTAAAACGCAAGCCGTGGTTGTATTTTGTGATTCCCTTTTATTTTGCAGGCCTGATCATTCATTGCAGGAGGCTGATTCAAAAAAGGGATATCAGCGTAATTCACGCCCATTGGATTTTTCCCCAGGGACTTGCTGCCGTTTTGTGCAAAGTGGTGTTCAGGTCTGATATTCCCTTACTCATTACTGCTCATGGCGGGGATTTGTATGGGTATAGCGAGGGAATCTTGTCTCGGGTTAAAAAATGGGTATTGAACCGGGCTGATCATATCACGGTGGTGAGCCGGGCCATGGAAACTTATTGCTTGGAAAAACTTGGATGCAGTTCTGAAAAATTGAGTGTCCGCTCCATGGGGGTGGACCTGCAGAATACATTTGTGCCGGGGAACTGCAGGCATGATGCGCGTAAAATCATTTTTTTGGGCCGGTTGGTGGAAAAAAAAGGTTTGGATGTGCTTATCCAGGCCATTGCAAAGGTTGCGGACCAGGTTTCCGGGATTCGGTTGGATGTCATCGGGGGGGGGGCGGATCTTAAAACATACAGATCCATGGCCCAGTCTTTTGGGGTGTCGGAGGTGGTCAGATTCCTGGGCGGGCTGCCGAATAATGAGGTGCCCCTGCATCTTCAAAGGGCCGCTTTTGCGGTCATGCCTTTTCGGGTCGCACGGGGTGGTGATCAGGAGGGCTTGGGGCTTACTATGGTGGAAGCCATAGGGTGCGGTTGCACGGTCATTGCTTCTGATCTGCCCGCAGTGCAAGATGTGATTGAAGATGGAAAAACGGGGTTCTTGGTTCCGCCTGAGAATCCCCAGGCATTGGCAGAGAAAATTATCCGGGTTATTCGGGCGGCGGATCGGGGGGAAGAATTATGTCCCAACGCAAGGGAACTGATTATAGATAAATTTGACTGGGACAACGTTGCAAAGACATATGCAGACCTGCTCCACAAATTGAAACGCAGGCCTTAATCAGTCAATATATAGGTGCCTTATTACACTAGAAAAGTATGTTGATTTTCCTTTTTTTTGCCTATGATTACATGTACTACAAAGATGATTATCTAACTGCAGCACATTATTTGGAACAGGCCACAGCGTTCCCTCAAAGCCCGTCGTATTTACCTCAACTTGTGGCACGACTTTATGTCAATGCTGATTCTCCTGAAGTGGCGGTGGCTTTTTTACAAGAGATGATAAAAGCCACAGAAAAACAGGCTTTGAAAAATCGTTTGACGGAACGGCTTCATCAGGTAATTCATCGGACCAATATGAAGCGGCTTCAACAGGGGCTTGACGCATTTTATTTTAAATTAAGCGCCAAGGTCTGGCGCTTGTTTCCTTTACCACGGTACGCAAAAGCATGGAAGAAATCGATAGTGATTATATAAATTTTTTTTGATTCAACCAGAGGCATTTGATAGCGGGGGAAAATATACCTATCACCGGGCAATCTCAGCACTTTTTGCCGTTATCTGAAATCTATTGGGATATTGAGTTTGAACAGAATAAAGCGTTAGGTGATATTGACCAACTTGGTCCGAATGCTGGTTGCACAATCCTGACAAACAAATCGGCCCTGATGTCGGACGATTCAAAAAATAAAAAATATGATTGTAAATTTATTTAGTTTATAGTGAATAACAGCCAAGGGCTGACCTGGTCTATCAACGACCAGACTAAACCCACAACAAAACATGAAAGTAACGCAACAATATTATTGTGACTTTCATATAACGGCCATGGGCAGACCTGACATATCATCTGCCAGGCTTAGCCCACAACAAAGTTTGAAAGATCTGAGTGACTTACCCAGTCTTTCATATAAAATAATTAATCTTTTTTCTTTTCAAAAGATATGAAAAACTGATTTTTTTGAACTGGAGAAGTAGCCATGAGTCGGCAACTGCAAGAAAAAAAATGGATAAGTCCGGAAGAATACCTTGCATTTGAAAAACAGTCAGAGATCAAGCACGAGTTCTTTGATGGTGAGATGTTTGCCATGACCGGGGCCAGTTTAAACCACAACCGTATCAGTAGAAATATAGAACGAGAATTGGGGGTGCGTCTAAAAGGATCTTCGTGTGAAAATTTATCCAGCGACATGCGGGTTAAAATCGAGGCGAAAGAACAATATACTTATCCTGATATTGTCATTGCCTGTGACGATATCCTTTTGGAAGAAATTGATGGGGTAGAGACCTTGCTTAACCCGGTCGTTATTCTTGAAATTCTTTCGGACTCAACGGAAGCATATGACCGGGGGAAAAAGTTTTCCCGTTATAGGCTCATTTCTTCGCTCCAGGAGTATATCCTAGTCTCCCAGAACTATTGCCAGGTTGAAAGATTTATCCGGGGAGATGATAGCTGGAGATACTTTTCCTATGAGGACATGGAGCAGAGCGTTCCAATTGATTCTGTTGATGTTGAATTGCTGTTATCAGATATATACTACCGGGTTGGGTTTAAGGGGCTCGATATAAAAGGTGCGGGGCAAGATACCCTTCCCGCAGACAGCCAACAGGACAAATATTCATGAATAAAGTGCTGGCCATCGGTCTGAATACATTCAAAGAGTCTATCCGGGATAAAATTTTTTACAGCCTTTTGTTTTTTGCTGTAATTTTAATTTTGGTTTCCATCGTTTTAGGCAAGCTGACCATCGGCGATCCCATGAAAATCATAAAGGATTTCGGGCTTGGGTCCATATCCATCGGCGGGACGCTTATCGCTATTTTTGTTGGCATTGGGATGGTGTACAAGGAGATGGAAAAACGCACCATTTACATTATTCTTTCCAAGCCGTTGGCCCGGTGGCAGTTTCTCATGGGCAAGTATTTAGGGCTTAGTCTGACTATACTGGTGGAGGTCGCAGTGATGGCAGTGCTGTTATTTGCCCTGTGCTTCGCATATGAAAAAATAGTGCCATGGTCTCTGTTAACAGCGATTGTGCCCATTTACATTGAAATAATGATAATCCTTGCTTTTGCCGTTTTTTTCCGCTTTTTCAAGCCCGTTTTTAAGCGGCATGGTTACCCTGGCCATTTTTATCATCGGGCATTTCACACAGGATCTGCGACTGCTTGCCAAAGCGTCCCAAGACACTGTGTTTAAGGCTCTGGCAGACGTGCCCTATTATATCCTGCCCAATCTCGAGCGTTTAAACTATAAGGCCCGGGTGGCCCATGATCTGGCCATCCCGGGTCAGGAACTTGGGTTAAGCTTTGTTTATGCGGTCAGTTGTATTGCCGTTATTTTGATTGCCGCAGTCATTGTTTTTGAGAACAAAGATCTCTCTTAAATTTTGCATGGAATTTTAGTATCGCTCAGATTAGTATCGCTCAGATGTAGTTTGACGAAACGTTGGTTTTAAACTAAACTAAGTTAAACTAAAAAAGAGGGTGGTAAACTATGACTGTTCAAATGCTTAATATCCATGAAGCAAAAACCAGGCTTTCGGCAGTATTATGCGAAATCGAAAAAACTGGGGATCGTTTTGTGATCTGCCGTAATGGGACCCCTATAGCAGAGATTGGCCCTTTGAAAAAGCGCCCCCAAAGTAGATTAGATGTTCATCCGATCCTGAGTGGCATACAAATTGATTATGACCCGACAGAATCGTTGAGTGAAGATGAATGGGGAATAGTTGAATGATTCTGGATACATGTGCATTGCTCTGGCTGGCTGGAAATGATCGTGATCGAATTTCGAAAAAGACATGGGATAAGATGGATCAGTCCCCGGTCGCAGGCATTATTTCAATCACTGGATTTGAGATTGGGTTGAAGTATCAGGCCAATAAACTCAAACTGCCCACAACGCCGGATCAATGGGTCAAATTAGCTGTAGAATTCCATCAGCTTGAAGTGATTCCATTAAACATGGAAATGTGTTTGCTGTCTTCAAAATTACCACCAATTCATAAAGACCCCTGCGACCGTTTTATCATAGCGGCAGCCATACTTCGAGGCATGCCGGTTGTAACCACGGACCGGCGTTTCGCTGAGTATGGCATAACAGTTTTTAATTGAGTGTTTTTCTTTCGGCGGGACACTTACCGCCATTTTTGTGGGTATTGGTATGGTGTACAAGCGGTCAGCTATATTGTCGTTGTTTTGATTTCCGCTGTCTTTATTTTTGAGAATAAAGACATTTCTTAAATTTTTATCATACTCTATAAATATGAATTCTCCCCTTAAACGTCGGCACAAAGCTTTTCCAGGATTTCACTGTTAAACAGTTCCATCCCGTCTTCCTGGGAAGCCATGGCAAGGATATTGTTTTTGGTCAGATAGCGGACAAGCTCATCGGGTATGAGAAGAGAGGCAAACACAGGTATAAGTTTCTTTTCACGAATCACCGGGAACCATGAATCCAGCCGGGGAATCAGCTTGATAAAATCGGATATATATTCCGTGGTGGGGGCGGATTTTGTTTCAACGACAAAAAAATATTTTTCGGTTTCAGCAATGACGTCAAATTCCCGGGTCATGGAGCGATCACGGCTTTTCAACCTGAGGCGGGGGGCAAAAAAGTCAAACTCCTCAATTCCGAAATATCTGGCTCCCACCCCTTTTAACCCCGGCGCAACAATATCTTCAACAATGGTTCCCATCTTGTTGGCCAGGTCACCCCATTTTTTGTTTAATTCTTTTTTGAATTGCTTTGTATCATTGCGCAGTTCGTCTTTGAAATCCTTCATCTCCTGTTTGAAGTCTTTCCTTTCGTCCTTCATCTCATCCTTGAAATCCTTCATCTCGTCTTTGAAGTCTTTCATTTCATCCTTGAAATCCTTCATCTCGTCTTTGAAGTCTTTCATCTCATCCTTGAAATCCTTCATTTCGTTTTTGAAGTCTTTCATTTCTGATGCGAGATCCCTAACTGCCATGTCGGTTTTCATTGACTCATAGGCCAGTTCCATCATCATCTGCTCAAGGCCCGAGACTTTTTCTTTTAATGCGGTATCTGCCATGGCTCTTTCCTTTTTTTCTGCCTCATTGTTGCGGTTTTTTTATCATTTTACTTCAATCCGCATATAAATTAAAGTGGAAAGGAACACAGTTGTATACCAATGTCATAAAGTTAAAGGCAAGGCTTATAATTCATGTAGTGTTCCCGCTTATTGATCTTATGTTTCCGTTTGAATTTACGCCCGGGTCTAATGGGTTCTGTTGCCGCCATGAAAAGAGCATGAAGATCCTTAATCAACTGTACGATAATTTCACGCGGTCTTTCAAAAAGCAAAAAGAGTGTGTCTTTAGATTTTGAAATTGCCTGTGTCATATTTAGCTGATATTCATACTTTTTCTCATGGTCCTCCGTCTCAACTGTCTCCTGAGCTGGGGAGGCCAGTACCCACGTGAGATTTTTTGCCAGGACTTTTGCATGGAAATCTTGATAGACAGACAATACCGTTGTGCCGGAAAAATTTCCGATTTCAATGCGTTGTTTCATGAAAAGATAATCAACTTCCACTGGCCAGCGTTTATGATATAAGTCCATAAAAATTTCATAAGGAAATTTTTGTTCATCGGTCAATGAGGTGATGAGCACTTCGATTTCACCGCTTTCGAGTTCGACTCGTATGAGGCGCAATCGCAAGGGAGAGGCTTCAAGGCCCATTTCCTCACATTCTTTTTTTGATTGATACGAAGCATGAAGATCAATTATGGCTTCCTGGGCACCTGATTTAATGAAATTTTGAACGATTTTCCATTGTTTTGAAATTCTTGCGCAAAAGTTGCTATCCAAAGACATAATCAGATTAAAAATCCAATAGGCAGGATAGCCACGATCTAATAAAAGCAAATCATTCGGGAGCAGATTAAGCATATGATTATGGAACAGCTCGCGTTCTCCGACTTTAAAAGGGCTGATAATGGCATCAATTGTAACCTTATTCAGTACATCGAACATTTGAGAAACACGTGCCATTACACAAGCAGGCCCTTTATTGGGTTTCAATACGCCGAAATGTTCCCTGATTCCTTTGTATTTGAACAACTTTAGCGTGCTACCGTCGATAGCAAGGAGATTAAACCCCTTCCAGGTTTTTATGCTTCGAAAACGATTATAGAAAAACTCAAGTAGATGGTGATTAAACTCAATGAAGGCGTCATATTTAAGTTTTCTGCGAGCCAGAGATAAAGCCATTTTTGAGACGAATGTAATTGGCACATCCAGTCGAAACAACGCCTTGAAATAATGGTCGAGTTCGTCTTGATATGAGCCTTTAACAAAGTTCATGAAATACAAAAAAAGCGTCTGGAATGTAAGTATTCGTTTACGTGTGAAATTTTTCTTGTTTTTTTTGTGTCTGTCGATAAATTCCGGGGAATGCAGAATATTTTTAAGATAATCAATTAGCTCGGCACATATTTGGGAAAGCAGGTTCCATGCCAGGTTGGTTGGATTTTTCAGGCATTTTATTCTCCTTTCACAAGAAATCTTTTGGGTTATTATTAAGGTTGAGTATATCATAATGCACTGTATTTACATAGCATTTATACAATAGCTCTTAACTTTATGACATTGAGTTGTATACGGTTGCTGTGTGTAATGTCGTAGGCTGAACATTGCGTATTTTACCATGAAGGAAACGAAGAATATATACCAAGAAATCAATCTTCATGAACTCACTTCTTGTTTCTGCCTCATTTGATGATATATCGTTGGCGGTTATATTTCATCATGATGTTATTTTTATTTCGCCAAATAATGCGCGCCTTTAACGAGTATGTATTGTCAATTGTGAATTTTTTAATTATTATACTTACATTTCGCTATTCAATTGATAACTATCTAACAAACTCTGAGGAATCGTTTTATTGAGGGAAGATAGAAATAAATGAATTTAAATCACTTTGGCGTTTATTTTGCAATGTTCAGTTAAACCAACGTGGAGAAAATCATAAAGTGAGTAGGTTAAAAAATGTAAAACGTTCCGGATTTACACTCTTGGAGGTAATGATTGTCGTTGCCATTGTCGGCATCGGTGCAGCTCTTGCTTATCCAAACATGATTGACATGGTTCATGAATATAGATTGAGGAGTGTAGCACGCGGTGTTTTTTCGGATCTTCAGGAGATCAAGCTGCTGGCGGTCAATGAGCATGTCAGGACTGCGGTCTTTGTTGATGAGGGCAATGACACCTATACGCTTTTCAGGGATGATAACCCTGAAGATTGGAATTTTGATTCGGGTGGCGGCGAATTGATCCGCACGGTTGACGTCAAGGCAGAGGGCTTGGAAATCACATGTACAGCGGTGAGTGATACCATGGGATTTAACTCACGAGGGGTGCCGGATAAGTTTGGGACCATTACGATCAAACTGAGTGCGATCCGGGAGAAAAAGGTTGTTTTGAGTATCGCCGGAAATATCCGGGTGGAGTGATGTCGTAAAGGGGGGGATGATTTGGGCAGCAGCAATGAGCACGGATTTTCTTTGATTGAACTGATGGTGGCCGTAGCGGTAACCGGTATTATCGTCGCCATGATTGTTTCAGCATTTGGCGATCAGCAGGAGACTCGATTATCCGAGATGCAGGTCGTTGATATGCAGCAAAGTGTTCGGGCGGGGATCTTATTGATGACTAACGAGATACGGATGATTGGATATGATCCCTACGGTAAATATAAGGCAGGCATAACCAAAGCCGGAAACGGTGTTTTGGAAGGTGAAAGCTACACACCGCCGGGAGAAACAACCCCGGTATCCGGAACCGGCCCCTTGACCTTTACTTTGGTGGCAGACACGGATACCGAGGATAACGATAATGATGGCCAGGTGGATGAAAATGGGGAATTAAAGACCATATCTTTTGTCCGCTATGATGCGTATAGTGATAATGATAATGATGTCGGAATTACCATTGACAGCGGGAGCAATCAGCCCTTGATTGAGAACATTCAAAATCTTATTTTTGAATACCTTGATGCAGACGGAAATTCAACCACAACGATTGATGACATTACTGCTGTACGTATTAATGTCACGGTTCAGGTAGATGGCAGTAAAACGGATTATACCTCCCAGCATGCAACGCGAACCATTTCAACAATAGTTCATTGCAGGAATTTGAGTCTATGATTTATGAGATAAAAGACGGGGTAAAAACATGAATAACAGTGGGATAAGCAAGAGGGGCCGAGAAGATAAAAGAAGGCCCGGTCAGGCCGGATTCACCCTGCTGGAAGTAATGATTGCAACATCCATACTTGCCATTGGAATTTTGGGGATTATTCAAATGCATATATCCGCAATCCAGGGAAACGAAACCGCCTGGAAATTTACGGAAAGTTCAGGCTTTGCAGCAAATGAAATAGAAGGTTTGATCCGTCTGCCTTACGATGATGACGATTTTGTGAATGGATCAAAACAACAGGGGGACTACAATGTTTCATGGACCGTGACGAATTCTGATCCGATTCCCAATGTCAAAAAAATTACCATGACCGTGGGGTGGACAGACAAGGGCACTACCAAAACATATATTTCTGAATACTATAAAGCCATAAGTTTTTGATAATATGAATACTATTATGCATCCTGTAAATAATAACGAAGGCTCCGCCCTTATCATTGCACTGATGATTCTGGTTGTGGTGACGATTATCGGCGTTTCTTCCATGAATACCTCCACCATTGAAATCAAAATTGCCTCCAATGACCGCTTATACAAAACTTCCTTTTACGCGGCAGACGGGGGGACTGAAGTGGGGCGGGAATTGATTGAGCAGAACATTGCCTGTGCCGACGGTTTTAACGCAGAGCCTCTGACCATTGGGAGCGTTGAAGTCGTAGATAAAGATTTTGCATTTCAGGAAAATGAGCCAACCGCTGGTGATTACCCGTCTGATACGGAGAGGGATATCCGCTGGCCGAAAAACGATGCTCAGCCCCACACCAATTTGACCGTATTCGGAAACACTGAACTGTCAACGGGCAGCGCCCTTCAGATGGCTGCAGGATATGAGGGAAAAGGCAAAGGGAGTGCAAGCGGCGGGGGGCAAATTATTTACAATGTTTTTTCCAAACACCAGGGCCGGCAGAAGAGCAATGTTTGTATTCGTATAAATTACAGGCATTTGATAGGAAGTGAAGGTGTTTGTAAATATTAAGGAAATCCATGAGCATAAAACGTTTTATCAGGAGGGTGCCATGAAAATAAGAAACTTGATACTGGGCATTGTATTTGCATTCGGTATTTTCGGGCCAGGTACCCTTTTTTCCGGACAGGCCGTTTGGGAAGAGGGTGTGGTTAAGAAACCGGTCTGGACGGTTGATGGCCAGGATTATATCACGGTGAATAAAATTATCTACGAGTTTGTGCCCTATGCCGCAGTTTTTCGGCGTACCTTCCGCAAGAAAGGCGAATATGATGAGACACCGGTGGAACGTTCGGAAATCAGAAAAGGGCAAACGGTGATAATGAAGGTTTGGAAAAAAAAAATAACCCAAATCGTTTTAGTGGATTAAGGAGAGAAAGATGTTCCGAAAAAGCATGAGTACAGCAATTTACCCGATGCTCTTTATTTTTATTCATTCCCTGGTGTTTTCTCCTTTTCCGGCAAAAGCGGCCACATCATCCGACTACCAGGCTGTCCCCCCCTTTGTTACGGCCGGAGTTCCCCCCCTGGTTATGCTGGTTATGGGGCGGAATCATAAGCTCTACTATGAGGCATATAACGATGCGTCGGATCTGAATGGGGACGGTACATTGGATGTGGGCTATAATCCGGCTATTGATTATTACGGTTATTTTGATTCCTATAAGTATTATGCGTATGTATCCGGCTCAAATCGTTTTGAACCCCGGGGCAAGACCAGTGATAAAAAGGCGGCTGACGGAGATTACTGGAGTGGGGATTTTCTTAATTATCTGACCATGAGTCGGATGGATTGCCTTCGGAAGGTTCTGTACGGCGGGTTCCGGTACACGGACACATCAACGGAAACCGTTCTTGAACGTTCATTTATCCCCCAGGATGCCCATTCCTGGGGTAAGGAATACTATTCTATCGATCATGACGGATATGATATTCAGGATTACACGCCATTGGATCAGCCCAAAGGCGACAGCCGCCATCTTTTTGTTTCTACCTCGCTGTCCAATACGGGTAACCCCCTTCTCAGGGTATTAGAAAACAGTGTCCTGAGAATCTGGGAATGGGTGGCCATAGAACGGCCGGTTGCAGGAGATCAGGGAAACGACGGGTCAGGGCGGAGAAGTATTCTGGATAACAATGTCTCCGGCGGTGTGGTGGATGTGACGACCAGCGGGACTGCCGGAACCATGGATGATAGTTATGTGGCTGGGGGGGGCGAAATTTCAATAAATGATGATTTTGATGACGGCAGCCTGGCCGGGGGGTGGCAGACCGCTGACAATGAGGGCCATACCGGAACATCATTTGACGAAACCGGGGGGCAGCTTATCATTAAAGGTGCCGGTGCCGATGTATGGACCGGAAACGATGAATTTGCCGCTGTGTATCTGGATAATATTTCCGGTGATTTTGATTTCAGGCTTAAGGTGGACTCTCAGCAGAATACAAACGGGTGGGCCAAGACCGGTATCATGGTCAGGAACGATATGACCCGCCCAAAAGTGTCCACCGGGTATTGCATGATCGCCGTGACCCCCAGTTCCGGCTTTGCTTTTCAAACGGATTCAAATGCGAACGGTTATTTGGACAGTAATAGTAGCGGGGGGAGTGCCACACCGCTGCCTAAATGGGTCCGGCTGACCAAAGTCGGACAGGTCTTTACCGGATATTACAGTGACACCAATTCGAACTGGACGCAGCGGGGGACGGCGACCCTCACTACTGCGAGCACGGAACAGGATGTGGGAATTTTTGCAACATCTCATAATGCGAGTGCTTTGAGCGAGTGTAAATACGACAAGGTGTCCATCACTGGGACCGGAGGAGAGCCAGACCCGGAACTTGCATTTGATGACGATGACAATACCCTCTGGATTTATCCTGATGAACCCGATACCGATACCGCTGTGTGGATTCAATTTCAATTTGCCAGTGCCAGGGAAATCAAATCCTATTCCATCAACGGGGGCACCGATGCTCCGGATGACTGGACCCTTATGGGGTCCAATGACGGCACCTCTTGGACGGAACTGGATTCAGAGACCGATGCCGGTCTGACGGACGGAAATTCCGAAACATTTGAATGTGATGAGACCGGTGAGTACACCTATTACCGGATCAATATTTCCGGGACATCGAATGCCGAGGTCGACGGGGTTGCCATCAGGGAAATTGAGATGATGGAGGAGACAGAGCCCATTCCGGCCAATGCCACCCTCACCGACCATACAGTACGGGTCAAGGTCTGTGACCCCTCCGTGGGTGTGGAATCCAATTCAAAACTTTATCCATCGGGCGTTTATAAACCCATTGGTTTGCTCCAGCGCCACGGAGAATCCGACCGTATGTACTTTGGATTACTCACCGGATCTTACACAAAAAATACATCGGGGGGAGCCTTAAGGAAAAATATCCGCTCCATTACCGATGAAATCAACGCAACAACAGGACAATTTCGATATAAAGAAAGCGGATCAACGGTCAATGGGATTATCAAGACCATTGATCTATTCAGGGTTGTTGATTTTGATTATGGGTCCAGTTCGTATAATTCCAACTGCGGCTGGATCACTACACGCGCCTTGAAAGAGGGCGAGTGTCGGATGTGGGGAAATCCCGTTGCCGAAATGATGTATGAGACCCTGAGATATTTTTCAGGGGCCAAAACCCCCACCGGCGACTTTACCTACGACACAACATCAACCCATGACGACAATGAGTTAGGGTTGCCGAAACCCGGCTGGCTGGATCCTTACACCAACGGTGAAGATATTAACGGAAACGGCAGTCTCGACACCGGAGAGGATATCAATGCCAATGGGGAATTAGACGGGTTTGATTATTGCGCCAAGCCCTTCATGCTGGTATTGTCCGATATCAGTCCAACCTATGATTCGGACCAGCTCCCGGGCAGTGATTTCAATCCATCGTTCTCTTCATCCTCCCTGGGTGATCTGGATGTGGGGGCTTTGGCCAACACCATAACGGCCAAGGAAGAGGGGCTTACCACACACTTTATCGGCGAGGCTGCGTCATACGACGGTGCTTGTACGCCCAAGACGGTTTCCGACCTTGGTGCTGTTCGGGGCCTTTGTCCGGAAGAACCCACAAAACAGGGCAGCTATTATTCCGCATCCGTGGCCTATTATGGCAATCAAAAAGATTTGCATGGTGCTGCAGCCCAGGATCAGTCAGTCGCCACCTATTGTGTGGGCCTTGCCTCTCCGCTGCCCCGGATTGAGATTACTGTCGGCACCAACATGATTACCCTGGTGCCCTTTGCCAAGTCCGTTGGGGGGTCAAGCATTTCAGCCGACGAGGGGAAATTTCAGCCCACCAACACCATTGTTGATTTCTTTGTGGAAGAGATTACACCGGCCAGCGGAAAATTCAGGATCAACTACGAGGACGTAGAGCAGGGCGCGGACCATGACATGGACGCCGTTGTGGAGTATATTTACCAGGTCCAGGACAGCAGTGGAAATGCCGTATCCGATCCGACCCAGGGGACCCAGGTTGAGATCAGTCTGAACTCCAGCTATGCGGCAGGCGGGATTATACAGCATATGGGATATATTATTTCAGGCACCACTAAAGACGGAACTTATTTGGAGGTGCGGGACAAAGATACCGGTGAAGGCTCTGATCCGGACTATTTTCTGGATACACCGCCGGGAGAAGACCCGGGCGGTGATTGGGACGACGATACTTACCTTCCCCTGACGGCGACACGGACGTTTATCCCGGGAACCGGCGGGACTGTTGCAACGCTTTTGAAAAATCCGCTATGGTACGCAGCTAAATGGGGGGGATTCGAAGATTATGACGGCGATGGGTATCCAAATCAGGACAACGAATGGGATAAGGACTCCGACGGTACTCCGGATACTTACTTTTATGTCCAGAATCCCCTGAAGCTGGAAGAAGAGCTGAACCGCTCCTTTGCCGATATTCTCAGGCGTACCGCCTCCGGTACTGCGGCGTCTGTCATCTCCCAGACCCGGTCCGGTGAAGGCGCGGTATACCAGGCCGTATTTTATCCGGAGTTCAAAGGTCCTTTGGGCAATACCATCAATTGGGCCGGCCAGATTCACTCCCTGTTTGTGGACAGCTACGGCAACATGCGGGAGGATACCAACGGGGATGCCAAGCTGGATCTCAAAGACGACCGGATCATTGTTTTTGACGGAAGTATTGTAAAAAAATACTACGACAGCGACGGAGATGAAGAAATTGAGGACGGCCAAACACCGGAATTTTCAGGGTCCACGGATGATATTAATTTTGTCTGGTCATCTTCGGACTGGCTCAATGAAATGACAGATGACGAGGTCACATCTCAGCGCATTTATACAGCGATCAGTCGGAATCGATATGTTTTTACCTTTATTGACAAGGACGGCGACATGGTGGCGGATGACGGGGAGCAGCAGGAGTTTGTTTCCACCGCAGTACCGACGGATACGGATATGAGTGATACATCAAAAATTTTTCCTTACCTGAATATTTATCCCACATTTGAAAACGAACCCAGTGTTAATTATAATGGGGCATCTGTTTCAATGAATACGTTCAGGTCATACAGCGATGATTTCAAGGATTTTATAAAACAGCAGAGTTACCGGGTGATCAATTATATCCGGGGCGAGGATCAGGGTGAGTATGTCTCGGGCACAACACCTTCTTATACGCTGCCGGCATTTCGTTCCCGGCAAGTGGATTACGATGATGACGGTACCATGGAAACCTGGCGTCTGGGAGATATTGTTTACTCCACGCCTACTATTGTGGGCCGCCCCGCCGAAAATTACCATCTGCTTTACCGGGATACCTCCTATGCCGAATTTGCAAGCCATTTTCAAAATCGGCGGAATATGGTTTATACCGGTGCAAACGACGGAATGATCCACGCCTTTAACGGGGGATTTTATGATGATGACAATAAAGAATTTAAAACAAAGCTGACCACGGCGAGTACAGAGAAGGAATACCAACTGGGATCGGAGATGTGGGCCTATATCCCGTTTAACTTGCTCCCCCATTTATATTGGCTTACGGAAACCGATTATCCCCATGTATATTACTGCGACCTTAAACCGAAAATATTTGAAGCCAAGATACTGCCTGACGATACCCATTATACGGATAGTGATACGGAACCGAACTGGGGCACTTTTCTTGTGGTCGGGATGCGGTTCGGCGGAGGACGGATCCAGGCGGATTTGGATAAAACCGATGGTAACACTGCCACCGCGTCCGATCCCGTCATGTCTTCGGCCTATGTGATCATGGATATTACGAACCCTGAACTACCGCCGAAGGTGATGGCCGAAATCAAGTTGGAGGGGATGGGATATACCACCTGTTATCCCACGGTAGTACCCATGAAAGATAAGGATGCCACCACTGGCACCATAAAGGAAAACGACTGGTATCTGGTATTCGGTTCCGGCCCGGCGTCGTCTGCGGGCATAGCTGACGGCAACGGTGGAAGCGGGGCCTTGGATTACGCGATCAGCAAACAAAAAGCCAAGTTATATGTGGTGGATTTGAAAGAGCTGGGCCTGAATAATACTGTTAAAACCCTGGACGATTCAGGTTCGTTTACCACAGCACCTGCCGGGGCTTCGGCCCACGACTATTATGTGGAATTGGATGAAAATTCTTTTGTTTCCGACCCCATTACCGTGGATTATAACCTGGATTTCAATGCAGATGTGGTTTATTTCGGAACTGTTGCCGGTGACAATGGAAGTGGATGGTCGGGTAAAATGAGGCGAATGGTGTTTGATAATAAATTGTCCCCATCGGACTGGAAAGGCGATAGCGTGTTTTTAGAAACAGCCGCCAATCAAACCATTGTCACGGCCCCGTCTGTGGGTATAGACGACAACGATTTTCGATGGGTTTATTTCGGCACAGGACGGTTTTTTGTCCGTGGGGATGCCGCCATTGCAGCAGAAAGTGCCACCACCGGCCTTCAATCCTATTATGCCGTCAAGGAGCCGTTTACCGATGCTAACTCAAACGGAGTTTGGGATCTGGACTCAGTTGATGCGTCCGGTGAAAAAACCGAACCCATGACCTGGGGTCAAGTTACTACCGCCTCAATGCTGGACGTTTCTGATGCAGATGTTTATGGTGATAAAAAAGTAACAGGCCTTACGGATATTGACGGTACTACCACTATCGGCAACTGGGACAGCTTGATGACGGCTGTAGACAAAAGTGACGGCTGGTATCTGGATTTTGAAGGGCTTAAGGAAAGAAACCTGGGCCAGGCAACCTTGTTTGGAGAACTTTTAACTTTCACCACTTATATTCCCTCCGATGACATTTGTTCCTTTGAGGGCACAAGTAACCTTTATGCGGTGTATTATAAAACCGGTACAGCATACTACCTGTCTGCTATCGGTTCATCTGCAGTAGACAGAGAAGGGGATGGTCAAGAAAATGATGTGAAAATCACCCGTGTCATTTCGCTTGGCAAAGGCTTGTCTGTCACTCCCAATATCCATGTGGGCAAGCAGGAAGGATCAAAGGCATTTGTCCAGACCAGTACCGGATCCATCGAAACCATAGATCAGATCAATCCCGGGGATATTAAATCCGGTATCATTTCCTGGGAGGCCGTGGATTAATAATCGGAATTGCTGTCAAAATTTAAAGCCATTGACAGAACCTTTCGAATCAAGTATGTGACATAACAGTTGATCACGGGGGTGCTTTTGTAAAAGCTGAGAGAAGTTGGCTCAAAACTTCAACCCTTGGAACCTGATCCGGTTCGTACCGGCGTAGGAAAAGTGATTGAAGCTTGGCATTGAGCCTTCCGTCATCTCCCCGGTCCCGCCGTTTCAGTTCTCCCCATGGAAATAAAGCTAAAACAGGAGATGTAAACATGTCACAGTCATATACGACCCAGATGGATGCAGCCAGAAAAGGTATTCTCACCCCGCAGATGGAGCAGGTGCTTGCCAATGAATCCATTTCAAAAGAGGAACTCATGGAAGGCCTTGCCCAGGGCCGAATTGCTATTCCTGCCAATCGACATCATTTAAACCTGAAAGCGGCAGGTGTGGGAAAAGGGCTTAAGACTAAGATTAACGTTAATTTAGGCGTATCCAAAGATGTCTGCTGTTTTGATTCGGAAATAAATAAAGCGCAACTGGCTGTCGATTACCAGGCAGATGCCGTTATGGACCTGAGTGTGTCCGGCGAGACCGAAAAGTTTCGTAAACGTCTGGTAGAACAGATCCCTGTAATGATCGGTACGGTGCCTATCTATGATACGTTAACCCGTACCGGAAAGCCCACAGAGGAAATCACTCTGGATGAGTGGTTTGAAACCGTTGAGATCCATGCCGCCAACGGGATTGATTTCATTACCATCCATGCCGGGCTTAATCAAAAATGCGCCCAAAGCGTTAAGACGAACCCCCGGTTGTGCGGCATTGTCAGTCGGGGCGGGTCTATCCTGTTCGAATGGATGGAAAAAACCGGCAATGAAAATCCTTTTTATGAACACTTTGACCGGCTCCTGGACATTTGTCAGGCCCATGATGTCTGCATCAGCTTGGGGGATGGACTTCGGCCCGGTGCCATCAAGGATTCAACAGACGCTCCCCAGATCCAGGAGCTGATCACCCTGGGAGAGTTGACCAAACGGGCTTGGAAAAAAAATGTACAGGTTATGATTGAGGGGCCGGGGCATGTGCCGTTGCATGAGGTGGAAATGAATATGAAACTTCAGAAAAAGCTTTGCCACAATGCTCCGTTTTATGTGCTTGGTCCCTTGGTTACCGACATTGCCCCAGGCTATGATCATATTACGTCAGCCATCGGTGGTGCCTTGGCTGCCATGCATGGCGCTGACTTTTTATGTTACGTTACCCCGGCTGAACATCTGCGGCTGCCCACTGCAGATGATGTTAAGGAAGGGATTATGGCATCCCGGATTGCCGCCCATGCCGGAGATCTGGCTAAAGGCCTTAAAGGAGCCGAGCTTGTCGACCATAAAATGAGTAAGGCCCGGGGGGAATTGGACTGGGATGGACAGTTCGACTGCGCCATAGATCCGGAAAAAGCCAGGGCATACCGCAAGTCATCCGAGCCCGATGAAAAAGAGGTTTGCACCATGTGTGGTGATTTTTGTGCGGTTAAGCGTACGGCGAATCTGCTTAAACAGCAGGTTTCATCCTGATAAATTGACGCTATAGCTTTATACACATAGGTCGCTTGACCTATGTGTATTGGAAAATAAAATCCACTATATGGTTTGCCGTTTTACCGTATAGTGGATTTTGAAATTTACATGGCCCCTCATGACATTGAATTGACATTTAGGGGGATTCGTTTTAGAAGAAATAGCATTTGTGGTAACAAATAATCTGGAGAAAATTAAAGTGAACACTCGTCATCATCTGCCATCCGCCTTCATAATTTGTTTGATTTTAACCGCCTCTGTTTTTGTCTCAGGGTGTGGGCTTTTTCAGGGATCATCTGATCCGGAGCAGGTTCAATCCCCTCAACCGTCGGTTGAAAGAAACCCATTGGCCGTTTACCATGATTTTGAAGATGTGCTGGTGCCCGAGGAATTAACAATTATAAGAGAAAAGTCGGTTGTGGTATCAACACCCGGTTTCAGATCCGGTATCCTCAGTCTTAAGGGGCGGGTGGAGTCAAATTCCCTATATAATTTTTTTTCCATCAACATGGAAAAGGACAACTGGGCGGTCATTTCCAGGATTAAAGGGCCGGAAACCACCATCATGGTATTTCAAAAGGCCACTCGATGCGCTGTGATTTCAATCCGTGAAGCACAGATTTATACTTATGTTGAAATTGGTGTAGCCCCGACGATGGGGGGAACATCTGTGCATGGCGTATCCGGTGAGCGCGGCGTTTCTGAAATGCCCATAAACGATGGGGTCTATTGATGACATTAGATGGTAAACACATTTTTTTAGGTGTGACCGGCGGAATTGCCGCGTATAAATGTGTTGAACTGCTTCGACTTTTCAAAAAGTCCGGGGCTGATGTGGTTGTGGGCATGACCCAGGCTGCCGCTCGGTTTGTGGGGCCTACTACTTTTGAAGTCCTCTCTGAAAATCCGGTGCTGTTGGATTTGTGGGAAGGTCCCGGCTCCGGAGTTGCCCATATTGAAGTGGCGTCTAAGTCGGATCTTGCCGTCATCGCACCTGCCACAGCTAACTGCATCGGTAAGCTGGCTCACGGTATTGCCGACGATGCCTTGACCACCACAATGCTGGCCATGACCTGCCCGATTTTGATCTGTCCGTCTATGAATACGGACATGTACCAGAATATAAGGGTGCAAAAAAATTTGGATCTGCTGGAAGAAACAGGTATTCATATCCTGGACCCGGATTCAGGGGCCCTTGCCTGTAAAACCACAGGTGCCGGACGTCTGCCTGAGCCCTGGTTCATTTTTGACCGGGCCTGTGCACTTTTTTACAAGAATGATCTTAAAGGCAAAACCGTTCTTGTATCTGCCGGTCCCACGGTGGAACCCATTGACCCGGTACGGTTTATAAGCAACCACTCTTCGGGTAAAATGGGATACGCCGTTGCCGGAGCTGCGGAAAAAAGAGGGGCAAATGTCGTACTGGTGTCCGGCCCTGTCAGCCTTAATCCACCTGTCGGTGTGACGTGTGTCTCTGTGGGATCCTGCGACCAGATGTATGATGCCATGTTTGATCACCTGGATCAGGCCGACATCATTATTAAAGTGGCGGCTGTGGGGGACTTTAAACCTATTTCCGTTCAGGGTCATAAGATTAAAAAAACCGGGGATCAGGATCATATGACTCTTGAATTGACTCAAAATAGGGATATTTTAAAAGCCATTGGGCTCAAGAAGAGAAAAGATCAATATCTGGTCGGTTTTGCTGCGGAGACCCGTGACCTTGAAACCTATGCCGTGGGCAAGATGGAAAAAAAACAGCTGGACATGATTGCCGCTAATATTGTGGGCAAAAGCGGTTCCGGTTTTAAAGCGGACACCAATAAAGTCAAACTGTTTACCCGGGACGGTCAAGTAACGGATTTGCCTTTGATGACCAAGGAGAAGGTGGCCCACGCCATTCTGGATGCGGTTGTCCAGGCGATTTCTTAACATCATGGATGATTTTAATGGGAAATCTGTCCAAACTTCGAGTTGCGGTCAAGGGCTTGTCCAGACACTTAATGCGTTAAGTCAGTTTCTGAAATTTCAAAAACGCTTGGGTAACCACGCCATAACCCTGGGTCAGGAGGCTACTCGCATTATTGACACATGGGGAACGCCTTCATGGCCGCCCCCGCCCTTTGTGGCCCAGGGGCCTGAAGATGCCTCTATCGTATTGGTGGACAGTGAGGGAAGCTTTTTTGAGGGAGAGGCCGGCACGCTTTTAGTAAAGATGCTTGCAGCCATGCACCTTGCACCTTCAGATGTGTATATCTGTAATGTTGTTGACAATGGGGTGCTTACCCGTCATCTGTCTGCGCACAAACCGAGCGCCGTGGTGGCGTTTGGGCAAAAGGCCTGTCAGATGATAAAAAAAACAAATGAACCCCTGGCAACGGTTCGGGGACATTTTTTTCAATGCCACGGGGTACCGGTCATGGCCACACACCATCCTTCATCTCTTGTGAAAACCCCTGCGCTGAAACGTCAGGCCTGGGAAGATCTTAAGCAGGTCATGGCCTGTACAGGATTGGACCGCCATGATCCTTGACGACTATCTGATGACCCTGGAGGCTGAAAAAGGGTATTCCGCCCATACGCTTCGGGCCTATTTTACGGATATAAAAAGCTTTATCCTTTTTTATCTGGAAACCTGTAAATGCGAAGATGAAAACTGGCAACAGGCCTTTGCAAAGAGGGTGCAGCAGGTGGACAAGATGATCGTGCGCAGGTATCTTGCCGCCCAGACCGCCTTGAAAAAAAGTAAAAAAACCCTTTCAAGGCGTTTGTCCGCCTTAAAATCGTTTTTTGATTACCTGGTCCGGTCCGGGGTGATTGGGTTGAATCCGGCGGATACCATCCCCTTTCCAAAACTTGAGAAAACCCTTCCCAAAGCCATGGGTATTGATGATATCTTCAGGTTGTTGGACACCATGACATGTGATACCTGGATGGACAAACGCAATCTTGCCATGTTTGAAACCTTTTATTCCACAGGTATGCGCATCGGCGAGCTTCATATGCTCAACATGCGAGATATTGACTTTCATGCCGGGCTGATCCGGGTTCTGGGTAAGGGAAACAAATCTCGTATCATGCCCGTGGGCAGACGGGCCCTTGATGCTGTTCAAGTTTATCGGGCTGATCTTAAGCAAGATTTTTCAGCCGTATTTTTGAATAAAAATTTTGAACGTCTCGGCAGGCGCTCAATCCGTCGCATTCTTGATAAGGTGGTTATGGAATGCGGTTTAGGCTTAAAAATATCCCCCCACACCCTGCGGCATACGTTTGCGACTCATATGCTGGATGCCGGTGCCGATCTTCGGGGGATTCAGGAAATTCTCGGCCATGCCAGCCTGTCCACCACCCAGGTGTATACCCATGTGAGCATGGATCGCCTGATGGCAGTGTACGATAAAGCCCATCCCCGACGCTAAACATTTTATAAAATTAAAAAACCAGACTGTTTGCTTTATTTGACGGCGAACAGAATCAGGAGAAATGGATATTATATGGATAATCAACAATTTCACGGCACCACAATTCTTGCCATCAGAACCCGGGACATGGTAGTGGTTGCAGGTGATGGACAGGTGACGTTAGGGCATGTTGTAACAAAACACAAAGCACGCAAGGTCAGGCGAATTTATAACAACCAGATTATTACCGGATTTGCAGGGGCCACGGCAGATGCCCTGACCCTGGCAGAAAAGCTTGAGGAAAAACTGGACCAGTTCAGCGGCAGCTTAACCCGGGCCTGTGTGGAACTTGCCCGGGAGTGGCGTACGGATAAATATCTTCGCCGACTTGAGGCTATGATGATTGCAGCCGATAAAGAAAACCTGTATCTTCTGTCAGGTAACGGGGATGTTATTGAGCCCGATGAAGGTGTCATAAGTATTGGGTCCGGCAGCACTGCTGCCCAGGCGGCGGCAACTGCCCTGATTGAAAATACGGATCTTGAACCGGTGCAGATTGTGGAAAAAGCCATGAAAATTGCAGGTGATATTTGCATATACACCAATCACCATGTAACCATTGAAACCATTGGGAATAATTAAATGAAGGACCTAAAACCCCATCAAATTGTAACTGAACTGGATAAATATATTATCGGCCAGAACGACGCCAAAAAATCAGTGGCTGTGGCGTTAAGAAACCGATGGCGACGACGGCAGCTGGAACCGGATCTCCAGGATGAAATAGCGCCTAAAAATATCATCCTCATCGGGCCTACAGGGGTAGGCAAAACCGAGATTGCCCGCCGCCTTGCTAATTTGACGGATTCCCCTTTTTATAAGGTGGAGGCCTCCAAATTTACAGAGGTGGGCTATGTGGGCCGGGATGTGGAGTCCATGATTCGGGATTTGGTGGAGCTTACCGTTAACATGCTTAAAGGACGTCAGCAGGAGGCGGTTCAGGAAAAGGCACTCAAAATCGCTCGGGAGCGGGTGCTTGATATTCTTTTACCTTCCCAAAAAAGCAACCCGGAATTTGGGTTTGATACAGGTGGAGAGACATCGCAAAAGCCTGATGATAATACTTCGGAGCATACCCGGAAAAAGCTAGGTAAAATGCTTGATGACGGTAAGCTTGACGACCGTAAAATAGATATTGATGTCCAGGAGAAAAATATGCCCATGGTGGAAATTTTCTCCAATGCCGGCATGGAGGAGATGGGCATCAACATGAAGGATATGCTTGGCAACTTCATGCCTAAAAATACCAAGAGTCGCAATGTGAAGGTCAAAGAGGCCTTGGCACTGATTGCCCAGGAAGAGGCGGCCCATCTGGTGGATATGGAAGAGGTGAAAAACGATGCTATTACCATGGTAGAGCAGTCCGGCATCATTTTCGTTGACGAAATCGATAAAATTGCGGGTAAAGACAAGAGCCATGGACCGGAAGTGTCTAAAGAAGGGGTGCAAAGGGATTTGTTGCCCATTGTGGAAGGCAGTTCCGTGCCCACCAAATACGGCACTGTGAAAACAGATCATATTCTGTTTATCGCCTCTGGTGCTTTCCATGTGTCCAAACCCTCGGATCTGATTCCGGAATTGCAAGGCCGGTTTCCCATTCGAGTTGAGCTTTCCTCGTTGGGGGCATCGGAATTTGCACGTATCCTCACGGAGCCTAAAAATGCTCTAGTGCTGCAATATATTGCTTTGTTGCGCACCGAAGGGGTTCAATTAAGTTTTACCCAGGAGGCTGTGGATAGAATCGCCCAGATTGCCGTTGAGGTGAATTCTTCCATGGAAAACATCGGCGCAAGGCGGCTGCATACACTCATGGAGCGGTTGCTTGAAGAGATTTTATTCGATGCCCCGGATGTCGCGGAAACGATGATTACCATTGATGCTGATTTTGTTGAAAAACAGTTGGCAGATATTGCCAGAAACCAGGATTTAAGCAGGTATATATTATGAAAAACACTGTTGCGGATATATTAATAGAGGCATTGCCCTATATTCGGGAATTTTCCGGAAAAACCGTGGTGATCAAGTATGGTGGACACGCCATGGTGGATGAAGAATTGAAAACTAAATTCTCCAAGGATATCTGTTTGCTGAAAACCATTGGGGTTAATCCGGTAGTGGTTCATGGCGGCGGTCCCCAGATCAATGAGGTGCTTAAAACCATGGGGATCACTTCCACTTTTATCAAGGGCATGCGTTACACTGACAATGCCACCATGGATGTGGTGGAGATGGTTTTAGGCGGTAAGGTGAACAAGGATGTGGTGTCTAGGATCAACTTGGAAGGCGGTAGAGCCGTGGGGCTTTCAGGCAAAGATGCCGGACTGATTTTGGCCGAAAAAATGACCATTTACCACCAGGAAGATGACAGCAAACCTCCTGAAATCATTGATCCGGGCATGGTGGGGGATGTATCCTGTGTAAACCCTGAAATCATTCATACGCTGACAGCCCAGGGTTTTATTCCCATCATTGCACCTGTGGGTGTGGGCAGCAAAGGCGAGACCTATAATATTAATGCGGATGTGGTGGCGGCAAGGATTGCCAGTGCCCTGAATGCCGAACGTCTTATTCTCGTCACGGATGTGGACGGGGTGCTAAATAGTGACAAGGCACTGATCTCATCCGTGAACGAACCCCAGGCCCGGGAGATGATTCGGGATAACTTGATTTCCGGGGGCATGATTCCAAAGGTGGAATGCGGACTTTCCGCCTTGAATGCCGGTGTTAAAAAAGCCCATATCATTAACGGAAAAATTGCCCATGCTGTTTTGCTTGAACTGTTTACGGATTCTGGTATCGGTACTCAGTTATTTGCGGGTGATTTTTAAATATAACAGCCATGGGCTGACACCTGACATATCAACTGCCAGGCTTAGTCCACAACAAAGGTTGAAAGATCTGAGTAACTTACCCAGACTTTTTTATAAAGGAAAAATACAATGAGCATTGAACTTACCCAGGATCATGTGTTTCAGACCTATGCGCGGCAGGGTCGGCCCTTTGTCAAAGGAGAGGGCGCTAAACTTTATGATGATCAGGGCAATGAATATACCGATTTTCTGGCCGGCATTGCCGTATGCAATTTGGGGCATTGCCATCCGGATATCACCGCAGCCATTACTGCCCAGGCCGGAACGCTGGTACATGTCTCCAATCTGTTTTATACAATGCCCCAGGCCGAGCTTGCAAAAAGTTTAACGGAAAAATCCTTTGCAGACCGCGTGTTTTTTGCCAACTCAGGGGCCGAGGCCAATGAAGGGGCCATCAAGCTTGCAAGGCGGTTTTTCCAGGCAAAGGGTGAGACCGACAGGTTTAAGATTATCACAATGCAGCAAAGTTTTCACGGGCGGACCATGGCTACCTTGTCCGCCACAGGCCAGGACAAAATCAAAAAGGGGTTTTATCCTCTGTTGGAAGGATTTGTTCATGTGCCCTTTAATGATATTGAGGCGCTGAAACTCGCTTTGGATGATACGGTGTGTGCGGTTATGATGGAGCCTGTGCAGGGGGAGGGCGGGGTGATTCCTTCTGATCCGGAATATCTTAAATCTGTAAGGCAGCTTTGCACGGATACCGGTACCCTGCTGATTTTTGATGAAATTCAGACCGGCATGGGCCGTTGCGGTACGTTATTCGCCCATGAGTCCTATGGAGTGACACCTGACATCATGACTCTTGCAAAAGCACTGGCCAATGGGGTTCCCATCGGTGCCATGCTGGCCACCGAAGAGGCGGCATCAGGCTTTGACGTGGGCAGCCATGGGTCAACCTTTGGCGGTACGCCCCTTGCCACCGCCGCTGCCCTTGAGGTCGTTCGCTTGATATCCGAAAAGAATTTTTTGGCCTCTGTGTGCGAAAAAAGTGCCTATTTTTTTGGGCAGCTCAATACTTTAAAAGAAAAGCATAAAAAAGTGGTGGATGTCAGGGGGAAAGGGCTGCTTATCGGTATGGAACTTGACGTTTCCAAAGGGAAAACTGCTTCAGCGCTTATGTCTGAATGCTTCAAAAAAGGCTTTATTATTAATGCGATTCAAGATAAAATTCTTAGATTTGCACCGCCCCTTATTATAGAAAACGCCGAAATTAATCAGCTGGTTGCCGTACTGGACAGCCTGCTTGCAGGAGAAGATTAGTGAAGAAGGATTTATTATGTTTATTAGACCTTGAACCCCAGGATTTTACCACCCTGTTTGAAAGGGCCATAAGTTTGAAGGCGCGTCATAAAAAAGGTATTTTTGACTCCCTTCTGGCCGGCAAAACCCTGGGCCTTATTTTTGATAAAAAGTCCACCCGGACCCGAATTGCATTTGAAACGGCCATGATTCAACTGGGCGGACACTCCATATATATGAGTACCCAGGATACCCAGATATCCCGAAATGAACCGGCAAAGGATACGGCCCGGGTTCTATCCCGGTACATTGACTGTCTGGCCATGAGAACCTTTGACCATGAATTGGTGGAAGAGTTTGCCCAAAGCTCTACGATTCCGGTGATCAACGCTTTGACCGATGCCTTTCATCCCTGCCAGATTTTAAGCGATATCATGACCGTGATTGAACATAAAGACGGGTATGAGAATGTTAAAATTGCCTGGGTCGGTGATGGGAATAACGTGGCTAATTCATGGGTTAACGCTGCGTCCGTACTGGGGCTTGACTTGATCGTGGCCTGTCCGGACGACCACCATATCAAGCCCGAAATCATCGCCGCCGCCGGGGCAGATACAAAGAAAAATATTGTGTTCACCAATGATCCCAAAGAGGCTGTTAAAGGTGCAGATGTTGTGTATACAGACGTGTGGGCCAGTATGGGTGAGGAGGATTTGCTTGAAGGCCGGCTCAAGGCGTTTGAGGGATTTCAGGTCAATGAGGAATTGCTCAAAGGAGCTAAAGACGACTGTCTGGTGCTTCACTGCCTGCCTGCCCACAGGGGCGAAGAGATTTCCGAATCTGTCCTTGAAGCTGAAAATGCGGCCTTCTGGGACCAGGCGGAAAACAAGCGGCATATGCATAAAGCCATTCTAGAGCGCCTGATTATCGGATAAATGCCTTGGCGCTTAACGAAAAAGAAGAACTACATAGGAAAAAAACAAATGAGTGAAAAATTATGGGGCGGCCGGTTTGTCGAATCCACGGATAAGCTGATGGAGTCTTTTAACGCCTCCATCAACGTGGATAAACGCCTCTACGCAAGCGATATAAAAGGCAGTCAAGCCCATCTTGAAATGATGGAAAAACAGGGGATTATCTCATCAGAAGATGCCGAAACCCTTGTCCAGGGCCTGGATAGGGTAAAGACCCGGATTGATAACCATGAAATGGTCTTCACCGATACTCTGGAAGATATTCACATGCATGTGGAAGAGAATTTAGGTGATGTCTGTGGCGCCGTCGCCAAGAAACTCCATACAGGCAGGAGCCGTAATGACCAGGTGGCACTGGATGTTCGCATTTATCTTAAGGAAGAAACCTTGAATCTGATTCAGATGCTCAAGGATTTCCAGGCAGCTATCGTGACCCTTGCCGATGCCAACAGAAAAACCGTGATGCCCGGATACACGCATTTGCAACGGGCTCAGCCTGTATTGTTTGCCCATCACATGCTGGCATATTACCAGATGTTTAAGCGGGACGTGGGGCGTTTGGAAGATTCTTTGGAGCGCTTGGATGTGATGCCCCTTGGCTCAGCTGCTCTGGCCGGCACCACGTTTCCCATTGACAGAGAATACACCTGTCAGGTCCTGGGCTTTTCCCAGGTATCGGAAAATTCCATGGACGCCGTGTCTGATCGTGATTTTGTCATGGAATTTATTTCCCATGCCTCCATCTGTATGATTCATCTGTCCCGGTTGTCCGAGGAGTTGATTTTATGGTCCACATCGGAATTTGCATTTATCACCATTTCCGATGCCTTTACCACAGGGTCTTCCATTATGCCCCAGAAAAAAAATCCGGATGCGTGTGAACTGGTCAGGGGCAAAACCGGTCGGGTGGTGGGGAACCTCATGGCCATTTTAACCACCATGAAATCGTTGCCCATGGCCTACAATAAGGATATGCAGGAAGACAAGGAACCCCTGTTTGATACCGTTGATACCTTAAAGGTGTGTCTTGAGGTGTACACCCGCATGTTTTCACACATTGATGTACATAAGGATCGGATGCGCACGGCCTGCATGACGGGATTTTTAAATGCAACGGATTTTGCCGATTACCTGGTCAACAAGGGAGTTGCTTTCAGAACAGCCCATGGTATTGCCGGCAAGGCCGTGAATTTTGCCCTGGGCCAGGGTAGAGAGTTGGACGATTTAACGCTTGAAGAATTCCAGTCCTTCAGTGATCTTATTGAAAAGGATATTTATAATTTTATCAGCCTGGATGCCATGGTGGATCGGCGCAACTCCTATGGTGGAACCGGATTTGACAACGTATCCGCAGCCGTGGATGCCGCAAAAAAGGAGCTTTGCATTTGAACCGGATATTTCAGCATCTATTGTTATCCCTTTTTTTAGTTTTGTTGGGCGCAGGCATTCTTTTTACGGCGCCGGGATGCGGTAAAAAAGGGCCGCCCGTCCCCCCGACTAAGGGCGGCGATAGTGATGAGATCCCTGCTGCCCCCACAGATTTGAAATATACGCTTAAAGGTCGTGATTTGACTCTTACATGGACCTGTGTCTCGTTGCAGGATCAGGAACACGGACCAAAGGTCGAAGGGTTTGAAGTGTTCATGGCCACCAAACCCTTGGATGGCTGCCAAGGATGTCCCTTTAAGTTCAAATCCCTTGGTGTGGTTTCCATCCCCCGGAAAAGTTTTATATACACCCTTGATCAGGATCTTCATTATTATTTCAGGGTTCGGACCCTGGGGCATGACGACATAAAAAGCAAGGTATCGGAAACCCTTTATATTGAATTGCCCTGATGCTTTCTCCCTGACAGCGGCATATTTAAGCATTGGTGCCAATGTGGGAAACAAGATTGCCAACATTGGTCTTGCGATCAGGCGCCTTGGGGAAACCGAAGGCATTTTTATAAAGTCGCTGTCAAAGTTTTATAAGACAGCGCCCCAGAATTATACTGATCAGGACTGGTTTGTGAATGGGGCTATCAGGATTGATACGGCTTGTTCTCCAGATCAGCTTTTACAAGTGCTGCAAGCTATTGAAAAAGAGCAGGATCGGGCTGGCAAGCCGTTTAGATTCGGTCCGCGCAGGATTGATCTGGATATTATTTTTTTCGGCCGGAGGGTGATGCAAACAGCAACGCTTGTGCTGCCCCATCCCCGAATGCATGAACGCCTTTTTGTGCTGAAACCCCTTTGCGACATAGATAAAAATCTGGTTCATCCGGTAAACGGCCTGACCGTGGGTGAACTGTTAAAACAAATTAAAACTGATGAAAGCCAGGCTGTTATTGCCCTGGCCAAGGAGGAGACACGTGAAATTTTTTATTGATACCGCCAATATTGAACAGATCAAGGATGCCAATGATATGGGCATGGTGGATGGTGTGACCACCAATCCTTCCCTGATTGCCAAAGAAGATGGTGAGTTCACGGATATCATTGCACAGATTTGCAAAATTGTTGATGGGCCTGTTTCCGCAGAAGTGATCAGCCTTGAGTACGAAGGTATGGTGTCTGAAGCCCGGGAACTTGTAAAAATTGCCGATAACATTGCCGTGAAAATTCCCATGACAGTGGAAGGCCTTAAGGCGGTTAAAACATTATCTGCCGAAGGTATTAAAACCAATGTGACATTGGTATTTTCCGCGCTTCAGGCCCTGATGGCGGCCAAAGCCGGAGCAACCTATGTGTCTCCTTTCGTGGGGCGTCTTGACGACCTGGCCCAGGAGGGCATGGGACTTATTGAAGAAATTGTTCAAATTTATAGTAACTATGGCTTTCATACTCAGATCATTGTGGCCTCAGTGAGAAGCCAGCTCCATGTTCAGCAATCTGCCCTGATCGGCGCTGATATTGCCACCATTCCCTATGGTGTGCTTAAGAAACTTGCTGCACATCATATGACGGATAAAGGTATTGAGTCCTTCCTTGCGGACTGGAACAAAAAGAATAAATAGTATTGTTTTATAAGAAAATCCGGGCAAGTTGCTCAGGTTTTCAACCTTTGTTGTGGGCAAAGCCTGGCAGATAATATGTCAGGTCAGCCCATGGCTGTTATTGAAAAAATAAGGATGTTGTTAAAATTTTATTGACAAAAGCAGCGCATGTCTTTATAAATACTTCCTGTTGCTGAGCGGGAATAACTCAGTGGTAGAGTGCGACCTTGCCAAGGTCGAAGTCGCGGGTTCAAATCCCGTTTCCCGCTCCACCAGGCGGCTTAGCCAAGGGGTAAGGCGACGGCCTGCAAAGCCGTTATTCCCCGGTTCAAATCCGGGAGCCGCCTCCAACCCAGACTTTAAGGGTTCAGAAGACTTCTTTCTTCTGAGCCCTTTTTTTATTTGGGCTCTCCTTAAGTGGTGGTCTGGAAAAGATCCCGGATCACCTATCTTAAATCCTTTTTTTAAAACACTTCATTATAAAATTTTTTTTATGGAGAAGAAACTTATTTTTAAAGAAAGGTAACCTCTAAAAACAAAAAAACCTCATCGGTGGCAGCCGAAGAGGTCCTTCTGTAGAAGGTAGCTCGAAAAAAGAGTTGTGTCAAGCGATCGGTGAAGTGTTTTGTTTTTTGGGGTTAGGAAGGAGAACGTTGAATACTTTCACAATTTCGCATGGTTATGCGAATGATCTTGATTTGTGGTTTGGGAAAATCGAAAGAAAAGACGGTGGGAAAATGACGGCAGGGATCGAGAAAACTTTTTTGGATTCCGGTATTTCAGATTCTTGATGCCTATGGCTTTGATGTCGTGCTTGTGAATGCCAGGCATGTTAAAAACGTTCCGGGACGCAAGACAGATGTATTAGATTGTCAGTGGTTGCAATATCTTCATTCTGTGGGACTCTTGCGTGGATCATTTAGGCCCTCCCAGGAAATATGCGCTGTACGATCCCTGCTCAGGCATAGAGATACCATGATCAAATCCTCTTCATCCAATATCCAGCATATTCAAAAAGCGCTGACACAAATGAATTTGCAGATTCATAACGTCATAAGCAATATAGTGGGTGTTACCGGCCTGGCGATTATCGACGCAATTCTTGCCGGAGAACGTAATCCGGAGGCTTTAGCTGATTTAAGGAATTCAAGGATAAAAGCAGATAAACAAACCATTGTAAAATCCTTAACAGGTGATTTCAGGGCTGAACACCTTTTTACCCTAAAGCAATCTGTACAGTCCTACCGCAATTATCGCCAGATGGTTCATGATTGTGATGTGGAGATTGAAAAACATTTGAAAAAATTCGAATCCCGTATTGATTCTGACAAATTACCTGACCCGCCAAAAAAGCAAACACGTAAAAAGATCAAACAGAATGAATCGACGTTTGATCTGAGAATGCATATGCACAGATTCAGGACTCTTGATTTAGGAATAAAGCATTTCTACTCTACAAACTAAGAATAATTCATAATATCAGCTCATTGTGTTTTGCTCCCCCGAATTTTTATAAGTATTGCAAAAGGAAATAAAAAATGCCACCTTGCCATCAAAGAGCAAGCAGAATTTGATACGGAGGTGAGCAATTATGACCCAACTAATGCTACCGTTTATTTCTCCAGGCGTTACAAACATAAATCATATAGTAAGTGTCTGGGACTCAGAAGGGCTGTGGACATATTTTTTCGGAATTCACCCGATTTATTCGCATAAATCTGATGACCAGCGAATGTTCCGTTTAACCATTGCAAACCTGATCGAGTCTGGGGCATGCAGACAAATAGAAGTAATATCGGCATTTGGCATATCTAAAACCTGCGTGATCAGGGCACAGAGAAAATTAAGAAAATATGGTTCGGAAGAATTCTTTATTGACCGGAGAGGGAGTCGCACCGGAGGAACGGTCTTGACCCCGAAAGTTCTTGAGCGAGCCCAGAGCCTTCTTGATAACGGGCTAACGAGAAAAGAAGTCGCTGAAGAGCTTCAAGTAAAATACGATACTCTTGGCAAAGCGATTAATGATGGCCGATTAAAAGATACATTTATTTCTAAATGCCCTAACACCAAATCTGAACGTACAATTATAGATGAAAAAGCGGCAGATGGATTGGGTACAGGCTGTACCCGCGTCGTTGAGCGTGTATTTGCAGCATTCGGTGATAACAGTGGTGCCTCTATAGAGTTCTCAACCTGCCTTGATGTCCCTAAAGGCGGTGTTTTGTGTGCATTGCCTGCTTTGGTATCCAATGGCTTGCTGGAGGGGGCTGAACAATTTTTAGGCACCTTGAAGGGTTATTACAAGCTTTACCATATTCTCTTGCTTCTTGCTTTTATGGCGCTGTGTCGTATCAAAACAGTGGAACAAATACGGGGCTATGCTTGAGGGGGACAACGGACTATTGGGTAAACGATGCAACCGGTCGGCCCTTTTTTGTAATAGAAAAAGCCATAGATCCCGGAATGCTGAAAACCATAGAAAAAGATATTGTTCCCAAATTGCTAAATGACATTCCGAACCAGCCCAGCCAAAAAGAGCTGATTGCTGTGCCGGAAAGATGTCGGTTTATTATGGTTTTTGACAGGGAGGGTTACAGTCCCGCCTTTTTTAAAAAAATGTGGGATAGATATCGTATCAGTTGCATGACTTACCACAAGCATCCTGGTAGAGACTGGCCTGAAGAGTGGTTTCATGAGCATGAGGTAATGATGCCTAATGGGCAATGTGTAACCATGAAACTGGCAGAAATGGGCAGCAAGGTTGGCAGCGGAAAGAATGCTATGTGGATGCGGGAAATTCGAAAGCTGACTCAATCAGGGCATCAGACAAGCCTGATAAGCACTGTTTTTGAACAGGAACTGACCCAACTGAGTGCCAAGATGTTTAGTCGATGGTGTCAGGAAAACTTCTTTCGATATATGATGGAACACTTTGCTATTGACCTTCTTCAGGAATATGGCACCGAAGGATTTCCTGACACCGAACAGGTTGTCAACCCAGCTTGGAGGACTTTGGATAAAAAACGTAATTCCATCCAAAATAAACTTCGATATCGCCAGGCCCGTTTTGGAGAAATGGCGATGCATCCCCAAGCCAAGGATAATGAAAAAAAATATGAAAACTGGATAAACAAAAAAGCAGCATTGCTTGAAGAAGTTGAGCAGTATGAAGCCTGAGCTATCAAATATAAAGTCAAAAATAAAAGAGGTATCAAAGCATATCACCTGGGGCAACTTGGAAGATCAAGACAAATTCATGCATCTGCTTCCGAACAGGAAGCGCCTTATGGATACCGTTAAAATGATTGCTTACCGGGCTGAGACCTCAATGGCAGGGATTTTGAAAAGTGAAACCATAGATATGCCGGCAGCCCGCAGGTTGTTGCAGGATTTGTATGCAACAGAGGCAGACCTTCTGCCTGATACAGAAAATAAAGTTTTAACTGTCCGAGTCCATAATGCGTCAAGGCCTGCGGCCAATAAAGCCTTCATCCGTCTATTTGATGAACTGAACTCGGCAGAACTCTGCTACCCTGGTACTAATATGAAGATGGAATATGTACTTGCTCTCAATGAATCTGGGTAGAAGAAATTTTAGGGCTGAGGTGTCAAAATGACTTCCGGCAAATCAAGAGTCCTGATGTTGTTTAAAAAAAGATTGAGAAACCTATAATACCATTCAAGTATCCGCCCCTACACTACCCCATTCTTCATTGAAATTGTGCTTGAACAAGGGGCACTGATCAGTTATCATTTGAAATTTCGGGGATTGGTAGTCAGGCTAAGGAAACGATTGTTTCTGGTATCTTTTAAAAGTCGACAGACCGACAGACAAATACATGACCCCATGCCGTCGGACCCGGCCGAGAATAATATAGATCACTTAATCATTTAAGAAATATCGAAATGACATGAAAAATCAAAATACAAGAACTATCAATAAACTTTTAACCAGCCGAGATCCGGTGTTAATCTGGGAAAAGGAACAAAAACACCCGATCAAACAAGGCATGGTACTGGACATGTATGCATGCAATAATCCGGAATGCCGGTTCCTACACGCCAATGCATTTGCTGTAGACGAGCGGTTTGAAAACCTGACCTTCGAGCCTGACGGCAACCTGAGTTTTGATATAAAAAAAGGAAGCGATCTTTCCACGCCGCTCCCGGACCAGAAAATAACGGTTTCTATTGATATCGACTCTTATGAAGTCATACTGAGCGAATCCTCAGGAACCTCCGTAGTTGATCTGTTGGAATGGCTTTCTTTTGAGGCAAAAAATAATCTTTGTGAACATATCCAAAGCCGATGGCATATGGACAAGCCCAAAGACAACGATCAGTGGAAACAAAAAGATTGGAGTTGGTGGGAAAAGGATATGATGGTCGGATGGGATGAAATATATCCCCATGACCCCAATTTGTTGCTTCATATGCCTGAAAAAAAGTATTGGGTGATTGATGCTTACTGTGTCAACCCTCAGTGTAATTGCAAGAATATGGGACTTTCATTTCTGTATGCAACTGAGAAGGAAACCCAGGATGTCGGCGGAATGTTAGTTGATCTTAACAAATTTATGCCAAATCAAATTATTCCACGAAGTAAAACATCAACGGAACTGACTGAGATGTGGAAAACGTTTTTAGCCCAGCCCGGCATAAAAAAAGAGTTGGGCCGGCGGCAAAAAAAGATGCAGAAAATCGGGAAGGAACTTGTAAAATTGAAAACCGTAACAGGGTCCGGGAAAGTGCCAACCACTTCAAAATCGGGAGCAGTAAAGGTCGGCAGGAATGATCCATGTCCGTGTGGATCTGGGAAAAAATTCAAGAAATGTTGTTATTGATGTTTGTCTCTATTTCTCAGATTCCCCGAACAACGGCCAAACGAAACAAAGCAAACGGAAGGTTCAAAAGAGCATTTCCAAAGTGATCATGACAAGAAAAAAAATGCCTCCACAATTTATTTTTGTTGACTAAGACAGTCGTTTATTAACGTTAACTTTTTTTGTTGCTGGTGACCTGTTATACAATGTGGCAGATCAAATCAAGGTGAATTGAGGCGAGGACTATCTGCACGACAAGACCCGCTTAATAGGTAGATGAGAACCCCGGACTTTCCCTGTCACTCCGGATCTTTTCAAGGACGATTCAACCACAATATGTGGGCTTGTCCAAATTTCAAAAAAGAGAGCCCTACAAACGCAAAAGCTCGCCCTTAAATTTTTAGCCTATGAGAATTGATTGGAGTATCAAACGCCTTTTCTGTAAAGGCTTTGGGCGACACATGATACCATTATGCACACCATGTGCGCAGGGGGGGGTAAAAGGAGCATGTTAGACGATTTTGAAATAATCAACGACGTATTATCTCTTCTTTTGAGGGAACTATCATTTTTTTTGTTGCCTAAATCAAAATCCTATGTTCTTTATGTTGAAGATTTTTCTTATGTCGTTCAACATGCATTTTTCGATCTCATAGACACCACTCCCAAGCATGTTGGATGGGATTTAGCTTTGTCTTGATGAATGAACAGTATTTTTTAATATCGAGATATATTAAAGTTCCAACTTTGAAATTTTTAAGAATCAATTTAATACGGGATTCGTCTGGTGGCCGATAATAGGTCCCTGTGAATAGAGGAACTGAATTTGTCTAATTTAGAAAAAGCATTGACGTTGATATCTTTTGAACTGCTTGCAGTCAAAGAGTTTTGTCAAAATTGGATAACTATAGACCACACAGGGAAAAATGGTTCCGACGCAATATCGAAGGGTTTAAGCAAGGATATTAGTGTCGCATTCGCAAGAATGGCAACAAACACGGCTATTTTGATAGCTACAAAACTCTCTGAAATAATGAACCATAAACATCTTCCTATTTTAATGGAGGTGCTGGATTCGAATGCTACTTTAGCTTTGAATCAAAGAGTATGTATGCTTGAAACTGAAAAATTGAAGTTTCTGCGCGACAAGGTTGTGGCTCATATTGACCCGGTACCGTATCAGGATTTAGATGCCGCATTAGAAGAAATATGTCCAGACAAGAATTTGTGGGTACTTATAGATATCTTGGAATCTGAACAGCAAGATACTTCAATGTCGTCTCGTGTAGCTATTCATAGGCTTTTAACTGCGTTAGAAACAGTTCCTGGATACGAGATTCCATCTTAATAAAAAACGCACTATAATAAAGGGATTTCTTTGCTATACAAGTATTTACCCCCAGAACGAATTGATGTGCTTTCTAATCTCAGGATTAGATTTTCTCAGCCACGCTCTTTAAATGACCCTTTTGAAACCGCTCCTTTAATTAATTTCGATGGAAAAGCAGCTCTTGTAGAGTTCGCTGAAAAAAAGTTCCATGATTTCTGGGATAGTTGCCCTTCAGAAATGCAGACCGAAGAAAACAAACGTGAGTTTGAAAAAACACTTAAGGCTTCAGCTAATCGGAATTGCAACACAAAATTGACCCCTCTCGACAACCCAATTTTGACCCCCCCTGTTGTTAAAATCATTCTCTTATCGCTTTTTATATAGTTCCGGTTTGGGTAACGGCCAGGGCCAGGGGATCGGCCCGGCGCCGGGCCGATCCCCTGGCCCTGGCCGGACGGGCTACCCAACGCAGTAGTCGGCTATTGCCTTCAACGCTCCTTTTTGGCTGTAATTAATTGATTCCCGTGATTCTACAGCTATGAGAATCGGTTTTGTGCACCCACACTCTTGTATTAACAAACCGGCATCTGTGTCTGTAATGCTCAGGATATCATCATTCTTCTCCGCCTCTTCAAAATAGGTCGTACAGTCTTCGGAGATCTCGATCCTTATCGTTTCATTTCGACCTTTCAGGGGATTATATACATCCAGTTCTTTCATTCTTTATCCTCTCGATTTTAAAGTCTGTTTAAGTCGATAACTGTCCCAGTTACATTGAATAATGTGAGCCCGGTGAGTGACACGATCCAGCAGAGCAGCGGTAAGATTTGCATCGCCAAACACCTGCGTCCAATCACCAAAACCAAGATTGGTAGTGATGATGATCGAACGTCTTTCATGGCGCTCGGTAAGGACTTGGAACAATAATTCAGCGCCGATTTTACTGAACGGGACGTACCCCAATTCATCAAGAATCAACAGCCCATAACCGGCATATCGTTTTATCATTCTACCCAGAGCCTGTTGTTCCCTGGCCTCCGTCAGTTCGTTTGCAAGCCCACAACCAGTAATAAAACGAACTCGATGTCCATACCGGCAGGCTTCCATCCCGATGCTGGTTGCCAGATGGGTTTTACCGGCTCCGCTTTTACCTATCAAAATTATATTCCGGGCTTCTTTAATGAATGTCCCTGTTGAAAGTTCTTTGATCAACCGGGCGTCCAAATCAGGGGCAGCCTCAAAATCAAATGTTTCAAGCGGTTTCTGCATCGGGAACCTGGCTTCCTTGAGACGTCGCTTGCGACCGTTTTCCTGCCGTATTTGAACTTCCGCTTCAACAAGATTCAATAAAAACTCATCGTAGCCGCAGGCCGCCTCATGCGCCTGCCGGATCTGACCTTCCAACTCTTTTTCCATCGTCGAGAGCTTCAGCGTTTTTAAGTGCTGTGTGAGGACTGCCTGGACTGCTGGGTTCATAAGATACCTCCAAGCTGTTCGTATGCCGAGATGTCAGCAGGGGGCAGTGTCTCCCAGTTCGACAAAGGATCAAATTGGGACTCCATAGAGATGTTTTGACTGTGTAAAATCTGCTTGAGAGCATTGCTGCAGCCGACATTGCTTTTCAGTGCTTCCTTTACGGCTGCTTCGATCTTGTCGACAGCATATTTTTCGTACAGCATCAGCACGGTGACAAATTCCCGGGTACCTTTGGTTACACCGTTTTTCCGGCGAAAATGTTCTAATAACTTTTCCAGGCAATCCGGCCATTGATCACGCCATTGTAAAATTGGCCGGGCGGTATCAAATGATTGTGGACGCTGACGAATCAACTCCAGATAATGTTCCGGTTTTAAACTCCACTTATTATTTCCATATAACCGATGATGGGTGCTTATTTTTCTGCCGCTCCAATAAATGATCACCTGGTCTATCTCTACTATCGCCTGCACTCTCATGTAAGCATAGCGCGTCGGGACAGAATACCGGTTCTTGTCAATAATAACGGTGGCATATTTGTTTACCCTGACCATGAACGTCTCAACGTTACTGAACGATGTTGTCGGCAATGGCAGCAATACCTGCTTTTCTGATTCAAACAATTCATTGACGCTTTGTGTTTGACCGGCGATGCGATGCTCTCCATAGGCCATGCAATCATCGAGGAGGCGCGTGTTCAATTCGTCCAGGCTGTCAGCATGTGGGATAGGAACCATATAATTTCTTCGAGCGTAGCCGACCAGGCCTTCAATCCCACCTTTTTCATGGCCCTGGCCGGGATTGCAAAACCTTGGATCGAAGTTGTAATAGGCCTTGAACCGATTATAAGATTCCTGAAGATGACGTTTTTTTCCTTTAAATACCTTTTGTACGACTGTTGTCAGATTGTCATAGATAAGAACTGGGAACACGCCTCCAAAAAATGAAAAGGCCTGGATATGAGCGTCAAATAAAGCTTGCTGCCTTTCACAGGGATAACAGCGAACAAAGTGTTTGCCCGAACATTTTGAACGTATGCAAAATAATTTCAGCTTCACGGGTTCGCCGGCAATAACTGCCTGACAGTTTCCCCAGTCTACCTCGGCTTCCTGGGCAGTCGTCGGATCTGATGGGATAAATGCCTGCTGATTCGTTAAACCCAGCCTCAGCTTTGCCTCACGCACATAACGGCGAACCGTCGTCTCTCCACCGGAATACTCGAGTTCCGATTTCAGACGATGGTATATCCGGGTTGCTGTATGTCGCTGTTTGTATGGCTTGTCCTTGTCATCGCCAAGCCAGCGGTCTATCTCCTGGATATAAGGACCAAGAACGGGATATGGCTGTTTAGATCGTTGCTTGTAGCCAATGTATTCCTGCTTTAAAATTTTTTTTATGGTGTTTTTTGAATGGCCGGTTTCTCTGGCAAGCTCTTTAATGGCCTTTCCATAAACACGGTGAGCTGTTCGGATGTAATCATACTGATCCACTTTAAGCATTCTCCTTTTCGTCTCCGGTAATGGGTTAAAAATCTCCATTCAATACCAGAGTACTGATGCAAAGTGGGGGGTCAATTTTAGGTTGTCATTTGGCCCTCAAAGGGGTCAATTTTAGGTTAGCAAAACCAAGCTAAGGAAATTGAAAAACGAACAAGTGCTTTTTCTGTTGGTCAAGAGCTTAGTAGGCTTATCAACGGAAACATGGGAGTGCTTTCATTATCCAGAAACAATATGAATTTGCTCATGTGGTCGCATTATACTGAAAACTACAAAGGCTTTGTGTTAGGTCTTGATGACACTAATGAATTCTTTTATCAAAAGTGCCCCAGTGGCATTTCAACTATGCCTCAAGATGTTAGATATACATCCCAGAGGTCACAGGTGAAAATAAAACCAAGAGACTTGGATTACTATAGAAAAACGCTCTGCGAAAAACCAATTGATTGGGCATATGAAGAAGAAGTAAGGATTTTTAAGTTTTTCACAAATAAATCCAAAAGCTTTGGCAAGGATGAATGGGGATTACCCGTTTTTTTAGTTAACTTCCCACCAGAATTGGTTAAAGAAATTTATATTGGGTTCAACATGTCTGCTAAGAATTTGGAGCAGATTCTTACTATTCCAAACATAAGTCAGCACGACATTGGCTGGTATAAAATTAAAAGCTCAAAAATAAAGTACGATATCCATGCTGAACCATATAATGGACCCCAGAATTTGAACCAGTTGCTAAGCTACACATAAGGTGTTAAAAGCCCGGTTCAAATTTTTACCGAAAAAGGAGGTTCATGAGGAAAAACTACACCGGAAAGTTCAAAGCTAAAATTGCAATTCAAATGATTCGAGAACAGGACACAGTAGCTGAGTTATCATCTAAATATGAAGTTCACAGATCCTTGCTGACAAGGTGGAAGAAAGAAGCCTTAGAAGGATTACCAGGTGTATTTTCAACTGCAAAAAAGAAAACCGAAAATGATAATCAAAAATTGATAGACGAATTGTATAAGCAAATAGGTCAGCTCAAAGTTGAGAATGACTGGTTAAAAAAAAAGGGTGATACAATCAATCTCTGATAGAAGGGAACTAATAGATAGAAATCACTCAGGAATCAGTATTAACAGGCAATGTGAGTTACTCAAGGTTTCAAAAGGGGCCTTGTATTACAAGCCCAAAACATTGGATTCGTATACGCTCTCCCTTATGGATTTATTGGATGAGCAGCATACCAAAACTCCCTTTTACGGAAGCCGGAGGCTCACGGCCTACCTGAACAGCCAGGGGCATTTGGTAAACAGGAAGCGGGTACAACGCCTGATGAGGCTGATGCGGATCGAAGCCATTTACCCGAAACCAAAGACAACAAGGAGAAATGAAAACCATAAAATCTACCCTTATTTGCTGAAAGATATCGTAATTGATAAGCCGAATCAGGTGTGGAGCACCGACATCACATATATCAGAATTGGTAATGGATTTATGTATTTAACCGCCGTAATGGATTGGTTCAGCAGGTATGTCCTGTCATGGCGCCTCAGTAACACAATGGAAAACACATTCTGCATTGAGGCCCTTGAGGAAGCATTACGGTTCTCGACACCTGGCATTTTTAACACAGATCAGGGAAGTCAATTTACTTCTCTGAAATATTTGAAAATACTGCAAGATAAAAATGTCAAAATCAGCATGGATTCAAAAGGCAGGGCCCTTGACAATGTTTTTGTAGAACGACTGTGGCGAACCATAAAATACGAGGAAATCTATCTGAAGGATTACCGTACAATGAATGAAGCCTACCAATCGTTGAAAGCATTTATAAGGTTTTACAATCAGGAAAGGCTCCACCAGGCCCTGGGATATAAGGTGCCAATGGCAATCTACCATGCGGTTTAAAGGATGAAGGCCAAATGCCTCCGGCGGACCCTACGGGGTATTAATTTCGCGCTAAGGCGCGAGGATTTTACGCATTAAGGACAAAAACATGGGGGAAGGACAGCATACATCGGAGTGCATACTGTCCCCCATGTTCTCGTCACCAGTCACGGCGCTCGGGTTGCTTCCCAGCATTTCCCTATCCTCCGAACTGGCGGTGGCCACAGTATCATGATTTTATGAAATAGCAATAGAAATCTGGTAAGGAAGGAGGGCGTCACCGCCAGATCTGACAAGGAATTCCAGAAAAATGTAGCTTAAAAAAAGTCAAAATCGGTCTTGACATTGGGTCCACTTCACCATTTGATCCTTTCAAGGATAAATCTGAAACAAAATAAAGGGGCCAAGGCGAGCAATCTGTCTATTTAAGCTCGCTTTCCGGGGAGTGGTGCAGGGCACAACATATTGTACCCCTTCTCTATTCTGTCGAGGGAGGATAATAATATATTAAATTTATTCTTGCGTTTCGTTGTCCGGGATGGTTAATCTCTAATTAAATTGATTTAAAAAAAGAATTATCTATATTCGTTTTAAGAAACATGTGCCGCTTCCGGCACACGTAAGGCGTTTCATACCGTTTAGCTGTGGTCCTCAGATTTTTATTAAAATCACAAGACCCCTTAAAATTAGTTTAATTACGAGGAGACACATGGAGATCATAAAATTTGAAGAACAGAAAGACATCAATGAATTCTTTGAAGTCGCACTTTCAAGAAGAAATCTTATTCCTATAATAGGTTCTGGCTTCACAAAAGGAGAACAATCGCAATATGGGAAGGTGCCTGACGGAAAGCTGCTTCAAGAAATAATGATCCAAAAAATTTGTGAAAAATCCTCAGATATAAAAGAACAAGATTTTGAAGAACAGGGTTATAAATTTAGTGACGTTGCAGATGAATTTTTTAAAAAAGTTTCACCCAAAGATTACAAGGCAATTTTAAGAAAACTATTCCTTAATGTAACACTCGACTCTACGAAAAAACAATTTTTAAAAATTAACTGGCCGTACCTATATACGCTCAATATTGATGATGCGATTGAAAATCATTCAAAATTTGAACCGGTATTACCTTATAAAAAATTATCTGATCAACTAAATGATTTGAACTGCGTTTTTAAAATGCATGGAGATGTTAAAGAAGAACTAAAATATGACCAACTTCCAAATGTTATTTTCAGCAAAGAGCAATACATTAAAAGCTTAGAAAGTAATTCAGATATTCTAAATTATTTTCAAAGTGACTATTCTTCCAAAAATATCATTTTCATTGGATGTAGTTTAGAGGATGAGTTAGATCTTAAATATGCCATTTCCACTACTACGAATATAAACAATCCGAGATTAACAAGACTTTATATAACTAGTAATGAACCCAAAGGACTCAGAAGGTCAAGACTTGAAGATTTTGGAATAACAAAAATACTATTAATAGACGACTATACCTACTTTTATAAATATTTGTTTAGCATTTATGATAATTTAAGATTTTTTGGAGAAAAACCGTTTGAGCAATTCAAAAATCCTATAATTACAGTATGTGAGAAAGAATTATCTGACAATAAAGATTTTCTTTTGGATGTAGTTGGCAGGAAATCTTCTGAATGTTCGCTCCCCTATTTTGTGGGTGAACGATCAATTTATCAAGAAATTGTTAGAAAAATACCAGATGAAGTTGTTACTGTCATATCCGGAAAACGATTTTCGGGTAAAAGCTTTTTATCAAAAATTTTATTGGCACTGTTGCAAGATAAAGATGTTTATCTGTTCCCTTCCAACATCAGTTTTAATAATGATCAAATTAAAGATTTGATAAAACTTCAAAATGCATATTTAATTTTTGATACAAACTGTCTTGATGCACATAATGTTTCAATTTTAGGTTCCCTACTCGATGAATTAAAAGACAAAAAATTGAAAGCCATTATTATCAATAATAAATCCGATAATTTAGTAAACAATGCAGCATCAATGCTTACCAACAATAACTACTTTCTACTGAATGATAAATTAACAAATACGGAAATAAGTCATATCAATGATAGATTATCTGAAATCGGTTTAATTAAAATACAACCTGACAAGTCTTTATTAGATAACTGTTTTCGAGCGTTTGAAGCATATAAAGCGTCTTTACCAATCAGATCAGGAAGTCTTTCTGAAAAAGAGTTCATTCTTACAGTATTACTCTCTACTGATGGTAAGGTTTATTCAATAATCTTTAACATATTTAGCATTTTAAAAAGCGAAGTTGATGAATATGTTTCAAAACTTTCACCATTTATCGAATACGGTAACACTGGTTCAGTAGAACTCCACCACCATTCCGGGTACAAAATAATATGTAATTCCTCAAGTTGGCTTTTTAAAATTCTGAATGAATATAAAGAGACACATGGTCATAAAAAAGTAGCAGAAATTATATGCAAGATTGTTGAAAAATTATTAGAAAAAAAGAATTTTCAGTATTTATACAAAAAAGTCATAACATTTGACAATTTGAATCAAATTTTTTCTGGAAAGTCCAAAGGAGAAGCTGGTCTAATATTAAATATTTATGAAAAACTTGAACGAATTTTATATAACGATGATCATTTTTGGCTTCAGAGGGCGAAAAGTATCCTCTATCTAAAATGGAGTGACATGGAATCCTTAAGGTTAGCCAAAGATTATGCGAAAAAGGCCTACTTCGATTCAACTAATGATAAATTCAAGACTTATGCAACAACAACAATCGCGCTGATACATGGAAGGATAGCAGCAATTAGCAATTTTTCAAATCGAATTGATCTAATAGACGCTATTTATTGGTATCACTCAGGATTACAAGAAAATCAATACAACAAACGTTATGTTGACGAAATTTTAAGAAAAACTAAAAAGAAAGGTAGCGATATAACTGGCCTCTGTAATTACATACTTCAGAATAATTTGGAACTAGAAAGCAATGAAAAAAAGAATGCAGAATTCATAATCAAAAAAGTTTTTGATTCAAATAGATATAGTAGCAAAATGAGGAATTAAAATTCAACATCTTTGACCTCGCAATGAGTTTTAAAGGAATAGAACCCAAATAGTGTAATTTTAAAACAACTCAAGTGAATACGGATAAATTGCTTATTTAGAGACGTTACATTTAATAAACTATTTCGTTACGACTCGAAGACCCACCAGAATCAATTTAATAGAACATAATCCTGCCTCCAGATAAATTCCGAACAAGGCGAGCACTCTGTCTATAAGTTTTGACTGAGATGCTTATCAATTAACGTATTTTCCGCACCTTCAATCGACAAAACACATACAATTTTAAATAATATAAAATCAACATGTTAACCTGATTTTCAAACACTTCACAAAAGTATAATAAATAAAAAAAGTTTGTCTAGACAAACACCAATTATTTAGTTTATGGTGCTCCCCAAAAAAAACTCAAAACGAAGAGGGAGCAAAATATGAACATCCCAGGTACCGAGGAATGGAATTTCACAGATGTAAAATTTCTTCCGATTTTCAAAGAGTACGCCAAACGTATCAATCTGGTTGAAACGATCAATACCATGACAGATAGCAAAATGGATCTATCGCCAGGTGATGCGGTGCTTGGGATGATTATGGATACGGTCTCCGGAAGGACTCCTTTGTACAGACTTGAAGAAGCTTTCGACGAAATGGATACCGAGTTGCTTTTTGGCAAACCCATCAGCCCCGATAAATTTAACGACACAAATCTGGGGCGGGTATTGGACAAACTTTTTGAGACTGGAACTCAAAAGATATTTTCCCAGATTTCCCAAAACGCCATTGGTTGTTTTAAACTGGATACGCGCCACCACCACTTTGATACGACCTCTGTCTCCGTCTTTGGCGCTTACGAAGATCACCCCGATACGCAATTGAATATCACCTACGGTTACAGCAAGGATAAACGTCCGGATTTGAAGCAGTTCATGGTGTCCATGTTGTGTGTAGACCGAAATATTCCGATCATAGGAAAAACCCAGGACGGGAATGCTTCAGACAAGACCCTGAACAATGAGCTTTTATCTCATATCTCATCACACATGGCCGAACATGGGTTCAAGCCCGGTGCCTCCATTTATGTTGCAGATTCAGCCTTTGTGACCACAGATAATCTTATAGCTGCGGAGGGAAACGGCATCCGTTTTTTAAGCCGATTGCCAGCTAATTTCAATGAATGTAAGCATGCCATTGCCCAGGCTGTTGCAGCCGACAACTGGGTTGATATTGGGGCTTTGGCCGAAAGCCAAAGCGAAAAGAAACCGCCCGCATCCTATCGTTATTATGAAACAACCGCTACCATTGGTGATGGGGCCTACCGGGCCATTGTATATCACTCCAGTGCCCATGATAAAAGGCGTCAGAAACGCATCGACCGAATATTAAAAACCAGCAAAGACCAGCTGGAAAAGAAAATCAAAGAGGCGACTCTCCAACCCTTCAAATGTCGCCCGGATGCAGAGGTGGCAGCCGGCACTTTGGTCAAAGCAGCAGACAAAAGCCTTTACAACTTGCGAGCAGAGATCATTGACGTACCCAAATACGGCAAAGGACGTCCCAAAAAAGGGGAAGCCAGGAAGCCGAAATCCATTGAATATGAACTGAAGGCAACTGTCGAAGAAGATCCAGAAAAAACAGAAAAGATCAGACTTGAAGCGGGCTGTTTTGTACTCATAACCAACGTTCCGGCCCAGGCTGACGAACAGGAGTGGCCAGGAGTCGAGCTCCTCAGGCTTTACAAAGAACAGGATGGGATCGAAAAAAATTTCGGGTTCCTGAAAGATCCAGCCATTGTGAATGCCATCTTTCTGAAGAAGCCGAAACGGGTGGAAGCGCTTGGGCTAATTCTCCTGCTTTCTTTGTTGCTCTGGCGGCTAATAGAACGAAACTTGAAGCTGCATGTAAAAAAGACGGGGAAACGGTTGCCTGGCTGGAAAAAAAAGCCCACAAATAGTCCGACGGCCTTTATGATGACTACGAAGTTTCTTAGCATATTAGTTATAACCGTTGGAAGACAACGAAAATTAGCAAAGCCGCTAAATGATACTCAAGTGCAGTACCTTAGAGCCTTGGACGTCCCGCCGGAATGCTTTTTTGTTCCGTAAGAGCTGTGCAAACGCTGAATAAATTGTCAAAGAACCATAAAATTGAGTGCGGAATGTACGAATTAAGGCGTTTACTACTTATGTTATTGGAGATGCCACTTGAAATTTTATTAATTTTAAGCAGATCCATCCTTTTTATTGTTAATCAACCGTTCCCTTGCCTGGTGCATTCCAGAAAAAATTGCTGCTGAGATCTGTCCGGGAAACCCCGGGGGGAGGGTAGCACCTACCTGATCGATGCACCCTTGTGCCATATCGCAACATTTTTCAATAACTTGCTTCATCTCATCTTCCGGGTACCTGCATTTTTTTGCAGTATTTAACCAATGTCTTCTGGTGATGCTGTTCCATCTGTAATGACGGTTTTTCCCTGACACGGCCATGGCCATCTTAACCTTGTGCATGGAAATCTGGCCAGCCCTGGCCAAAGGATAGATTGAAATTACATCGTAAAGTGGGGTCAGGTGAAACCGGCTGCCGGGACGAAGAAAAATGCTGAAATTCTTGGCGTGACCGTCAATGGCCCCCAACATCCAGAAAAGCAGCTGGGCCGTCATGAATAAGGTCCGGTCCTCATGAGCCTTGTTTGACCCCAGAAGCAGATCCATGACCGTGGTCATGCCTGGTCCCCCGTCCGACTCGTATTTCAGGGCCGAAGGGGTTCCCGTGGTTTGGCAGATATCTTCCTGGGGCAGTCGGATCAGCCAGGTGCTGTCAGCGGACCAGCGTCGGTCAAACCGCTCCACCACCAGCACCTTCTGGCTGCCGAAGTTTGCTATTTGGGTGTCAGCCGCCGCCATGCCAAAGGCTCCCAAAAGCTTTTGGCAGAGCCATTCGTTTTCCACACTGCCTGACAAATCTAAGCCGGTTTGGCCCAGTCGCCCCATGGGCAGCTTGAAAATATGGCTGGTAGGCGTAGCTCCGGAAGGGCGGTACCAGTCGTTATGCATCCTGAGGAATGCGGTTTTTTCCTGGGCACCGGCAACGGAAAGCCTGAAATCGGCATCAATGTCCACCCCCAGGGGCATGGCGGCATAGGACTTGAGAATAGCCTCTATCTGCGCTTCATCTACCCGATCTGCGGTGACCATTTTGACATTGGGTGTTTCTCCTTCGGGAACAAGTTGCACCGCTCCCACACAATCCCTGCCGATGTGGGAGAGCAGGTCAAAGGCCCGGGTGGATGAAGCCCCGACCCTGGCCTGCAGCCTGTTGCGCAATGTCATGTTGTCCGGCAGCAGGTTGTCAAAATAATTTTCAACCCGGTCACCAGAATAAACCTGGGTTGTAAGAGGCAGAGACAGGGACAAGGGTCTTCTATTGCGGTCTGAAAGCCAATCCTCGTCATAACCAAAAGAGATAATCCCTTTGGCACTGCGGTTCAGCCGGCCCACAGGAATACCGTTCATAAGGACGGTAAGATTTTTTGCCTTTCCCATCACCATTCATCCTTATTATTATAATCCTGGTGCCCTTGGACTGGAGTCGTTCCATCGATGGCCTTGGGCTCAAGGGCCATGCCCACGTCCAAGGCGGAAAGCAGTCTGAATAGGCTGGCCACCCGAATATTAGGATTGCCGTTTTCCATTAGGGAGATCCGTTTTTGGTCAAGCCCCACCCGTTTACCCAAGGCTGTCTGGGTCATCCCCTTTTGTTTCCTCAATTCTCTAAGCGTTACCCCAAGATCCCTGGGGGAAACCATGATCTGATGCATCGTGTCCTCCAAAAAAAATATGTCGATAACGGTATAATATCAAATTATGTTTAAAACGCTATATTTTTATTTTATGTCGTTTTCACTATAGAAGCCCCGTGGGGAAAATAATTGTCGTTGATCAGAGGAATTTCTTTCGTTCATATTAAGAGTGTTTTTCTTTGACGGAATCCCAACTTTTACCTAAAAGTTGGGAAGTTTTGAAAATATGAAAAACTTGAATCATCCTAAGTTTCTGTCCGAAAACCTTATGAATGATTAATATTGCCATATCGTCTTTCTCCATCCGACAGAAAAGATAAATCAACTGTATGATCTATATACCCGCACACGGTTTCCATAACTGATTTGAATCGTGCGGTATCATTTTTTTTCACATCACTGCTTAACAATAAATCGACTGGCTCTGTCCATAACGACTGCTGTCCAGCCTTCGGATTCCAAGGGGGCTGTCCGTTTACCGAAGATGGTGTAGAGCTCATCTCCTTCAAATGTGAGGGATATAAATTGATGACAAAAACCATACAGAAACAATGTGGTTTTCTGGTCGGCAAATCTATTTTTCCATATTAAAATAGTGCTTTTGTTTGGTCGCAATACTCTGCCAGTTGCTTGAAGCATAAGGCCTTCGCCGCGAAATCTCAATGCAGATACAACTTTACTGATTGGCGTTTTAATATTATTCATGGCGGTATTGTAGGTTTCCGAAAATGAGTTATGATAACGCCTGCAGATATACAGTTTCCGGATTCCATTATGTATAGTCGGATAATGTTTAAGAATAGTGCTTTCAGGAGAAGAACAAACACTTATGCGAAAACAGTGAAGGGCTTACAAAGGACTCTGAATGTTCATTAAATAATTCACAGCTATGTCCGCCCACATTGGACGACAAAAGAGGTCCTCGCTGTTGCTTTGGGGATACTATCGAAACCGCTTTCGCTTGAAGGAATCCTATCCATGCAGAGAGCAGCATAAACCAGCAAGTTAAATTGGTGATTTGATGAGATTGCCTGATTCTCAGAATGTTAAAGGCCCAGTGCCGTCATGTGAAGATCCACTCCGGCGGACCGTTTATTGAAAAATACCTGGCGAAATTAGGCATTCCCGTGGACGGCAATATTCGTTTTGTCCGCACCTGCCCCATATGGATTCCCCGGTTCTGATCAACCGGAGAGAACGGACCCGGCTCTTCGAAGGGGAGGCCGCAAGAATATGAGGGCATTATCCGGGAAAGGATGCGACCCAGTTCTACTTTGCCAGGAAAGAGCGTGATTTTGAATATAATCTCTGTAGAGATTCCCAGGGCATGGGCTTGGCAATAAAATAGCCCTGGGCACTACCGCAGGAAAAATTCAACAGTTGCTCCAGCTGTAATTGGGTTTCAACCCCTTCTGCTACAGTGGATAGGTTTAGTGAGTTGGCTAAAGCCAGAATGGACTTAACTATTTCGCAACTCTCTTTCTGCTTTTCCATGGCGTTGATAAAGGAACGGTCAATTTTGATCTGGTCAATGGGGAATTTCTGCAAATAGGACAGCGATGAGTAGCCTGTGCCGAAATCATCAATGGCCAATTTGACGCCAAGGTCACGCAGAACATATAGTTTTTTTAGCGCTTGTTGTGTGTGTTCCATTAAAAGGGACTCTGTGAACTCAAGTTTGATGTCCTGGGGGGATAGCCCGACTTTTGAAATTTCGCGTTTAAGTTTGACGGTAAAGTCATTTTGTAGAAATTGTTTTATTGATACATTAAGATTCATGGTTAGTGGTTGGCTGGTTTTTTGCTTTAATTCTATAAGTCTACGGCACCCTTCCTGAATAACCCAGTCCCCTATGGGAAGAATCAGACCGGTCTCCTCTGCGATAGAGATGAACTGACCCGGTTGCACCATACCCCGATGGGGATGGCGCCAGCGAATCAGTGCCTCAAATCCTTCCAGAACTTTTGACTTAATGTTTATAATGGGTTGAAAATATAATACAAGTTCGTCGCGTTCCAGGGCCTTTCTCAGTTCGGTTTCAATGGTAAGACACATCAGAGCGCTTTCGTGCATCCGGCTTGAAAAGAACTGGAACTGGGCTTTACCGGAATCCTTGGCATGGTACATGGCAAGGTCGGCATCCCGGATCAGGCTGTCAGCCTTATCATATTTCAATGTCTGGTTCACCACCCCGATGCTGGCGGAAATCCGGACTTCCTGGCCGTTAATGATGAAAGGGGATGCGGCTGCCTTTGTGATACGTTCGGCGATGGTGGAGATCTGATCATGAGAGTCGGCATCTGAAAGCAGGATGGCAAACTCGTCCCCGCCCAGCCGGGCAAAAAGGTCATTGTTTCGCAGGCACACCTTTATTTTCTCGGCCACCATTTTTAAAAGCTGGTCCCCGGCCTGGTGCCCTAAAGAGTCATTGACATTTTTAAAGCGGTCCAGATCTATGAGAAGAACAGCGAACCTGAAGCTTAAATTTTTTTTCTGCATCGACAAAAAGGTATCAAGCTGTTCGGTAAAATACCGTCGGTTGGCAATTCCGGTCAGGACGTCATGAAATGCCTGGTGGTGCAGTTTTTGTTCGAACAGTTTTCGCTGGGTAATGTCTTCAAAGAAAATAAACACGGCCTGGACAACATCATCAATTTTAATCGGATACGCCAGGGCCGACACCTGAATGGTGTATCCTTTTTTATGCCGGCATTCTGTTTCTGTTTTACCGGTTCGGCCGGCCAGTGCTTTTTGCACCAGATCTTTAATTTTTTTCCGGGTACGCTCTTGGGGGCTGCTTGTGGGGAAGTCATTGAGAACGATGTCTGAGTGAGCATATCCAAACAAGTCAGAAAAGCTTTTGTTGCTGTTGAGTATTTTTTTATCCCTGCCGATCAAGACGATACCGTAAGGCGAATTCATGAACAGCTCCCTGAAATAGGCCTGGTTTTTGTGGGCCTGCTCGGACGTGTTCTTAAGATCCCCCTGCACCTGTATCCGCTTTTTTTTTTCTTTGACCAGCGCCTGTTGAGAGTGTTTCACCTTGTGCGATTTTTCTTTTACCATCCAGGAGAGCTGGTCCCTGTAGCGCTTGAGTTCAAGCTGGGATTTGATACGGGCAAGGGTGATGGGAGCATTGACCGGTTTTCTGATATAGTCCACAGCCCCCATCTCAAATCCCGCAGCTTCGTCTTCATCCTCTACTTTGGCGGTGACAAAAATAATGGGTATGTGGTTGGTATTCTGGTTGGCTTTTAAAAGCCTTGCCACCTCGTAACCGTCCATTTCGGGCATCATGATATCAAGCAGAATCAGATCGGGGATTTCTCCGGAATTGACGATATCAAGGGCCATGTGACCACTGATGGCCACACAGATGTCATAATCCCGGGAAAGAATTCCCCCCAGCACATCAATGTTAGCCGGTGTATCATCAACAATTAAAATTTTTTCCTTTACGCAATCGTTCATCTGTTTCGTCCTTTTGGGGCGTCTATTTTTGTTATCTTGTCAAGATAGGTGGTTTCGGATTTCGGCTTCCAGAGACTGAAAGGTTTTGCGGGCATTGGGGAAATCAAAGTGTTTGATTTGAAGGGATAGGGTATCGGCATTCTCGGCAAAAATGGTGCCTGACAGCTTTTTTGTGAGTGCTGCCGCATGTAGCTTGGCATCCAGGCTGTTTTTATTGAGCAATGTTCCCATTGTTGTGATCATGTCTATCACCTGATCGCAAAGTTTTTGTTCCGGATCAGGTCCGGTATCCCCGGAGCTTTCGTCTATCTGTTTATTGACGGGGGGGGCCATTTCGCAGGTTCGGTGAAATTGTCTTCCCATCTCCGCCGTCCCGGTGTTAAGGTCCAGTTGCTTGGGTTTATACGTTTTCCCATTTTGTAATGCGTGTTGGCCCGCCGCGGGCAAATGATTTGTCATTAGGCGTTGGGTAAGGATGCTAAAGGAAAAACACGAGCCCTTTCCTTTGGTGCTGGATACGAAAATCTGCCCACCCATTAATTCTATCAGGTTTTTTGATATGGCCAGTCCCAGTCCGGTACCGCCGAATTTTCTGGCGGTGGCCCCATCTGCCTGGGTGAATGCTTGAAAAAGATGATCCAGTGCCTGGTGATCCATACCAATACCGGTATCATGAATGGATACCTCCAGATAAAAGCCGTCGTTGTTTTCCCGGTCCCGAGCGGTGATCCGGATCAGAATTTCTCCTTGCTGGGTGAATTTTACCGCATTGGATACCAGATTTGTCATGACCTGTTTTAAACGAAGGGGATCTGTTTCCATTTGGGACGGCACATTTTCATGGATATCCGTGATCAGTTCCACTGATTTTTGGGCAAGGTCGGGTTTAAAAATATCGATGACTTCTTCTACAAGGTTTTGCAAGTTTACCGGAACCCTTTCAATGCCTATCTTTCCCGCATCTATTTTTGAAAAATCAAGGACATCGTTAATGATTTTTAATAAATCCTTTGATGATGTATTAATGATGCTCGCGTACTCATTCATCTGGGGCGGAAGGTCGGCTTTGCGCATGAAATCGCTTATGCCGATGATGGCATTCATGGGTGTCCGGATTTCGTGGCTCATGTTGGCAAGAAATTGACTTTTCGCATTGGAGGATGCTTTGGCTGCATCCCGGGCGATGCGGAGTTCGCCGTTGGTGGTTTCAAGGTCCCGGGTGCGTTTTGCCACTTGTTTTTCCAGCATGACTTCCCTGAGTTCAATCTGGCGGACCATCCAGTTCATGCTGCGCATCAGGAAGATTAATTCATTTTCATCTTCTTGTTCAAGCGGTTCATTGGGGATATCAAAATATCTGTAATTACCGTGTTTTATATCCAAACACAGGGCGGCGATTTGCTGTATCTGCTTGAAACAAAGCCATTGAAGCCCAAAAAGAAAAGGACTAAACCTGGCATTGAATAGTATCAGGCAGATACATATGGTCAAAGCCGTTTGAAAGGCAGTATCAAAAAAGAAGTCCGTATTCCGGGCACAAAAAATAATCACCATCACCGGGATCAACATGTGCAGTGAGGAGAGCAGCCGATACTTGGTTTTTACTCTGAGCATGGAAAATCCATCAAAACAATAGTCGGTTGGGGCTCATTACTTCAACATTCATGGGCATTTAACACAGGATACCCCGGAAAATTAAAATAATTTGGTCATGGCCTCTTTGGGATAAAACAATGTGTTTTAAAATTAAATATATTTGTTGTTTGTAGATATCTTTATTAGTTATGTTTAATATAGATTGTCTATCCTAAAGTCAAGGAGAAAATAGGGAATTCCCTTATTACTTTTTGTCAAACTGAGCGCCTGAAATGCCCAAATGCTTAACCCGGATAATTTCTTTCACTGAAATTTTACAATAATAGATGTCTATCAGCTGACGGGAAGCCAAAACCTCTCGACCGTGAGCCATGGGATATGAGTCGCGTCGCTTGACTTTAGGTGTTTTGGGGGAGACGATCGGTGTCCAGCAGGTCACCAATCATTTTAAAAAAATCGGGAAACGGTACCGGTTTGACAAAATATCCTTTGATGCCGATTTCAATTGCTTTTTCACGGGTAAGACGCTCATGGTAACCGGTACAGATGGCAATCGGAATATCATTTTTGATGTCTAAAATTTTTTCAGACAGCTTGTCCCCTGTCATTTGGGGCATTGTCATATCGGTGATCACAAGATCAAAGCCATCAGGGGTTTGCGCAAATTGTTCAAGTGCTTTTTTGCTTTCGCTGAAAGTTGAGACCTTATATCCTTGTTTACTCAAAATCGTTTTGTAGCTGTTTAGAATTAAAGGTTCATCATCAACGACCATTATTCGCTCAGTACCTTTTCGGAACGCTTTTTCATTTTGCTCCACATTTTGCTGAAAGGTCTCTTCTTCAAAGACGGGAAGAAATACCTGAAAAACGGTACCTATACCTTCCCGACTTTTAACTTTTATAAAACCGTTATGTTTTTTTACAATACCGTCAACTGTGGACAATCCCAAACCGGTTCCTTTCCCGAAGTCTATAGCGCTCAGCTAAATTGAGACACCATTGCTCAGGTAAATTAAGACGCATTTATCCCGTCCTACAGAAATCTCCAGAATCGATTCAGGCTTTACAAAAAAGGAACCCCCGTTGTACCTTTCATTTTTCGACCAAGAAAAAAGGGGGAACAACGAGGGTATGCCCAAATACATCAGCGATATAAGTGAGCACTTGGCTTTTTTATAATACAGCTACAGTCTGATTTTCAATTCATTTCTGACTGGTATCGCAAGAAAGAGGTGCGCGGCATCACCGCTCAGTATTACCAGGTTATTCGATCCGTTCTCAAAGAGAAGCCCCATCTGAGAAAGTGCCTGACCCGCTGCAGGCATTGTCAGATCCTGTTTTTTACCCATCCACGAAATGCCGGTCGTTGTGATCTTGGCTGCCCTTTCGGCTGCCGAGATGCCCACCGGCGCCAAAGCGCCAACAGTCGAAGCACTGAATATTATCAGAGCCCAGAGGGCAAGGAAAAGAAAAAGCGTTTGAATGCCGCCCGAAACCACCAACAAAACCGATTTTCGGAACCGAGTTCCGATAAAAAAGGAAATGTTGACGATGCAACAGTGGGTCACATTCAGCTGGTTGCCAGTCTGGTAGAGGGCCGTTGGGTCGATATGGAAGAAATCTTTGCCATGCTGGATAAGATATTGAGACAACACAGCATCGACGCGACTGTGAAATTATCTTACGATGTGCGGCATCATCAGGACAATCCGCCATGAAGGAAGATAAATGGTCGAACAAGTTGAAATAAGCAGTTTAGATAGACGTTATGAGGCGTACAGAATCAGATCGGCCGTAGCTGAGAAGAGCTTGCTGTTGTCGATATCGTCTCATGGTATTCGAGAGCCGCTTAAGGGTGTGGGAGAAAGCCGCATTTTGCTCGACGGTTTCAAGCGACTCAGATGCGCGAGGAAGCTGAATATCGGCATCGTGCCGTACCTGTCGCTGGCCGACGACGAAGCGGCGGGCATTATCGAATTGATCCGTATCTCAAACGCTAAAAGCCTCAATATCCTGGAACAGGCCCGATTGATCGACGAGCTTTTGAACGTTCATCAAATGAGCAACGCCGAGATAGCCGAGTTGCTTGAAAGAAGCAAAGCATGGGTGAGTGTTCGCAGCGGGCTCATCTGTCAGATGAGCCAGACAGTAATGGACAAGATTTTTAACGGACAATTTCCAGCATACAGCTTCATGTACACCCTTCGCCAGTTTATGCGCATAAACAACGTAAAAAAAGCACAGATCGATACGTTTGTAGATGCAGTGGCAGGCAGGCATTTATCCACCCGAGATATCGATTTGCTTGCCAACGCTTATTTCAAGGGGTCTGAAGAGTTTAGAAAACAGATTGATGACGGCAACATATCGTGGAGTCTGGGTCGGTTAAAGCAACCCAGCCGATCATCGAATGATTGTAGTGAGCCAGAGCGACAGATCCTCACAGCCCTTGAGGTCATCGGCAAATATATGCAGCGGTTCATATTAAAATGTAACGACAGCCAGCTTAAAAGCCGTCCTTTTTATGCCCAGGCAAATCTTTTATCTGGCGGCATTTTGAGACAATTGGCTCCGTTTACCCAGACAATACGGCAATTTTATGATCGAACCGGACAAGCGTAAAGCGATTTATCTTCTGCACAAAGAAGGTATAGGAATCCGGGAAATTTCCCGGCAAATGAACGTCAGCACCAATACGGTGAGCGCCATCATCGGCCAGGGCGGCGAGATGCCGCAGAGTACCCGCAGCGACAAGATTGCCATCGACATGGAACTGGTCGAGCAGGTTTATCTGAAGTGCAAAGGCCGGGTTCAACGCATGCATGAAATCCTCTGCGAAGAGCACGGCATCGATATCGGCTATTCCACGTTGACTCGGATCATCCGGGAGCTTGGCTTTGGGAAAAGAGGAAAAAAACGCTGTGGTCAAGTACCTGACCAACCCGGGGCTGAGATGCAGCACGACACATCCCCGTATCGGGTCAAAGTTGCAAACTCGATAGTCTTAGTTCAGGGCAGTCTTTTGTATTTTCGTTACAGCAAAGTGCGGTACCTGAAGTTCTACCGGGTATTTGACCGGTTTGCAATGAAATGTTTTCTTCATGAAGCGCTGACCTTTTGGCAATATGCGGCAGACGAGTGCATCATTGACAACACGAATCTGGCCCGCCTTTATGGCACAGGGAAAAACGCGGTAATACATCCAGAAATGACACAATTTGCCAAACAGTACGGCTTTGAATTTGTCTGCCATGAAAAGGGTCATGCGAATCGAAAAGCCGGCAACGAACGCGGATTTTACACGGTTGAAACCAATTTTTTTCCCGGGCGTGAGTTTTCCGGTCTTGAAGACATGAACCGTCAGGCTTTCGAGTGGTCAACACAGCGGATGGCCAACAGGCCTACCACTAAAACCCGTTTGATCCCTGCTCGGATGTTTGAGTATGAAAAGCCGTATCTGAAAAGGCTGCCTGTTTATGTCCCGGCCCCCTACCGTGTACTGGAACGAGGCACCGACCAGTACGGATATACAGCCGTTGACGGCAATTATTATTGGATACCCGGCGTCAAACGTCATGATGTGAAGGTGCTGCAATATGCCGAGCACCTGATGGTCTACCGCAACCGCGAGCTGCTCGGTCGCTACCCGTTGCCGCCGGACGGCGTTAAAAACAAACGCATTCCTCCCGAAGGGCAACAAATAACGCCGTACATGCCCAAAAACCGAAAAAAGCCCACTACAGAACAGGAGAAAATATTACGAACGGCTGCTGAAGAGATTGATGAATATCTCACTTTTGCCATCAGAAACGGCGTCAAGCAGAAACACCGGTTCATTCGCGCACTGTATGGATTGTACCGGAACGTGACCCTTGAAATGTTCATCAAAACGGTCAGCCGGGCGTTAAAGTACCGGATCACTGACATCAAAATCGTTGAACGTATTGCCACGCTGCAATTGACGGCCGGTCATTTTCAATCGCCGCTGCCGCAGATCGACCGGCAGTTGGAAAAACGAGACGCTTATGTCCAAGGATATTTTGCCGATGACGTGAATCTGAGAATCTATGACAACTTCACAGGAGAAGACAATGGATGAACAATTTACACAGATGCTCAAGTATCTTAGGCTTTCCGGTCTTCTGTCGAACTGGGACCGTTATCTTTCCATCGCTCAGAAGGGCAATTACTCCCATACGCGCCTGCTCGAATATGTCGTCGAGCAGGAGTATAATCTCAAAAAGGAAAACGCCAGAAAAATGCGGATTACTCGTGCCAGGATCCCGGAAAAATACGTGATCGAGACCTTTCCTTTTGATCGGCAGCCGCAGCTGAACAAAAAGAAGATCCTGAACATGTACGATGGGTTCGATTACGTGGAAAAATGCCGTAATCTGATTTTTATGGGGCCGACCGGCACCGGGAAAACCGGGCTTGCAACCGCTTTCCTCACCCATGCCATTGATCGGGGATACAACGGACGATTTATCGCGTTTGCTGAACTGGTCGAACAACTCTACCAGTCGGTTGCCGATCACACGGAAGCCCACGTTATTAAAAAATTTGCCGCAACCGATTGTCTTTTAATCGACGAGTTGGGATATGTTGAGGTTGAGCCGGTGCAGGTCGGTCTGTTTTTTACCCTGATGAGCAGGCGTCATCAGAAAAAGACCACGCTGATTACATCAAATCTTGGCTTCTCTCAATGGTCGTCTTTTTTGAAAAACGACCATCTGACCGCTGCCCTGATCGACCGGTTGACGGAAAACAGCCATGTGATCAACATGAGAAACTGTGTAAGTCTGAGATCAAAGTTGGGAACAATATAACTGACAGGTTTTATCATGGCAGGTTCCCGTTATACCCGACAGAGACTGTTTACACTTCGTAATCACATCCCCATGAACAGGGTGCTTGAGGCCTTGTCTATCCCTGTATCCGGCCAGGGAAAAGAATACCGTTTCTGTTGCCCTGTCTGCAATCAATTTAATACCGGCATCAATCCAAAAACAAATCTGGCCCGATGCTTTTCCTGCCAAAAAAATTACAATACCATTGATCTTGTGATGGTAACCAAAGGCTGTGGGTTTATTGATAGTGTCGCATATCTTGAGACATTAAAGTCGGACATCCCGTTCCAAGAAACAAAATCAGCTTATCCCGCAAAAATCGTCAGGCAAAACAAAATGGTCCCCATCAGTGACATTTTTAAATCCCTGGCACCACCCGAATCTTCTTCAAAACGTGAAAATCAAACCATCGTCGAACTCCAAAAACGGATCACTAACCTGGAACGGTTCGTCAAAACTCTCTGCGAAAAAATAGCTTTAATAGAACGATCTTAGCGAATCTTTAATAGCTTCGGTTATCCTGCGTGAATCTGCAGGGTACCGCGGGGTTTTTATTTAAATTTTTTTGGGCGGGGTAAATGCCGGCCTATGCCAGCCAACGTATTAGTTTATCAGAGTAAAATTGTATCAATTTATCTGAGCGCTATAGCCCGAAGTCCTTGGTTGTAAAATAAGGGTCAAATATTCGCATCAGGGCTTCTTGGTTCATGCCGACCCCCGTATCTTCTACCTCCAGTACGATATATTTTCCCGGGGATGCATTGGTTTCTTTTATTTCAGTATCAAATACTCTGACGGACAATACCCCGTCTAAACCGTTCATCGATTGATATGCGTTGGTGCACAGATTCATAATCACTTGATGAATTTGTGTGGGATCAGCCATTATTTTAGCTTTTGAATTAATATCTTTTTTGATTTCAATTGAGGCAGGTATCGTTGATCGAATCAGGTTTAGGGCCTCTTTCACAACAATTAAAAAAGTGAAGGGAAGTGTCTTATGTTCAGCTTGTCTGCTGAAGGTCAGTATTTGATGAACCAACTCGGAAGCTCGGTTGCCGGCGTTAACGATTCCTTGGAGATATTCTTTGGACGACGCTTTCTCATTCAGGTCCATTTGCAGCAATTCGGCATATCCCAAAATGCCCGTAAGAATATTGTTGAAATCATGGGCAATGCCGCCTGCCAATGTGCCGATCGCTTCCATCTTCTGACTTTGCTGGAGCTGGGATTGTAATTTTTCTTTTTCTGCTTCAGCCTGTTTACGGTCTGAAATATCGCGCACAACTGAAATGATAAACAGCTCACCGCTCTGTTCTAAGATGTTACGATTTGTTTCGACAGGAATTTTTTCGCCTGTCTTTGTGATGTGCGCGGTTTCGAAAACTTGATGTTGTGATTCAAGAAGTTGACTTGGGGTGTTGATGGTCTCATTTTTTGGGGAAAAGGCTTCCTCTGTGATATCGGCAACAGTAAGCTTAAGGAACTCGTCCCTTGAATAACCATAGCGTTGACAGGCAATGGGATTGACTTCAATGAACGGTTTAAAACCATTTTTTTTAAAGGGATGAACAAATATTGCGTCGTTGGTGGCTTCGAAAAAAATTCGAAATCGCTCGGCATGATTGAGCGATGCTTCTTCGGCTGCCTTTAGCGCGGTAAAATCATGGTTGTTCCCACGGCGTCCAAGCCAGTTGCCGTTACTGTCATACACCGATAAGCAGTTGTGCTGTATCCAATGTGTTTTCCCACTACGGTCTATAATGCGGAAATTAAGCTTGCGTGTGTCTGTTGACTCGGTCATATGTGTCAGGTTCTGTTTTACATCTTCAAGATCATCGGGGTGTACCAGAGAAAAAAATAGTGATGGGTCCTGTAAAAACTCATGTGCCTGGTAGCCGCTTATTTTTTCGCAAGACGGTGATACATAAATAAGATCACCATTTACATCACGCCAATATTCCCAATCAAAGGTAAAGTCCGCTATGGCGTGGTATTTTCCTTCACTTGTTTTTAGTGCGCTTGAAGAGCTTTTTAGTTTATTTATATATCTGCCGTGAAAAAAGCCGAAAATGAGTCCGAAAAAAGAGGGAACAATATATGCTTTCCATATGTATGGGTCATATCCTGCAATTATTTTCTGCCCATACGACAAAGAGTTAAGCATGAGTGCACCTAATAGAGCCCCGATAATTGGGATCCCACGTTGAAGTTCTGTCGTTGTTGTCGTGTCAGCTTTTATGTTTAACATATATTCTCTTGTTCCGTTGCTTTTTGGATAGAGATGTGCGGGACTTTTAGTTTATCTTAATAAGTTCCCATATTAAATTTTTGAAATCAGGTGTTTTTGGGGTATTTTTAAAATATTAGGCAGATAATATCCCAAACTGGTAGACTAATGTCAAGTGAGAATAGTTATCTTCTAAGAAGTTGCTAATATCTTATTAATAGCCTAACATTTTTATTGACATATAAGAAAGATTCGAATAAAGGTTGCTTTCTGTATACTCAGACTACAACAGTGTTCGATAAAACCAAATATCGGTTTTTGCCTATCCGCGTTGTATGTATTTGTGCTGTTTTTTTGTTTAATCTTCTTTCAAATTTAATTGATTTTAGCCACTGGAGATCCCTATCATGAAACGAATTCGATTCAAGAACCTCAGCCTTTTTAAGAAAATTTTCAGTATCGCCTGTCTGTCCGGTTTGGTGCTTCTCGTGATTGTCACCTTTTTCATTATTCCTGTGATCCAAAAAGAAATGATCCAAGAGCGTGAAACCGCTTTGGAAAATGTCGTGGATACCGTTGTCAGCCTGATTAAGGATTATGAAAAACAGGTCGGCCAGGGAAAAATAACCCGGGAACAGGCAAAGTCTGAAGCTAAAAATCTCATCCAGGCGATAAGGTACGGAAAATATTCCGAGGAATATCTTTTCGTCCTCCATGAAAAAGATACCAGTATGGTAATTCATCCCATGCAACCGGAGTTGAACGGAGAATCCATGACTCAAACTAAAGATGCCAAGGGAATATTTCTGTTTAGGGATATGGTTAAACTGGCCCGGGAAAATTCCGGCGGTTTCTTAACTTATTACTGGCCTAAACCCGGTTCAAATGAACCGGTCCCCAAGCTTTCCCATGTAAAGGCATATAAATCCTGGGGATGGGTCATCGGGTCCGGAATTTACATGGACGATGTCATGGCTGCCGTCAACAATGTCAAATGGAATATTTACATGGCCATTTTGGTCATGATGGTTATTTCTCTGGGATTGACACTGTATATTGCTGGAATTATAGTGAAACCGATTAAACAAAGTGTGTTGTTTGCCGAACATGTGGCACAGGGAGATTTAACCCGTCAACTTTCCATCGAACAGGAAGATGAGGTTGGGAGCCTGGTCGATGCGCTGAACCGGATGGTCTCAAGCCTGGGCAACATGTTTTCAGATTTTTCTGAAAAAACAGATTCCATTTCTGCCTGTTCAACCGAATTATCCGCCATATCCGAACAGATGTCTTCCAGTTCCAAACATATAGCCGGTAATTGCTCGCATATTCTGGGAATAGCGGAACAAACCGCCGATGGCATGACAACGACGGCAGCCGCCACAGAGCAGACGACCGTCAGTGTTCAGGCCATCGTATCCGCCTCGGAAGAGATGTCGGCCACCATTGCCGAAATCGCTGGCAACATGGCCCAAGGAAATCGCACCACAGCTAAGGCCGTTAATACAGCAAAAGAAGTGTCCAACAAAATAAAAAATTTAAATAAGGCGGCAAATGAGATCAGTCAAATCACAGAGACCATCTCAGATATCTCTGAGCAAACAAATCTTTTGGCCCTGAATGCCACAATTGAAGCCGCCCGGGCAGGTGAAGCCGGCAAAGGGTTTACCGTGGTGGCGGCGGAAATTAAAGAGCTGGCCAGACAAACCGCCCAGGCTACGGATGAGATTAGTGCAAAAATCACAGGAATTCAGTCCACAACCCGGGAATCCGTATCGTATATTACATTTATTACGGCCATTATTAACGATATTAACCAAATCGTTTCCACCGTCGCTGGTGCCATGGAAGAGCAATCAGCCACGACAAAAGAAATTTCATTCAACGTCAGCCAGGCAGCCCAGGGAATGAAAGAGGCAAACGAACATATTAACAATGCCGCCCAAAACGCAGAGCATGTCAAAGAGGATATTTCCGAGAATTCTCAAGCTACGGAAGAAATGAGTACATCAAGCGAACAAGTAAAAGCCAGTGCATCTGAACTTTCCCAAATGGCAGTGCGTCTCGACCAGATGGTTGGGCAGTTCAAATTTTAACACGGCTCAAAATAGTAGCGGAATCCGTTTCCTGGTCAAAAACGATAACGGCCTTGCCGGACCGGAGTTGGGCCAGCACTTGGGCAATAGTCTGAGGGGGAGCCCTTCCGAAAAATGGACCTTGTCCTTTATATAGTCTTCGCCCCAAATAGATCGAAGAACGGCCCTGTAAAAATTAAAAACCCAGCAGTGCAAATTCTCCCTTGCCATATAGACAACAGTCAGGATAATCTCCAAATTATTTTGCATTTTATCATTTGCGGATTTCGATCTAACAGCCCTTGTCCGATTTTGAAAACGGAAATTATTTGAAGTTATCAAACATCAAAAATAAACAAAAAGATTTATATTTAGGAGTGATTTGTTGGCTAACTTTAGGGGTTTTGTGTCGTTGGCTGATTGAAGATGGCAATTGGCAAATCGGTATATCAGCACTGAAAGAAAGAATCAGCACCCAGATAAACATCACACCTGTATCCGGTGGCCGCAGCTCAATGTCCGGCCCAGGCTGTACAAGGGTTGGAATATGAATTAGAGGACAAGCAAATGACTGATTCCCGCAAACAAAAACTGATCAATCTGGGACCGCACGCCCTTGCAGATGCCTTATTGAATTTTGCAGTCCATTCCGATGAGGCTGATGACCTGATTGAACAGCTGATTGCCACCCCAAAGGAAAATGTTCAACGCTTTAAGAAGAAGCTTTCCGGCCTGAAACATTCAAAGCGCTTTATTGACTGGCAGGGAGCCGCCAGTTTTGCCCGAGAACTGGAAATGCTGCTGCAGGATTTAAAATCCGGTGTGGATGATCCGCTCACCGGCATTGAACTTGTTGCGGCATTTTACGAGACTGACAATACCATTTTTGAGATGTGCGATGACTCCAGCGGAAATATTGGAGATATTTTTCGCTATGATGCTAAAGAACTGTTTGTGGACTATGCCTCACGCTGTAAAGACAAGGACAAAGTTGCGGACATCATTCTTAAGGTAAATCAAAAGGACAATTACGGCATCCGGGACACTTTGATTGATTGTGCAGGGTTGTGCCTGCCTGAGGATATTATCCGAACGATGATTACAACGCTTCAGCAATGGGCAAACAAAGAAAAAGATGAATACGGCAAACGTCATCACCTGATGCTGATCGAATCACTGGCCCGCCAGATCAAGGATGCAAAGCTGTTTGAGAAGACGCGCATCGCTTCATGGGGAAAGCTGTCCACAGCGGCACTGATTGATATTGCCCGGGTATACCTTGAAAGCACAGATGTTGAAACCGCCCATTCCTGGCTGAAGAAAATCCCGGAAGGTGAAACCTTTCAAGCATACGAGCGGGATAAGCTTCTTGAGGAGATCTACCATAAGCAGGGTGATTCTGAAAAGCTGACAAAACTTCTGTACCAGAAATACAGATCCCATCATTCCACTGACACTTTGCAGGCGCTTCTGGATGTCATCGGTCATGACAAACGGGATGATACTATCAATGATGAAGTTGAGCAAATCCTGAAAACCGACAGGCTACGGGAATCTGATGCCAAATTCCTGATTGCAGTCGGGAAGATAGATGCCGCCGAAGAATATCTTCTGGGGCGTGCCGACCAGCTTGATGGCAACTATTACGGCAGTCTGCTTTCTCTGGCAGAAGCGATGGAGTCAGAAAATCGCCATCTTGTTACTAGCCTGATATACCGCAGTCTGCTTGTCTCAATTCTGGAACGTGGGTACACCAAGGCCTACCCCCATGGCATTCGGTATCTGAAAAAGTTGGATAAACTGGCGGCAAGCGTCGCCAACTGGAAAGAATTTAATCATCACGAAGCTTTCAAAGAGAAGATCATTCAGGCTCATGGCCGAAAACGAAGCTTCTGGTCAAAATATGAGGTGAAGAAATGAACGAACGATTTTATCTGCTGAAAATACAACTACTTGATATCGAACCGGCAATCTGGCGTCGTTTTGTAGTGCCCGCCAGCATTACGCTGGACCGGTTCCACGATGTTATCCAGATTGTTATGGGTTGGACCGACAGCCATCTGCACCAATTCACCATCGGTAGTAAACGATACACGGAATACCCGGAATCGAAAGAAGAGGGGCTGGTCTGCGGCAGATACCGTCTTGGAAATCTGATCAAGCAGAAAGGCCGTACCTTTCGTTATCTGTATGATTTCGGGGATAGCTGGGAGCATGAACTGGTTCTGGAGGAAAGCCGCTATTTCAATCCGGAACTGAGAACGGAGCTGGCCTGTTTTGAAGGCGAGCGGGCCTGCCCTCCTGAAGATGTAGGCGGCGTACCCGGCTACTTTGAATTCTGCAACGCCCTGAAGGACCCGAGCCATGAAGAGCACGAAGGTTACATGGAATGGTCCGGTGGCGATTACGACAGTGATCGGTTTGATTCTGGTTCTATCAATTGGGAGTTGATGAAATACCTCCGGGGGTATACCATGGATGATGAACGTCTGAAGAATGACTATACCGGCGTATTTGAAATTTTGCAGCGAGGACTATGGCAAAATATAAATTTTCTGAATACCGAATTCAACACCCGGACTATTATTAATAGTATAGATGATCAGCGTCAATTATAAGTAGGGTAATTATCGAATTTTCGAGGTTCTGATAGAAATGGATTTCATCAAATGTAGGTGGAGTTTATATGAAAGATCCGATAAGTTACTAAGCTTCTTCCATATTTTGTTGTGGGTCAAGCCTGGCTGTTGATAGACCAGGTCGGCCCATGGCCGTTATAGAGAAAGCAGAAACTTTTCAAGATGGACATGCTCAATGCCTTTATATGTGCCGCCGATAACCGGGTCCATGGTCACCACTTTTTTAGGATGGTTGTCTGGAATAGCAAGAAGACTGCCGAATTCACGATCCCGAACCTTGTCATCCGGAATCATGTAAGCAGCCTGTATGTACAGGCGTTCCCCTTGCTTTTCACAGACAAAATCGGTTTCCTTTTTTCCAATTTGTCCAACGGTGACTTCATATCCGGCTGTTTTCAAGTGGGTGAAAATTACATTTTCAATAATTTTATTGATGTCTGAGGTGTTGAACCCAACCATTGCATGACGGATGCCAAGATCCTCAAAATAGTATTTTTCTCCATTTTCAAAAATTTTTTTGCCAGCAATGTCATACCGTCTTGCCTGAAGTACAAGCTGGGCGCTGGAAAGATATGACAGGTAGTCAATGACCAGGTTGTGGGAGATTTTGATCTGCTGGGATTTCAGGTAGGTGCTGATTTTTCGCGCCGTGACCAGGGAGCCGACGTTATCTGCGAGGAAACGGCATAACCGCTGCAGAAAGGCAACATTCCGGATGTCGTACCTGGCAACAATGTCTTTGAGGATAATGGCATCTGAAACGTTTCTCAGATAATCAAAAACAATTGAATCGTCTAAAGACAGATGTTTTAGGTAGGGAAGTCCGCCAAATTTCAGATAGGTTTGCAGGCTATCCAGCCCTTGCTCAAGCCCGTGAAAAGTTAAAAACTCATTATAGGTCAGCCCATATACCTTTATTTCAACGTACCGGCCGGATAGATAGGTGGCCAGCTCTCCGGAAAGAAGTTTGGCATTACTGCCGGTGGCAAAGATATCAATGCCACCACCGGCCTGAAGGCTGCGCAGGGCGGTTTCGAATTGATCAATATCCTGCACCTCATCAATAAAAAGTGCCAAACGTCTGTCAGGATCCGCCGGGAGGCTATATAATTTAGGAGATCCTGGGCAGCCGATTTTCCCTGGGAAGGTGCTAAATGAGCATACCGCATTGTGATATTCAGGCTGCTGTGGCCAAGCAATTGACTGACCACCTCCAGTTTAACACCTCTCTGGACAAGCCAACTTGCAAACGTGTGACGCAGTGTATGGAAAAAGCAGGGGTGAGTGTGTTAAAGGGGGGGGGCTCTATATGAGATGAATTGGTTTAGGGTTAGGTCGCTATCTGTCAGACGGCATTTTTTTGTCTTGTTTATCGTTAGTTGCGTCAAGTGGAATGTGAAAAAAATGCACATGTCTTTGTCTGTGGAGTTGTATTATATTTGGTGGCTATTTTGAGTTAAAAATTTAATATTAAAGTGCTTTTCTTCAAAATCGTTGTTTTCTTTGGGTGGATAGATAAAAAGTGTTGTGTTTATATTTCACAATTAATGGAACTATCTATAACAACCTGTGTAAAAAGCACACACTTGCGATCTGTTGTATGGGAATACATATGATATTTTTTTAAAGATATTTGTAGCTGTATCATAAAAGAATTTGATTGTTTCATTAAATCAGTTGATTAAATATTAAAAAAAATATCTGGCATGGATTTGGCAACATGCCAAGGTTTTGTGTGTCAACTTGACTACGATAGTTTTGTAAGTTGTACCGCAGTTGCGTTGTAAATACAGAGACGTATAAATCTTAATCAGGAGCTAGGCCATGAACAAGATTAACGGTAACCAAGTATCCCCATGTTCCACTAAAATTAAAACTGCAATGGGGTTCTGTCAAAAAAAAGCATGAAAACATACGAAGAAATCAACCGCAAAATAGAATCAGGAGAGGCAGTCGTCCTCACGGCGGACGAAATTATAGATTATGTAGATCAAGAGGGTTTGGATAAAGCCGCAGCGGAAGTTGATGTTGTCACAACGGCAACCTTTGGCACCATGTGCTCTTCGGGGTGTTTTTTAAACTTCGGCCATTCTAAACCTAAAATGCGGATGACTGAAGTCTGGATTGATGATGTTATGGCTTATGCAGGGGTCGCCGCAGTAGATGCATACCTTGGGGCAACGCAATTAAGGCATAATGATCCTGCAAATATGTACTATCCAGGCGATTTTAGATATGGCGGCGGGCATGTGATAGAAAAGCTTGTGGCCGGAGAAAAAGTCCAATTGTTTGCCTTGTCATACGGCACCGATGAATATCCGTTAAAAGAGATTCGGACCTATTTTACAATTGACGATCTTAATCAAGCCATCATGACCAACCCGAGAAACTGTTACCAGAACTACAATGTGGCAGTGAATTGTTCTGATAAAACGATTTATACCTATCTGGGTGAATTAAAGCCGAATATGGCAAATCTTACCTACTCTTCTGCCGGGCAGCTTTCACCTTTGTTGAATGACCCTTTATATAGAACGATTGGAGTAGGGACCAGCGTCTGGCTTGCGGGCGCCCATGGGCATGTCTATGCCGAAGGCACTCAGCATGCATCTGACTGTCTCCGGGGGGAGAACGATGTCCCCATGGAGGGTGCCGGAACCCTTGCGCTGACCGGAAACATGAAAGAGATGGACAGTGAGTTCGTCCGCGGTGTCAGTTTAAAGGGATACGGTGCGTCGCTGGCTTTGGGGGTCGGTATTCCCATACCCATATTGGATAAAGATATTCTCCGGAACTGCACAGTGCGTGACAGCGAAATATTTGCTGAAGTCATAGACTATTCATCAACATACCCTGAGCGGGGCGGTGATATTGTTGGAAGAGTCTCATATGCGGATTTAAGAAGTGGAGAAGTTGAGTTGGACGGTAAGACCGTGGCAACAGGGTCGATGTCTTCATATTCCAAGGCACTGAAAATATCTGAGCTTCTTAAAGAAGAGATTAAAAGGGGAGACTTTCTGCTAAGCAAGCCTTTTCAGAAACTGCCTGCTAACCAGGGAATGACCCCGCTTGACGTAAAAGCCCAAGGAGAAAAAAGATGAATACAGTGGAGCTGATTACAAAACGAGTTATATTGAACTTTCCCAAATTCAATGCCGGGCAGCCAATCATTACCAAACTCATTAAAGAATTTGATCTTGAAATAAACATATACAGAGCCAGGGTTACGCCCAATAAAGAGGGATATATCGCCATAGATATCACTGGTGAAGAAGCATTGATTGAGGATGGCTTGGCATTCATAGAGTCTTTAAATGTTGATATCAATCTGACAATGAACAGTCTTTTATGGGATCAAGACAGATGTGTTGGGTGTGGTAATTGTGTGCCGCATTGCCCAACCGGTGCGCTTCATGTGAGGGATGACAGATCCCGGCAGGTTGCTTTTCACAGAGATCAGTGCATTGAATGCCTTAGTTGCGTAGACAATTGTCCTTTTGGCGCATGTGTATCGATATTTTAATATGTAGTGTGTAAAAAATGCGCATTCAGGTGTGTGCACATCTGTTGGGTTACCGTCGGCTGATTCTGTTCTAATGTTTTGAAATTAAACATTTATATTGTTTAATGGCCGGGTGGGTAATATTTGATATATAAAATGCATTGTGCCAATAATTCACACTTACCTGGGCTGTGCATTTTAAATTGTATAAGAAGTTTACACTCGAAGCGATTATTCTGAAAAAAATATTGCAAGATTGTAATGTTTTTGAGTGATTTATGTTTTAATTCAGCATGTTAACTATTTTTCTTGCCGTCTGGTATGATAATGGCATTACTTAAGGGTCTGTATTTTTAATCTTAACGACTGTGGTTTTATTGATCACTATCAATGTCGCGCTGGTTTAGCACATAGAAATTTTAAAATTTTAAATCAAACATAATTTATAATCTATAATGAGAGGCGTTTATGATTTACCCTAGTGAGTATGAACTTGAAACGGGCAGGAACTATCCGAGTCACGAAGAGTTTACGGTTAATCATTGTGAAACAACAGGTTGCGGTATTTATGTGAAGCGAAGTTTTAAGAAAGGCGAAATGGTGGCGAGAATGGCCGGGATTACAGTGCCGTATATCCTCCAGCACACCCTTCAGATAAGTCCTTTTCTTCATTTGTATGATCCTCATTTTACAGGGCTTTTACTGCATTCATGTGATCCTTTAGTTACGCTGGATATGAATAAACTTGAAGTCTGGGCCTTGAGGGACATTGAAAAAGGTGAAGCCCTGACAATGGATTATGCCCAGACAGAGGACAAGCTATTTAAGCAGTTTCCTTGCTCATGCGGTGCAATCAATTGCCGCAAATGGGTAACCGGGCGAAAAGAATCCATTAACCAAGTAGGACAGCAATACCTTCGTGAGCTGGAAAGGAAGTGTGGATGAAGCCACAAAACAATGGTTTGTGGTGGGAAAGGCAGGATTTGTGTTACCAAAGCGGAACGTTGTATTTTGCCGGAAAACCAGTCAGTGATTTGATCGCTATAACCGGCACTCCAGCTTTCTTTTACACTGGAAAGCGAATATTACAAAATATCGGGCGGCTCCATAAAGCGTTGGACCAACTGGACGCCCATAAAATTTTTTATGCAATAAAAGCCAACCGGTTTGCCCCCGTGCTGACACATATCAAAAACGGGGCAACATGCGGTGTGGATGTATGTTCACCCAAAGAGTTACTGCATGCGTTTTCCTGCGGTTTCAACTGCAATGAGATTTCATATACGGCCAACTCCATGACGGATGATGAACTCAAACTTTTAGCCGATAATCCGGATGTATCTTTAAACTGCGATTCTTTGAGCACGATCCGGCGACTGTCCAAGTTCTGTTCCCACCGAAGAATCGGCATTCGCGTCAATCCGGCAATGGGGATTGGTTACAGAAATAATGAAACCTTGAAATACAGTGGGGATAAGACCACCAAGTTCGGGATCTACAAAGAGCAGTTTGAAGACGCATTGCAGCTTGCTGAAAAAAATAATTTTACCGTGGATACCATCCATTTTCATACCGGATGCGGATATCTAAGTAATCAGCTCTCTTTGTTCAGTGAGATTTTAGATTCAACGCATTGGTTTTTGGATAAAGTCAAAGATCTGACGTTTGTGAATCTTGGCGGCGGTTTGGGGGTTCCTCACGATATTGAGGATGAACAATTGGATCTGGATGCATGGGTCTCGGTTATCAACGCCCATTTCGGCGGCAAAGGCATTATCGTTTGCGTTGAACCCGGGGATTATATTGCCAAAGACAGTGGCATTTTGGTTTTAGAAGTGAATACGGTTGAGAAAAAGCGCAATACCGATTTTGTCGGCGTGAACGGTGGATTTAATCTGGCTATTGAGCCCACGTTTTATGGGTTACCCTGCGAGCCTGTTGTTCTCACTCAAAAAACAGATCAAATGAAGCCCGTGACAATTGTGGGCAATATCAACGAATCTCTGGATGTATGGAAAGATAACTTTTCTATGCCGGACCAGATCGAAGAGGGGGATCCCCTTGTCTTTATTAATGCCGGTGGGTATGCATCTTCCATGATGTCCAATCATTGTATGCGAGGCGATGTGTCGCAAAATTTACTCGTATAACAGCCACGGGCTGATCTGGTCTGTCAACATCCAGGCTTAGCCCACAACAACGGTTGAAAGACTTGGGAAACTGACCCAGGCTTTCTTATGAAAAGGCTATTATGACTTTAAGAGCAGAAAATATAGATTATGCAGCTGAAGATACGACGCTTGCAGAAATAGATAAAAAGCACATTATTCACCCATGGTCGGATTTAGGCAGCGATGCAGAGTCGATGGTGATTGAATCCGGTAAAGGCATTCATGTATTTGACAATGAGGGCAACAAATTCATTGATTCGATTTCAGGTATGTGGTGTGTGAATTTAGGATATGGCAACAAAGAAATGGCAGATGCCATTGCTGACCAGTGCGTTCGACTGGTGTATTACACTCCCTTTGGAGCTATGGCAAGCCCACCATCCATTGAGCTTTCACATAAACTAAGTCAATTGACTCCTGGGGACCTCAATTATTTTCAGTTTACCACCAGCGGGTCTACGGCCGTGGAGTCGGCAATCCGGTTTGTCCATTACTATTTTAATTGCCTGGATCAGCCTGAAAAAAAACATATTATTTATCGTGAGAATGCCTATCATGGCAGTACTTATCTAACTGCCTCGCTGAACGGCAAAAGATGTGATCGAAGCTATTTTAATTACATCACTGATATTGTCCATTCCATCCCCGACCCCAATCCGTATAAAAGAGATGCCGGCATGAGTGTCGAGGATTTCTGCGATCTTCGCGTTCGTGAGCTCGAAGAAAAGATCTTGGCGCTTGGGCCGGAGAAGGTCGCATGTTTTATTGCCGAACCTGTCATGGGTTCCGGCGGTGTGATTGTTCCGCCTTCCGGGTATCATAAAAGGACCTTGGATGTCTGCAGAAATTACGACGTGCTGTATATCTCGGACGAAGTTGTTACGGCGTTCGGCCGATTGGGCCACTATTTTGCTTCTGAAGATGTATTTGATATTGTTCCGGATATTATTACTGTGGCCAAAGGAATCTCTTCGGGGTATCAGCCGTTAGGAGCCGCCATCATATCCGAAAAACTGATGGCGCGTATCAGCGGAGACTCCGCCAAACCCAATTCATATTACACGAACGGTTTTACCTATTCCGGGCACCCTGTGGCGTGTGCCGCCGCCTTAAAGTATCTTGAAATTATGGAACGGGACAGCATCAATGAACATGTCAGGGAGGTGGGGCCCTATTTTATCCAGCGCCTGGAGGAGCTCAAAAAGTTCTCCATTGTTGGCGATGTGAGGGGCGTTTGCTTAATGGCGTGTGTGGAATGCGTGGTGTCGGACGATGAGGACGAAAATATCGCTGTTGCCCAGAGAGTAGATGAATTCTGTCAGGAAAAAGGGCTCATTGTCCGGCCCTATGAAAATCTGTGCATCCTGTCTCCCCCGCTGATTATAGACAAGGCGGGTGTTGATCAGATTGTAGACACTTTAAGAGACAGTATTATCGCGACAATGGATGAAATAAACAAGGAGAACAAATGATGGGAAATATAGACATCCATCTTTTAATAAATGGGAATATTGTGGATGGAGAAGGCGATAAAACCTCTCTTTTCAGTCCGGAAAATAACGAATTTATAGCAGATGTGCCTTGCGCGACCACAGCCCAGGTTGATCTGGCAGTGAATGCAGCAACGGCTGCGTTTCCTGCCTGGAAAAAAAAATCTTTTGCGGACAGGGCTGCGGTTTTATATCAACTGGCCGATCGCATTGATGAAAAGGCCGAACTTTTGGCCAAACTTGAGTCCTTGAATTGCGGTAAACCTTATGAGCGAATGCTGGAAGATGAAATGCCCTGCATTTCGGATCATTTCAGGTTTTTTGCAGGGGCTTGCCGCTGTATGTCCGGCAGTGCTACGGGGGAATATCTTGAAGGATTTACCAGCATGATCCGCCGGGACCCGGTGGGTGTGGTGGGGCAAATTGCACCCTGGAACTATCCTCTGATGATGGCGGCCTGGAAAATTGCCCCGGCCCTGGCGGCAGGAAATACGGTGGTATTCAAACCGTCCGAATGTACTCCCTTGACCATGCTTGCCTTGGTTGACGACATTAAGGAATTGTTTCCTGCCGGCGTACTGAATATTGTAACGGGCAAAGGCAGTGTTGTTGGGAAACATATAGCCGAGCATGAAAAAATCCAGATGGTTTCAGTAACCGGTTCTGTCAATACCGGCAAACAGGTGCTGACCTCTGCAACATCCAATGTAAAACGCACTCACCTGGAGTTAGGGGGCAAGGCGCCGGTCATTGCTTTTGATGATTGTGATATCGACGATCTGGTGGAAAACATGAAATTGTGGGGGTATTATAATGCGGGTCAGGATTGCACCGCGGCTTGTCGTTTGTATGTCCAGGATAATATCTATCAGGAAGTGGTTGAAAAATTGACTGAGGCTGTTAAAAGCATTGATGTCAATGATATCGGACCGTTAATTTCTGCCGAGCAACGGGAGATTGTCAGCCGGTTTGTTGAGCGTGCCAAGAAAGTACCGCATTTGAAAGTCGTTGCCGGCGGCAATAAAATTGATCGCGGATATTTTTACGAGCCCACCCTCATTGCCGATGCCCTTCAGGATGATGAAGTGGTTCAAGAGGAGATCTTCGGGCCGGTGGTTTCCGTAACCCGTTTCAGTGACGCCGATCAAGCCATTGAATGGGCCAATGATTGCAAGTATGGTCTGGCATCCTCTATCTGGACCAAGGATATCGAAAAAGCGCATAGGGTTTCTTCCATGCTCCAGTATGGTGTGACATGGATCAATACGTATTTTATGTATGCATCCGAGATGCCCCATGGGGGATTTAAAATGTCTGGATATGGCAAGGATCTTTCGATGTATGGATTAGAAGATTATACCGTTGTCCGGCACATTATGGTGAAAATGTAATCATCATTTACTTTAAAATAGCAAATGCAGATGGAGCGCCGCATTTATCCATCTGCTTTTGTGTTTTAAATCAATGTGTAATTTTTACACACGCCTTATCTAAATCTAATATTTGTTTTTTACAAAAGAAAAGGGCTCTTTTTCATAATATTTCTATGTCATTGCAATGTAGGTTTAATAATGATAGGGCAAGGGGGATCGGTCGGATTTGACCGGGAAGGAAGTGAAGTCAATGTGTAAATTATTCACATATCGTTGGTGTCTTATCAACTGGACAGCCTTGACAAAAGTGTTGAACGCTTATGGATAGATTGGGTGATCCCATCAGTGTTCTTTGTGTAGATAAGGGCAAGTTGCTTGCTGATCAGGTCAAAGACGTATTTGACGAAGACCAGGTTACCATTGCTTTTGAAAGAAGTCTTGAGACTGTCGTGGACCGGTTTGAAAAAGAACGGTTTGATTTGATGCTTTTTTCCGGGTCCATGGCCAGGACTCAGCCGTCAGACGCCTTGGATATTTTGGAATTAATTTCGGCCAAATGTCCTCAAACTCAGATTCTGCTGTTTACGCCACCCGGTGCTTTGAAATTTGCGAATCTCGGGTTGCGGGCCGGGGCGTATCATTATTCTACGCTGCCCATAAGCAACGAAGAACTTAAGCTGCTTATCGGATCAGCCATCCAGGCTAAACCCCAATTGGGTCCCAATATGCTGTTAAAGGCCGAGACTGAGAAAACCACCTTTGAGCGTATGGTCGGCAGATCTTCGGTGATGCAAAAGACCTACCGGCAGATTCGCCAGGCCGCAGCCACGGATATTCCTGTTTTGATTTCAGGTGAAACCGGTACGGGTAAAGAATTGGTAGCCCAGGCCATACATGAGCTAAGCAGCAGGGCAAATGCCCCATGCATTCCGGTTCATATCGCCTCTTTGCCCCAGGATTTGGTGGCCAGTGAGTTGTTCGGGCATGTGGCAGGTGCCTTTACCGGTGCCTCTAAATTGAGAAAAGGGTGTTTTGAGCAAGCAGAAGGAGGCACTGTCTTCCTGGATGAGATAGGTACCATTGATCAAAAGATGCAGGTCAGTCTGCTCAGGCTTTTAGAGACCAATGAATTTTCCAGGATCGGCAGTCAGGAGAGCCAAAACGCCAATGCCCGGGTAATTGCCGCCACCAATGCAGATCTTGAGGATGAGGTCCGGATGGGTAACTTCAGAGAGGATTTGTATTACAGGTTGGATGTCTTGAGCATTGAAATGCCGCCTCTGCGTGATCGCAACGGTGATATCCCCCTTTTGGTAAGTCATTTTATTAAACAGGCCTGTGACGATTTTAAAAAAAATATCCGGGGTATGTCTTCGGATTTTATTAACTGTGTTGAGGCGTATCCCTGGCCGGGCAATGTCAGGGAATTGAAAAACGCCATCCAGCGTGCTGTTATTTCCGCTACGGAAGACGTGCTCAGAACCGGCAATCTACCTGATCGGGTCAGTCGGAATCAGGACCGGGAGACCCGGATGACCATCCGTGTAGGCATGACATTGGCCCAGGTAGAAAAAGAATTGATTATCCGAACCCTTGACCACACCGGGGGAAACAGGTCCAGGACCAGTGAAATTCTGGGCATTTCTCGACGGTCTTTATATAACAAAATGGATCGTTACGGGCTGAGCATGAAGTTTTCAAAGAAATAACACCTGAAATCCTTAGAAAGGTCATTTTAAGAAGCATACAACCAAAAAAAGCATTGACAATAACGCCGGTTTTGGATACCATTCGGCGTTAATTTGATGGGCCATTAGCTCAATTGGCAGAGCAACTGACTCTTAATCAGTAGGTCCAAGGTTCGACCCCTTGATGGCCCACCATCGAATTTAAAGGCTTTTGGCGTTTATGCGCTGAAGGCTTTTTTAGTTTATACAGCATTTAAAATTTGCGTCGATCGTTTATGGATAGGCAGGTTTTATCAGTTTGTATGCCATTGCCGTGGCAAAACTAAAAGACCTTTACCCAGTTCCGTTTTTTTTATATAAGTAATATAGATAAAACGCTTTCCTTTGTTAAAGAATTATATTCTCAAGGAGAAAAAATGCCTGTAATTGTCCAATATATTGTTGTCAGGGATGGAGATGAAAAAATGACATTCGCGACAAAAAAAGAGGCAGACGCCTATGACAAGATGCTAGATATTGCTGACAATTTATTTAATTTTCTTGAAAATTCTAATATTGTTCTAGATGAAACCCGTAAAGAAGAAATTTCCCTTTTGTTTGCTGAAAAACGTGAAGAGGTAATGCCCATTTTACGGGGGGGCTCCCCTAAAGCCAAAGTAGACCGGAAAAAGAGTGCTTCTTCTACAGCTGCCAAAACCCGGGGCAAGACAGGTGCAAAAAAGGCTGCATCCAAACGTGCCGGCGTATCTGAAGAAAACCACACCGCTTCTGAAGTCAAGTCTGCCGGCCAATCTGAAACCAAAGCAACTACCCGCTCAAAAGAAGCATCTTAAAAAAGGAGTAGCCAGGCAGGAGAATTTTTTTTAAGATCAACTGGGAATCGGCAGATTCTACCGGTTGGCGGATTGCTGTTCAAACACTTGCTGCCTGTAACTTAGATGCTGCACGTCTGCCGAAGTTTAACACGCAGTGTGCAGTATTCCGAAGATCAAATTGATTTTTTCAAGTCTCCGATTGGAGAACAACATATCCCGTAACTGCCTGTCGATTTAGGAGGGGGGATCCTTGGATAAGGACACCTGTGTTTAATCAGAGGAAAATACCTATGCCGTCTTTTTTATTTAGACTAATGCGTGTGGCTGTGGTTCTGTTGGTTGCAGCCGGCTTGGCGTTTTGGCTGTTTGTTTCCAGAGATAAACCCCAAAAAAAGGAAATGACGCACACGCCTCCCACGGTGTTATGCGTTCCTGCAGTATCGGGCAGCTCTGATATGACCGTTGAGGCCTTTGGCACGGTTGAGCCCCGAAACAGTGTAAAATTGACCATGGAGATTGCAGGGCGGATTGATTATATCCACCCTGATTTCCGGGAGGGTGCACAGATTGCCAAAGGCGAAGTCCTTTTGCGTATAGACCAGCGCACCCTTGTCCTGAATGAAAAAAGCGCCCGGGTCCAGGTGGACCAGGCCCGGGCTGATATTCGCCTGCTTAAACAGGATACCCAAAATTTAAAAGCAGATGCTGAACTTGCCCGCTCCAATATGAGATTGGCGTCCAAGGAACTGGAGCGGATCAGGGCGTTGGCCAAAAACCAATTTGCATCCAAAACCAGTTTGGATAAGGCGGAGCAGCAGTATTTGTCTGCCAAAAATCAGTTGCAGACGATCATCAATGCCCAGGAGCTTGTCCCCTCACGCATGGCATTGAAAAGATCAGTTCTGGCTTCGGCCCAGGCTGCCCTTGAACAGGTGCGTCTCACGCTTGAAAAATCTGAAATTAAAGCAGATTTTAATGGATTTGTGATGATAAAACAGGTGCAGGTAGGCGAATATGTCAATCCGGGGCAGGTGCTTGGCGTCATATATGAAAAAGATGCCCTGGATGTTGATATTCGTATTCCACTTGAGGACCTTCAATGGCTGGGATCCGTATTTGAAAACGGGGGGCGGCCCCAAGTGCTTTTAACCATTGCCAATCTGGAAGGTGGACACTCTCCGGTATGGCCGGGGCATGTGGTTAGAATTAAGGCCGCCGTTGATGAAAAAACCCGAACCATGCCCATGACAGTAGAAATCGGTTCCGTTGACGTCAAAGATCCTCTGTTGCTGCTCAGACCCGGTGTCTTTGTCAAATGCCGTGTTAAAGGCGAACAAAAAGGCGATGTGTTTAAGATTCCGCGAACACTCATGCGCTCCCCGGATACCCTCTATCTGGCCCGGGAGGATTATCTTGTAATCAGTAAGGTCGAAGTGATCCGGCTTGTAATCACTAAGGTTAAAGTGATCCGGCGATTTGAAGAATATGTCTATATCACCGAGGGACTGGCACCAGGTGATCTGATCATTGAATCTCCCTTGCCCGGGGCTGTTGACGGTATGCCCATCTTTATTAAAAAGGACGGGAATAAATAATGAAAGCCCTTGGTAAATGGTCAGTAGAACACCGTGTTACGGTGAACCTGGTCATGGTGTTTCTTATTGTGGCAGGGATGTTCACGGCCATGAACATGAAACGGGAGATGTTTCCTCAGTTCTCTTTGGATATGATCAGTATTTCCGTAGTTTACCCGGGTGCCTCCCCCGAGGATGTGGAAGAGGGCATATGTATCAAAATTGAAGAACAGCTCAAAAGCATTGAAAATATAAAAAACATGTATTCGACTGCGGTTGAAGGCCATGCTGCGGTGACGCTGGAGCTTGATGCCGGCACGGATATCACTGATAAGCTCAACGAAGTCAGAACAGAGATTGACCTGATTGATTCTTTCCCCACCGAGGCCGAGGATCCTGTGGTGATTGAGATCAAAAACAATGAGCCGGCCATTTATGTGGCTGTTTACGGCGAGGTGGGAGAACGAATTCTTAAGCAGACGGCCGATAAAATCAGAGATGATCTGGTGGAGTTTAAAGAAATTTCCATGGCCGAACTTATGGGCGTTCGGGAGTATGAAATTTCAGTGGAGATTTCCGAAGACAATCTGCGTAAATTTTCCCTCTCCTTTGACGATGTTGTGCGTGCCGTGGGGACGGGAAGCCTTGAATTGCCCGGCGGACTGATTAAAACCCCCGGCGGCGAATTTTTAGTTCGGGCCAAAGGTAAACGGTATACCGGTGCCGAATATGAACAGATTCCGCTGGTGACACGGGCTGACGGCACGGTGGTGCGCCTCGGAGATGTGGCCCGGGTGGTTGACGGGTTTGAAGACAAGGATCTTCAATCCCGGTTCAACGGTCAGCCGGCAGCCATGGTGGTGGTGAAGCGAACCAGTTCCCAGGACACCATTGCCATTTCAAACCGGGTGCTTTCCTACATTGATGATGTTCGGGACGATCTCCCCAAAGGCATCCGTCTTGGGCACTGGTACAATATAGCGGATATGGTTCAGGAGCGCATTGACCTTTTGCTTAAAAACGGCATCCAGGGCATCCTTCTGGTGTTTGTCGTGCTGGCCCTGTTTCTGGATTTAGGCCTTGCTTTCTGGGTGGCATCGGGCATTCCCATTACCTTTATGGGGGCGTTTCTTTTTCTGGAATACATTGGTGCGTCAGTGAACATGCTCTCTTTGTTCGGTTTTATAATGACTTTGGGTATCCTTGTGGACGATGCCATTATTGTGGGGGAGAATGTATATACCCATTACGCTGCGGGCAAAACACCCAAGCAGGCAGTGATGGCGGCCATGGAACAAGTGGGCGGGCCTGTGGTCATGGCTGTAGCCACGACGATTGTGGCGTTTACGCCCTTAATGTTCATTACCGGCATCATGGGGAAGTTCATCGCGGTCATGCCCCAGTCTGTGATCTGCATTCTTTTTATCTCTCTTCTGGAAGCCTTTTTTATCCTTCCCGCCCATCTGGAAGGCACTTTGTCTCACCCATCTGCAGGAGAAGGTCAATCAAGAATTTACAAAATATTGTTTTTCTGGATTCATTGGATCAAGACAGATATTGCCTATATTCACGGTGTTGTGAGAAACCGGATGGAAAGAGGGCTGAACCGCGTTATTTATACGTATTATCTCCCATTATTGCGGTATTGTATTAAAAACAGATATTTTACCCTGGTATTGGGCGTGGGGTGCCTTATCATAAGTATCGGACTGATTGCCGGCGGGCATGTGCCCTATAATTTTTTCCCGAAAACCGATTCCGACTGGATGCTTTCGGAAATTGTGTATCCTTTGGGTACACCCTTCAGCACCACCCAGAACACCATTAAGCAGATTGAGACCGGGGCTTTTAAGCTTAACGAGTATTTCAAGGACCGGGTTGAGGATAAAAAAGATATTGTTGTAAATACCTTCTCTTTAGTGGGCGTTATACCACGCCGGGATTGGAAAGAGGGGGTGGCCGGCGGACATTGCGGCATCGCCTGGATTGAGATTGTACCGGCTGCAAAGCGTCCGGAGATCCTTGCTTCGGAGGTGGTCACCAAATGGCGGGAATTCACCGGTAACATTCTTGGCGCAGAGCAATCTACATTTACAGTCATCGGTGGAGGTCCCGGTGGAAATCCCATTGAGATTCGTCTGCACGGCAGTGAGCTTTCACAGATGGCAGCGGCAGCACAGGCACTTAAAGACGAAATTTCATCTTATCCGGGCACGTTTGATATCACCGATGATTTTAGGCCCGGAAAGATGGAAAAACAGGTCTATATCCGGCCGGGTGCTGAGACTTTAGGTGTCACTATGGCCGATATCGCCACCCAGCTTAGACAAGCCTATTACGGTGATGAAGTCCTTAAAATTCAGCGGGGAAAAGATGATATCAAGGTGATGGTCCGGTATTCCAAACAGGAACGGGAGACCGAATCCAGTATAGACCGGCTTCGTATCCGGACAAAGGATAACCGGGAGATTCCCTTGAATCAGGTAGCCCGCATTGAGACCCAAAGGGGGTACGCCACAATTAAGCGTGTGGACAGGCACAGGGTGATTACGGTGACGTCCGACCTTGATGAGGACGTTGCCAATGCCAGGAATATTGTAAAGGATTTAAGTGAAAATTTTCTGCCTGACATGATCAAGCGATTTCCCGGGGTTGATTATGACCTTGAAGGCCAGGCCAAACGCAGCAAAGAATCCATGGACAGCCTGTTGAAAGGGTTTATTGTGGCAGTCATGATAATTTTTCTGTTATTAGCAAGTCAGTTTCGCTCCTACAGCCAGCCCTTGATCATTATGACCGCTATCCCCTTTGGGCTCATTGGGGCAATATTCGGGCATCTTATAATGGGCCTGGATATTACCATGATTTCGATTTTCGGCATTGTGGCGCTATCCGGTGTTGTGGTCAACGACTCTTTGATCCTCATCGATTTTATCAACGTTGAAGTTGCTAAGGGGACAGATGTGTTTGAGGCTGTATTAAAGTCCGGTGAAACCCGGTTCCGCCCAGTGATTTTGACCTCTTTTACTACGGTGGCCGGCCTTGCCCCGCTTTTAACGGAAACAAGCTTCCAGGCCAAATTTCTTATTCCCATGGCCGTAAGTATCAGTTTTGGCCTGGTTGTCGCTACGGTGTTGACCCTGGTTTTTGTGCCGGCATTGTATGTTGTGCTTCGTGAATTGGCACTGCTTTTAACTGGTGATCAGGATATACAAGGGGATTGATTTTAGTAGGAAATCATTATGGATAATATGTTTACCGAGCAGTTTTGGATGGACGCCTGGGTCAATGATGTGGCAGGCAAAGATACCCTTGCCGTGCATAAGGGGTATTCAACGGCACAGTTTTGGGACAAAGCTTCGGTGACTTATAATACCAATAAAAATGAAATTAAAAGCCGACGTACAACCCGTGCTTTGGCAACGCTTAGGGAAAAAGGTCTGCTGTTTAAGGGGATGCGTGTTCTGGATATTGGCTGCGGTACAGGGATGATGGCGTTGGCCCTTGCCCAGGAAGGGGCTTTGGTTACGGCCATGGATTTTTCTTCGGGTATGCTTGACCGATTCAAGGCGGATATCCCCAAAGCGTTAAACAGTAAAATTACCCTTGTCCAGCAGGACTGGCACCAGCTGGATATTCGGCAAAAAGGCTGGGAAAAGGCCTTTGATCTGGTTTTGGCATTCATGTCGCCGGCTGTGGCCTCCCCAGAGGCCTTTTCAAGAATGATCCAATGTGCGGCAAAAGGTTGTGCAATCCGGGGCTGGGCTGCCCGGCGTCAGCCCGAAATATTCAAAGATTTGTGGCAGATGATCATGAAGCATCCTTTGGACGATAAACCCCAAAGCATTCTTTATAAAATTAATCTGTTGTTTTCCATGGGGCTGTATCCGGATATTTATTTTGATGTAGTGGAATGGGATCAGATGGTTTCTGTGGAAACTGAAACCGAGAACCAGGTCTCTTTTTTTACAAAAGTGACCGGTAAAGCTGACAAGGATATCCGACCCGTGATCCATTCATATTTGCAGAACCGGGCCGGAAAAGAAAAGATCAGAAAAAAGCAGAAGGGGGTGACCGCAACTGCTGTTTTTCTGGTTGATTCTTTGATTTAAAAACGATAGCCGGACTAATTGTCTTCCCGGTGGGGGCAATCGTCCATGGATTGAATGAAGGCCTGGAATTTTTTAAAGGTGGATGTATCCATGGCATGTTCCATGCGGCATGCAGTTTCATCAGCCTTTTGTTCTTCCACCCCGATAAAACGGATCAGAAAATCTTTTAACATAATATGACGCTTTTCAATCTCTTTAGCTATTTTTTCACCTTTGGTTGTCAGGGTCACATAGCCGTAAGGTTCGTAATTGATCAGTTCCTGGGCTGCAAGTTTTTTGAGCATCCCGGTAACGGATCCGCGTTTTATGTCGAGCCGTTCGGCAATATCCTTTGAACGGGCAACCGTATTGGTTGTCTGGAGTTCAAGTATGGTTTCAAGATAGTCTTCCAGGCTTTCGGACAAATCTAATGATTTTGGCATTCATTCTTCCTCCGGTTGAAATTTAGCATTTCTTATAATGAAGTGTCTTGATAAGTTTATCAATATATTTTTTGAAACTTTTAAAATAAATTAGGTATCGTCTTACATTTTGCAAGGTAAGTTTAAAGTATTGTCACACCGTAAAATCTGATTATACTAATAGAATGTGTTTTTGAAGCCTTTACCCATAAGCAATAACTATTCATGATAGAGGTAAACATATGAGTGATGATTCCAGACCCATTACCCCCGAGATTGTATCAGAGGAAGAAGAGGAAAATGAAAATAAAGGCGGACTGATTACCCAAAGCACCAAGCCTAAATTTTTATATCTCGTCCCCATAACCGGGCGTCCCCATCTGCCGGCACAGGTCCAGCCTTTATTTGTCAGTAAAAAACGCTGGGAAGAGACCTTGGCCAAGTCCGCCAAGGATAATCAGGGCCTTTTAGGGTTGTGCTATTTCAGTGAAGTCAAGGGAAAGTATGTATATAAAGAAGATTTCCCTGAAGTCGGATGCGTTGTGCGTATGCTCAATGTCCAGGAAGTGGAGGGTAATCTTCAGTTCATTGCCCAAGGCCTTGAACGATTTAAAATTAAGAAGTTTTTGTCCGATAAACCGCCTTTTGTGGCCGAAGTGGAATATCCCCCTGAACTTGAGGAAGATGAGGATAAGGTGAAGGCCTATGCCATCTCCATTATTTCAAATATCAAGCAGTTGTTGTCCTTGAATCCTTTGTATTCAGAAGAGCTGAAGCAATATCTGAATCGCTTTTCACCGGATCAGCCCTCGCCATTGACCGATTTTGCCGCAGGCATTACCACAGCTTCCGGGGATGCTTTGCAGGATATCCTTGAAACCGAATCCATTCTGGACCGGATGAAAAAGGTGATGATGCTTCTGCAAAAGGAGATTGAGATCGCCAAACTGCAGACAAAAATCCAGAAGGACATTAACACCAAGGTGGATGACAATAAACGCAAATTTTTTCTCAAAGAGCAGCTCAAGGCGATCCAGAAGGAACTTGGCATTCAAAAGGATGATAAAACTTCTGATGTGGATAAGTTCAAGGAACGGTTTGCCGAACTTAATCCACCTGAACATGTGGTTAAGCGCTTTGACGAGGAAATTGAAAAACTGTCCGTGCTGGAGACCGGATCTTCGGAATACGGGGTAACGCGCAACTATTTGGACTGGGTCACCTCATTTCCCTGGGGCGTCTATTCCGAAGATAATATTGATATAGAACGGGCCGAAAAGGTTCTGGACCGGGATCATGCGGGGCTGTCTGATGTCAAGGAACGGATCATCGAGTTTTTTGCCGCAGGCGTGTATAAAAAGGATATCTCAGGGTCCATCATTTTGTTTGTCGGCCCGCCCGGGGTTGGTAAAACCTCCATCGGCAAGTCCATTGCCGAAGCCCTGGGCCGAAAGTTTTATCGGTTTTCATTGGGAGGTATGCGTGACGAGGCCGAGATCAAGGGGCATCGGCGCACCTATGTGGGGGCGCTGCCCGGTAAACTGGTTCAGGCGTTGAAAGACACGGCCGTGGCCAATCCTGTGATCATGCTTGATGAGGTGGATAAGATCGGTGCATCCTACCAGGGTGACCCGGCGTCTGCATTGCTGGAGGTGCTGGATCCCGAGCAGAATGGAGAATTTTTGGACCATTACCTGGATCTTCGTATTGATCTGTCCAAAGTCCTGTTCATCTGCACGGCCAATACGTTGGATACCATTCCACCACCTCTGCTGGACCGTATGGACCTGATTAAACTAAGCGGCTATATCACGTCTGAAAAGATGGAGATCGCAAGAAAGCATCTGTGGCCAAGACTTTTGAAACGAAATAACCTTAAGGGGTCTATTATCTCCATCACCGATCCCACCATCCGGCATCTCATAGAAGGCTATGCCCGGGAAGCCGGGGTGCGTAATCTTGAAAAGCTTTTGAACAAGATTATACGCAAGAGTATTGTCAGGATCTTAAAAGATAAAGAGGAGAAGATCCAGATCAACATCAAGTCCCTGGAGGACTTGCTGGGACCGCCTGTGTTTACCCCTGAAAAGCAGATGAGCGGGGTGGGCATTGTGACAGGTCTTGCCTGGACTGCCATGGGCGGTGCTACGTTATCCATAGAGACGGTGAAGGTTCATGGAAAAGGTCCAGGGTTCAAACTGACCGGAAAGCTTGGGGATGTTATGCAGGAGTCTGCCTCCATAGCACTGTCCCATGTGCGCTCATCGTCAAAAAGTTACGGTATCAAAGATGATTATTTTGATGAGGCCTTTGTACATATCCATGTGCCCGAAGGAGCCACGCCCAAAGACGGACCAAGTGCCGGCATCACCATTGCCACAGCCATTGTATCCATGGCTTCGGGCCGCCAGATCAAGCGGCCTTTGGCTATGACAGGGGAACTGACACTTACGGGTGATGTTCTGCCCGTTGGCGGAATTAAAGAAAAAATTATTGCCGCCCGGCGGGTGGGTATTAAAGAGATTATCCTGCCCTACGGATGCACCAGTGATTTTAAAAAATTGCCCGAATATATTAAAGAGAGCATTGAGTTTCATTTTGTGAAGAAATACAAAGAGGTATACAAGATCGTCTTTGGATAGCGCTTGTGCAATTCGTAAAAGCGCTCCCAAATTCTTCAAAGAATTTGGGAGCGCTTTTTTTGATGTAATGCGGTGGGTTGGAGAAACGAATGTTTATATCGTTGATCTGATTTTTTTCCATACCGAGTTCGGGATCTGGGCACCCATCACCTGGCAAACCTCGTATCCACACATTGATCCTAACGCCCCGCTTTTTTCAATGGATAGGCCGTTGGCAATGCCGTATAAAAAACCGGCAGCCCACAGGTCGCCTGCGCCGGTGGTATCCACCGGCTCATTGCCTTTTATCGGCTCAATGCGGGTGACTGCATTGTCATGGGAGATATAGCTGCCCCGGCTTCCCACTTTTAACACGGCGTACTCAACATTGATGGACAATTTTTCAATGGCGGCATTTTCATCCGACTCCCCGGTATAGGCCTTTGCTTCGTCCTCGTTGGCAATGAGAATATCAACATATTCGGCGATCAGATCATGGAGAATATCTTTTGATGCATTGACCACCTCAAAACTTGCCAGATCCAGGGCAACCAGGGCACCAGCCGCTTTGGCCGCTTTGACCGATGCCATCATCAGGTCGCGGTTGAACAGCAGGTAGCCTTCCACAAGGGCAATGGCCGTGTCTGAAAATAGCTGGCTGGACACGCCGGCAGGATCCAGAAGGCTTGACGCACCAAGATCGGTGAACATGGAGCGCTGGGCATCCGGCGTTACAATGGATACTACCTTGCCCGTGGGGGTATCAAAGGTGCTAAGCATCGGTTCTACCCGGCACTGCCGGACCTCGGTTTCGAAAATTTTTCCATATTCATCTTTACCCCGGGCCCCGATGAATCTGGCGGCGCCGCCAAGTTTGCCCACACCGAGGATGGTGTTGCAGGCAGCACCGCCTGGCACGACCACCGGCACCTGTGAGGAGGCTGAGATAATGGCCTGCTGTTCATCAGCAGTTACATAGGTCATTCCGCCTTTTTCTTTGTTAAGTTCTTGTAAGAATTCGTCGGTCTCGTTGATCAAAACGTCTACTAAAGCAGAGCCGATTCCGGTGATGGTATTGGAAGGCATGCGATTACTCCTATTATAGATGATTATTTTAAAAATGATGGTTATCATCAAAAAGTCCGGCGCGCTTGTCAAGGGATTTTGTAAGATTTATGCAAATATAAAGATATCTTGATATATTTTTATGAAGCATTGACAACGATGATGATAAGTGTCATTAATATATCGATTTTTGATTTTCCCGTATTGGATTTGATGTATTTGAAATTCCAATTTTTGCAGCGCAAGAGCCGGGAAAATTTATTAACCAAGCGCGTATGCACAACTAAATCATCAATAAATATATCACCCACATAAAGCCCAAGGAGATATTATGTCAGAAAACAAATCTTTTCTGTTTACATCCGAATCCGTAACCGAAGGCCATCCTGATAAAGTGGCTGATGCCATTTCAGACAGCATTCTTGATGCCATTATGACCGAAGACAAAAGATGTCGTGTGGCCTGTGAGACGCTTGTTACCACCGGCCTTGCCATGGTGGCCGGTGAAATTACAACCGACTGCTATGTGGATATTCCCGAAGTGGTAAGGAGCACCATCAGGGATATCGGCTACAACTCATCAAACATGGGGTTTGACTGGAAGACCTGTTCGGTCATTACCAGTATTGATCAGCAGAGTGCCGATATCGCCCAAGGAGTAAATGAAGGCGACGGGCTGTTCAAGGAGCAGGGCGCGGGAGACCAGGGCCTGATGTTTGGGTATGCCACCAATGAGACCGAAGAGCTGATGCCCATGCCCATCGTCTATGCCCATAAACTGACCAAGCGGTTGACCCAGGTTCGCAAGAATGGGGCCCTTGACTTTTTGCGTCCTGACGGAAAATCACAGGTTAGTATCGAATATGTGGACGGGGTGCCCAAGCGGGTCGATACGGTGGTTGTTTCCACCCAGCACTCACCGGATGTCTCCTATGAGGATCTTAAAGCGGCCGTAATCAAAGACGTGATCAAAAAGGTTATCCCCGGTGAGATGATGGACGGTGACACCCGGTTTTTCATCAATCCAACCGGTCGTTTTGTTGTGGGCGGACCCATGGGGGACTGTGGCGTGACAGGTCGTAAGATCATCGTCGACACATATGGTGGCCAGGGCAGCCATGGCGGCGGTTGTTTCTCCGGAAAAGATCCTTCCAAGGTTGACCGTTCCGCCTCTTATATGGGCCGGTACGTCGCCAAGAACCTGGTGGCCGCAGGCCTTGCCGATAAATGCGAAGTGCAGATCGCCTATGCCATTGGTGTCGCTGAACCGGTATCCATGATGGTGGATTTCATGGGAACCGGAAAAATTTCAGAATCAAAGGCGTGTGACATTGTCAGAGAAGTGTTTGACCTGCGTCCGGCAGGCATTATCACCGAACTGGACCTGCTGCGTCCCATCTATAGAAAAACATCTGCCTACGGGCACTTTGGACGCAAAGACCCTGATTTTTATTGGGAAAGAACCATTAAGGCCGACCAGATCAGATCCCTTGCAGGGTTATAATTTAAAAGAGAAGGAGTTTTTATGAGTCAGAATGAACATAACGAATGTATGAAATTGGACCTGTCTTTACCCTATAAGGTCAAAGACATCGGTCTGGCCGAAGACGGACACAAGGACATGCAGCTGTCTGAAAAAGAGATGCCCGGGCTGATGGCGATTCGGGAAAAATACGGCTCTGAAAAACCGCTTAAGGGGTTAAAGATCATGGGTAGTCTGCACATGACTATTCAGACAGCAATGCTTATTGATACCTTGTATGAACTGGGTGCCGATCTGCGCTGGGCGACCTGCAATATTTTTTCCACCCAGGACCATGCTGCCGCCGCCATTGCAGACAAGGGGTCGGCTGCTGTTTTTGCATGGAAGGGTGAAACCATTGAGGAGTTCTGGTGGTGTACGGAACAGGCCTTGACCTGGCCGGATGGGTCGGGTCCCGATCTGATCGTGGACGACGGTGGTGACGCCACTTTGTTTGTTCACCAGGGCGTTAAGGCTGAGAAAGATCCGTCTATCTTTGACAATGAAGTGGGCAGTATTGATGAGCGCTGCCTAATGGACCGACTGAAGGCCAGTTATGAGCATGATAAACAGCGCTGGACAAACATTGCCAAAAAGATCCGTGGCGTATCCGAAGAAACCACCACCGGTGTTCATAGGCTATACCACCTTGCTGCTGCCGGGGAGCTGCTGTTCCCGGCTATCAACGTCAATGATTCCGTGACCAAATCCAAATTTGATAACCTTTATGGTTGCCGGGAGTCATTGGCGGACGGAATCAAGCGCGCCACTGATGTGATGCTTGCGGGTAAAACAGTGGTCGTAGCCGGTTACGGTGATGTGGGCAAAGGCTGTGCCGATTCCATGAAAGGGTACGGGGCCATTGTACTGATCACCGAGATTGATCCGATTTGTGCGCTTCAGGCCGCCATGGAAGGCTATGAGGTTGTTACCATGGACGAGGCCGCATCCAGGGGCGATATTTTTGTGACGGCCACCGGAAATTACCATGTCATTACCGGTAAACATATTGAACAGATGAAAGACGAATCCATTATCTGTAATATTGGCCATTTTGACAGCGAGATCGAAATGAGTTTTCTGGATAACCACCCCAATGCCGAAAAGATTACGATTAAGCCCCAGGTGGATAAGTGGGTACTGCCCTCGGGCCGTTCCGTCGTTGTTCTGGCCGAAGGGCGCCTGGTTAATCTTGGCTGTGCCACAGGGCACCCCAGTTTCGTCATGAGCAACAGCTTTTCAAACCAGACTTTGGCCCAGATCAAGCTGGCGCATGAAGATCTGGAGAATAAAGTTTATACCCTGCCCAAGGAGCTTGATGAGGAAGTGGCAAGATTACATCTGAAAAACCTGTCTGTCAACCTGACCACGCTGACCCAGGAGCAGGCTGATTATATTGGTGTGCCTGTTAATGGTCCGTTCAAACCGGATCATTACAGATACTAATAACCGATCCTATCCAGTAATACGTTAGAAAAAAGGCAGCCCTTGCACAAGGGCTGCCTTTTTTGCGTGTTGAAATAGACAAGCATTGATTGTGTTCATAAAAATGAACTGTGTATAAATATTCGATTTAAAAAAATGAATTGAATGTATTGCTTTTAATAACAAGACTTTGTCGGTTTTGCCCTGGTGGGCTGGGGTTTGTCGGTTCAAGATTTTGAACTTTTTCTTTGGTGGAAGACGTTAAAAGCGTATGCGTTTGGCGTGTAAATAATGGTTCGGGAAAAATTTTTATAAAATATTTAAATTAAAACAGGGTGTTGTAGGTTTTTAAAGGATAGCTGTTGGGGCTGGCACAACGATTGCTTTATATACTCTGTAATTAAGATAAAATACAAATTCATCTTTTTTCCTTTTCCGAAAAAGGCTGCCGAAAACGGCAGCCTTTTTTGGTTTAAGGGGAGGCACTAATTACAATTGCATATGAAGAATGGGTTGAGTATTTTCTTTTCATAATCAATAATTTCAAACGAGCATTCCGATAAATTATACTCCTCTGAAGCGCTATGGTTAAAACGGATTGTGTCATTGGTAAATTCAATTTGAAGCGGAATGGTTACCGCGACGTTTTCGGAACAAAGACTCTCTTTTTTAGTTGGGGTATATTTAATCTGTCCGCCTGCTGCATTTCTTAAAATTATGCCGTTTTGGGTGGTGCTCAGTGCGGTCACTTCTCCTTGGTTGTTAAACTGTAGAGAGTTGATATCTCCCATAATGCCCTCGGGATCATTGTCATAGGCTGATATTTTGCCGATTTTTGTTTCAACAGTATAAGGCTCGGCCGGTTCAACCGATTTAACGGAGCCGTCTTCATAAAAGGAGATGCCGACTTTAACCGGTATTGTTCCGATAGGGGTTTTTGCTTCGACGGTCTCTTGGGGCCAGAGGGTGATGCTTTTAATGTTGCCGGTTTTATAAAAGGCAAGATTTATTGGTTTGGCCTTGATTGTTCCACAGGGCAGTTGCAATTCAAGGTTCTCGGCCAAGGTATACTCGTCCTTTTCACCCCAGTAACCGCTTAGCTTGCCATTAAGGGGAAATAGCTTTTTTAAAGTTCCGTCATCATAGAACATGACAAGTTCCGCCGATATCTTACCGTATTTTGTTTCAATGCTTGCCGCTTTTTGGAGCGGAGCTTTTTTTAGATTTCCATTTTCATAAAAATAAACCGGCTTTAACGCTCTTCTGCCATGGTCATCTACTGCATACTGGGGCGTGATTCGCCCGGCAGGTGTTTTTATCTCAAGTCGTTCAGTAAAAATCAGGGATGCGGAGTTGCCTGATGCATATTTTTCCAAGTTTTGATAACCCGCTATCTCTCCATATTTTGTTGTCAGCGTTTCCACATTTAACCTCTTTATGTTTGTTTAAGGGTTTTAATACTTGATAAAATCATGGCGTGCTGATCAAAATCCGCATCCCATACCGGCCATGGGGTTCTTTTTATTGCATGCCTTGATATCACGTTGGACCATAAAATTTCTGCTGTGCCCCTCGAAAACGGCTTCAGCGGCCTCGACGATAGTTCCGTCCAGTTCTAAAATATCTATTTTCTTTTGGCTGAGGATGCGGCGGGGGGTGTCCCCAAGTCCTGTGACCAGCAAAGTCCTGCAATCGCTGAGCATGTCACTTAAATCTTCCCAACGCTGCTTGCCACCGCCAGGTTTGGGTGTTTCTCGAGCTTCGATAAAGTAAACACCACCATTGTCTTTTTTACCGTAGATTAATAATTCTTCCGCCTTTCCCAAATGTTGATTGATCAGTCGTCCATCAACACTGGCAATGGCTATGTAAGGCCGCTCATCATCAAAAATCTCTGGCATTTCAGCGCATTGCTGTAGTTTTCTCATTATTTTTTTACTGTTTTTTTCACCCAAAAGCCCGACAGCATCAGCGCGGCAGCGTTCGCAGTGTGTCATTTGGGGAAGGTATTGTCCCGCCTTTTTTCGAATGTCCTCCATGAACGCGTCCGATGGTTCTTTCAAATGGGCAAAGTTTGATTCGTTATTGGGGTGCAAGGGGATACAGTTAAGGATATCCACCTCGAGTTCTGCCATCTTTTGGGCGATCGCTTCAATGTGGCCGTCATTGATACCCGGCACAACAACTGTGTTGACTTTGGTGGTAATGTTTTTTGCTTTAAGGCGGGCAATGGCTTCAAGTTGTTTTTCCAGCAGGACTTCGAAACCGGGTTTGGGGCCTAGTGTTCTTTTACCATGACGGACAAATGCGTAGAGTTTTGATCCGATTTCAGGATCAATTGCATTTACGGAGACGGTCACATGGCCAAAATTCATCTCAGCCAGTTCATCGATATACGGGCCGATACCAAAGCCGCAGGTTGCCGTGCAAAGAATCATCTCCGGGTATTGCTTTTGTACCAATCTAAACGTTTCCATGGTTTCATCGGGATTGGCAAAGGGGTCGCCTGGTCCGATAATTCCTACGACCGAGATATTTTTTACATTTTCAAGTACATACTTGAGATAGATCATCGCCTGACTCGGTTTCAGCACCGCGCCGGTAACCCCGGGCCGGTTTTCGTCAAGGTTGTCGTGTTTTCGGTTGCAGAAATTGCATTGAATATTACATCGTGGTGCAACGGGCAGGTGAACTCGTCGGTAAACCTCTTTTGCCTTGGCGCTGAAGCATGGGTGTTTGGATAGATCCATTTCTTTCTCCTGGGTGTTAAGATGTAAAAATTACCACCAGGCTTAAAATGATGCCCGAAAGTAATCATTCAACATCGTTTTCGTTGGTGACTGAAAAATAACGCAATAAGAATGCCAGGCAATAGGGAAAATGAAAAAGCTGGTTAACAGTGCGGAAAATTAAAGGGAAAAGGTCAGATTTTGTTGAAAATTTTATGGAATATGCTGGGAATATGCTGGGGATAGCCTGCTTAGTTACAGTATTGTCGTCAATGTGTAGACAAATTTGTAGATAATAAAAATATCTGTCTTTTAGGGTTTCTTTTGTGTGTGGGAGTTTTTTTTGACAATATTGGCTTAGGGACTTGAAAAAATAAACGCTATAGATGGATTACCGTATTCTTCCGAGCCCCTAAGATTTGCTATGAAGTGCTATAGTGATCAGGCATCCAGCATGACGCTGGTTGCCTTGATTACAACAGTCACTTCTTTTCCCGGTTCAATTCCCAGTTTTTCGACTGAGTTGGTTGTGATGGCCGACGCAATCTCTACGCCCGGTGCAACCTCAATGACAGCCTCAGCCATTACCTGGCCCTTTTTAACTTCCTTAACAGTGCCCTTGATTACATTTCTAGCGCTCAACGTCATAACAAAGTTCTCCTATTTATGATTTATTATTAAAAACTTACTTTTGCATGCTTCAATGGATGTGAATGTGCCGGAAGTAAGTTTGTCGGTTATGTAATGTACGTATTGTAGGTTGGCATATAATGTCAGAATAGAGTCGTTTTTTGTTACAAATTTGAATTATAAATAGAATAAATTTATTTGAAAGTCAATTAATAATAATCTTGAAGCGTTTGGGGAACAAATCTGTTGGGTGAAAACTTAGATTTGGTGTTGACACTTTCAAAAAGCGTATGTTATCGATGTGCAAAAATGTAGTTTTAAAATGTCATTTAAGTTTTTTAGACGACATGATGGCGTGGGTATCGTGTATAGTTTTTTTATTAAACCATGAGGAGAAAAAGTTCTTGGCCCTAAGATTTGTTATTGTAGCCGGTCCGCCGTCCTCCGGGAAAACATCCGTCATGATGCAGGTCATAAGGCATCTGCAGCAAGAGAACCTCAAGGTTTCGGCATGCAAGATTGATTGTCTTGAAACCTCAGATGACAGGCGTTATCAAAGCCTGGGTATCTCGGTTTGTATTGGGCTCAGTGACTACATTTGCCCGGATCATTTTTATGTGGCCAACCTGGAAGAGGTGTGGGAATGGGCAGAAAATCAAAACACCGATGTGCTGATTCTTGAAACCGCAGGGCTATGCCACAGGTGTGCCCCGGCGGTTGAGGGATGCTTGACCGTCTGCGTTGTGGATAATCTGGTAGGGCTTGATACGCCTAAAAAAATTGGTCCTATGCTGAGTACGGCGGATATGATTGTCATAACCAAGGGCGATGTTGTTTCCCAGGCGGAAAGAGAGGTCTTTAGCCATCAGGTGGAATGTGTGAACAATAAAGCCCGGGTTATCCATATCAACGGCCTGAACGGCCAAGGTTCCCTTCGGCTAAAAAGAGAAATTTTGGAAATGAATCCTCTGCAATGCATTACCGGTAGACAGTTGAAATACCCCATGCCGGCTGCCATCTGTTCCTATTGTGCCGGAGAGACCATTGTCGGAAGTGCCTACCAGATGGGTAATGTCAAAAAAATTGATTTTGGTGAGAACCCATGAAACTGCGGATGATAAGTGTCCTGGGTGGACTGGATAAGGATTCAAACCCCGAAAGCATCCGGCGCGTGGATATTCAGCCCGGAGAGGTTGTCGCGGTCGTCGGCCCTACCGGATCAGGAAAGACCCAGCTGATATCCGATATTGAACAATATACGGACGGGCAACCCCCTGCAGAACGAACCATCCTGATAAACGGCCTTGAACCGGGCAGCGATGGTCCGGATAAAAATTTCAGACACCTGATGGCAGAGGTTTCACAAAAAATGAACTTTGTGATTGATTCCTCTGTTCAATCGTTTTTACACAGGCACGCCAGTGTACGCGGCGTTGTGGATGTTGACCGGATTGTTGCTGATGTGTTTGAGCTGACCAACGAACTGGCCGGCGAGCCCATATCCATGACGGACAATCTGACCCTGTTGAGCGGCGGGCAGGCCAGAGCCCTGATGGTGGCGGATGTGGCGCTGATCAGTAATGCGCCGGTGGTGCTCATCGATGAAATCGAAAATGCCGGTATCGACAGGCTCAAGGCCCTTAAAATTTTGAAAGGGCAGGGCAAGATTGTACTGGTTGTGACCCATGATTTGATGCTCACCTTGATGGCGGATCGCAGGATCGTTATGAAAAACGGCGGTATGTGCAAGCTTCACCGGCGAACCCGGGACGAGATGAGAATAGCCGGCGAGTTGGCCGCCATTGAAGCCGATATTTCCAAGTTGCGTGATTTGGTCAGAAGCGGTGATTCCATTGAACAATCGAAAAACAATAAGGAGAAAACGGTCCTATGGCAAAAATTTTGCTCCACTGCCCACTTAACATCAGCCGGTCTTTAGTTCAGATGATGGAAGACTTTTGCCGGGGATTCACAGAGAAACACAACATTGAGGTAACCATTGACACCCAGCCCCACCGCCCTTCGGAAAAGAGTATGTTTGAGGCTTGTGTGGAAATGGATCAGATGCCCGATTTAACGGTGGGGCATGTCGATGACTTTGCGGACCTGCCGGCAGGTTACCTGGCCGAGCATTTTCAATCCATTCCCGGTAGGTTTCCCATCAGAAAAGAACTTGCAGATATGGGGTGGAGCGATAACAATGGCTATTTTCATCCGTTTGTGGTCATCCCCTTTGCTATTTTTTACAATCAAAACGTTCTTAAAGAAAATGATATTCCTCGAGTATGGGAGGATTTGCTTGATGAACGTTGGGCCGGCAAGATTCTGATGCCCGATGAATTCCGCATTGTATCCCTGGTTGTTAAAACGTTTATGAACGCGGATTTTCCGAATCGATGCGATAAAATGAAGACCAATTTCGTTCACCAGGGAAGTCCCATGGAAGTGATTACGGCCGTGGATGAAGGCCGCTATCCCATCGGCATTACCAATATTGCCTTTGCCCGCATTTCTAAACAGAAAAATACCCGTATCATATGGCCGGCAGATGGCCTTTTTTGTATGCCCCAGGTCATGGTTTGGGGGCGTAACGCCGCGGAACCGCTGTTTGAAATCGGAGAATTTCTCATGTCCCCTCAGGTCCAGACCTACCTCTCCCTTCAAAGTTTTGTGCCTGCTGCACCGGACATCCCCATGCATGAGCTTGTAACGAACAACCAATGCAATCTGCGCTGGAAGGGATGGGACTCTTTTCTGGCAGCATTGAAGGGGAGGCGGGCAGCCGTTTGAGTGCCGGTTTTGTTTAAATCTTATGAAAGGAAAAATGGGCATGCAGTCACATGGGTTTTCTAAGTTGGCTCCCGTATATCCCTTGATCGCCCAACAGATCGTGGATGACTATGGCATTACGGAAGGCATCTGTCTTGATATTGGCACAGGGCCCGGTTATGTGGGCATTGAGCTTGCCAAAATCACCGGTCTGGAAATGTACTTTATAGATGACAAGCAGGACGCTTTAGACAAAGCAAAGAAAAACGTTTCGGCGTGCGGTCTGGACAATAAGGAACATTTTACAAAAGCCGATGTATGCGATCTGCCCTTTGAAGACGGCTTTGCCGATCTCATCGTCAGCCGCGGCTCCCTGTGGTTCTGGGATGATCAGATTAAAGGTCTGCAACAGATTCATCGGGTTTTAAAGTTCGGTGGGATCGCGTTTGTTGGCGGCGGTTTGGGACGGTATTGTCCCTCTTCCATGCGAATGCGCCTGAAAGGGAAAGGGCGCAAAAAAATGGAAAAACAGGGAAAGGGCAATTTCCTGAAAGGTGCTGGGCTCAGATCGTTGTTGGAAAAAACAGGGTTGGATGGGTGCCGGGCAATATCAGATGTTGAGGGTGAAGATGAGACTTGGATCGAGATCCGAAAATAGTTGGTGTTGATTGGAAGAGATGATGAAAGAAGTATTGATTGTTGCTTGTATCTGTTTTGCTTTGTTTATGCCGGAAAATGCGGTATCCCAAGAAACCGAAACCCGTAAAAATGATTCAAAAATTGAAGACATGGTTGTAACGGCGACCATGACCGAAAAAATAATAAAGGATGCACCGGGCTCGGTGGAGGTGATCACAGCACAGGACATTTGTGAGATGGGTGCGGACACCGTTGCCCAAGCCCTTGAAGAGGCAACAGGCCTTTTGATGACCACGGAAACCGGGCGTATGATGCGGCCCAGTATTCGTGGTACGGGCAATAAGCACACCCTGGTATTGATAGACGGGCGACGGATGACGCCCGGGTTCAAGGATCTGACCGGACTTGAGCAGGTTCCCGTGGATATGGTTGATCATATAGAGGTGGTTCGGGGACCTGTATCTGCCCTTTACGGCAGTGATGCCATTGGCGGGGTGGTCAACATTATCACCAAGAAACCTTCAAAAACATTAACCTTGGGCGCAATGGCCAAATATGGCCGAAACACCTATGGCGACGGAGAAGAGGCGGCTGGCAGTGCATTTGTGGGCAACACAATAGGACGGTTCGGTTTTTTGCTGGCCGGAAGTTCCCGGGATAAGAACGGGTATGACATGGACGGTGTTACCCCGGATGATGGTGATGACATTAATATGAACTCTGCCGGCGGCCGGTTTTCATATCAACTCAACGAGGGACACACGCTTCTGACAGGCTTTGAGGCGGTGGACCGGAACTTCAACGGGCTCAGAGATCTTCAGAATTTAGACAGACAAAGGGATACGGACGACCGCAGGCTGAACTGTTTTCTGGAATATGACGGGGAACTCACACCTGAATCCTCCCTGATGCTGCGTGCAAATCATTCATGGCATGACAATGAAATTACGGTCGATCCGCCTACGCCTGATATTGTTGGAAGTATTGGAGACGAATCCAATTCGGAACGGACACTGGATCAGCTGGAGGGCCGGTTTAGCTCCCGGATTTTTGAAAAACATGTGGTGACTGTGGGCACCGAATATATAAAGGAGAGACGCGAAGATGATGCCTCCCTTGATGATCGTGTGGAAACCTATAGTATCTATGCCCAGGATGAGTACCAAATTTTTGATCCGCTTTACATGGCCTTGAGTGCGCGTTGGGATCATTACTCCGATTTCGGATCGGAATTGACGCCCCGAATTTCCATGACCTACGCCATTCTGGATAACTTGAAATTAAAGGGTGCGTGGGGCATGGGGTTCAGGGCTCCGGGGTTTCTTGAGCTTTATATTCCCTCCTATATGAGGCAAGGCAAGATAATCTACGAGCCTAATGCCGATCTCGACCCTGAATCTTCACAGAGTTATGAAATCGGCATCCAGGGTGAGTACAAAAAATTTCAAGCCGCCGTCACCTGGTTTAAGACCGATATTGAGGACATGATCGAAGCGGTTTACTACACCTCAACCGGTTCCGGAAAAAACAAAAAAGACTATTACCAATACCAGAATATCGCTGAAGCCTCTATACAGGGCGTTGAGTTTGAATGCAGCCTTAAACTGTCTGCGGGATTTACGTTATCCGGTAATCTGGCCTATCTGGATACCGAAGACAAAACCACCGGCGAAAAGCTGGCCGGCCGCCCGGATTACAAGGGCTCTGTAAAACTTGCCTATGCCTATCTGCCTTTGGGAATTCGCGCCAATGTTCGTGTAATCCATGTGGGTGAGCGGTACTATGCCGATGGCGATGCGGACCCGATGACCATCATTGATGCCTATGTCTCCAAACAGGTGACAGACCGTTTTCAAATCTTTGCCGGGGTGGATAATCTTTTTAACGCCGGAAAAGACAATTATGAGGAACCGGAGTTCTTTTACTGCGGCATGAGATTCAGTTATTAGGAATGGGTATAGCTTTGTTTAAAAAAGATTCTGTTTTGATCCCGTTACTTCTGTTGCTGCTTTTTGCCGCAGCGGTCATATCCCTCTGTCTGGGACGATATCCGGTCACATGGGGTGATATGTATGATTTTTTTTCCGCTGTTTTGTCAGGGCAAAGCCTGACAGGATGTCGAAAACTCCAGATTTTGAAAAATCTTTTTGTGGATATCCGGTTGCCGCGCATTGTTGCGGCCATGCTGGTGGGCGCCTCTCTTTCTGTGTCAGGGGCGGCGTTTCAGTCCATGTTTATAAATCCCTTGGTGTCACCAGGGCTTTTAGGGGTATTGGCCGGGGCCTCTTTTGGGGCGGCGTTCGGCATGGTGGTGACCAATACCTGGTTGGCTGTGCAGGTCAGTTCTGTGGCATGCGGGCTGATTGCCGTTTGTGCTGCCATCGGAATGTCCGCGTTGTATCGTGGGGACCGGCTGTTAATGCTCATTTTAGGCGGTATTATAAGCAGTGCGCTGTTTACATCACTTTTGTCCGTGGTGAAATATCTGGCTGATCCCTACAATCAGCTTCCTGCAATTGTTTACTGGCTCATGGGCGGTTTTTCAGCAATAGATGCAAAAACCGTCTGGGGCGTATGCATTCCCATGGCATTGGGTATTGTTGTTTTAATTTCCCTTTCAAATTATCTGAATATCTTGAGCATGGGCGATGAAGAGGCACGTTGCCTGGGGGTGAACGTGCGTTTGATTCGCATGATGATGATCCTGCCGGCCACATTGATCAGCGCCCTGACCGTGGCACTGGGTGGGATGATCGGCTGGGTGGGACTGGTCATTCCCCATATCGCCCGCTTGCTTGTGGGGCCGGACAATCGAAAGCTATTACCGGCCTCTGCTGTTATCGGTGCAGTTTACCTGCTGGTGGTGGATGACATCTCAAGGCTTGCGTTTACCGTTGAAATTCCCATTGGGATTTTAACCTCGCTGGTCGGAATCCCTTTTTTCGCCCTTATTCTGGGGAAATCAAGGAAAGGCTGGAACTAATGAGTTTTTTATGCATTGATCATGTCACCTATGGATATGGTGAAACGCCGGTTTTAAATGATATCAACCTAACCTTGGAAAAAGGTGAAGTTGTCTCGCTGCTGGGACCCAACGGAAGCGGCAAGACTACGCTTTTGAAGGTCTTGCTGGGACTTTGCCGTCCCCAAAAAGGAGAGGTGCGCCTTGAGGGACGCCCTGTCCGGCACATGAACGCCAAGGCCTTGGCACGGCGGGTTGCCTATGTACCCCAGACCCATAAAATCTCCTTTGCCTACCGGGTGATTGATGTAGTGCTCATGGGCAGAATGCCCCATAAGCCATTCTTCTTCCGGTATTCAAAACAGGATGAGGACCAGGCCCTTGAAGCCCTGGAACAGCTTTCCATTGCTCATCTTAAGGACCGGCCCTATACCGAGGTGAGCGGCGGAGAGCGCCAGATGACTCTGATTGCCCGTGCCCTTGCCCAGGGGGCTGATATCCTTGTTATGGATGAACCTGTCAGCGGACTGGATTACGGCAATCAGATCCGCCTTCTGGCGCAGATCGCCACGCTGGCGGATAACGGCTACACCTTTATTAAAACCACCCACTTTCCCGAACATGCCGTCTGGATATCGGACCGGGTGGTCATGCTCAAAAAAGGTCGGCTCCTGGCAAACGGCGATGCCCTTGAGGTCGTCAATGAGGAAAATTTGTATCTTCTTTACAATACGGATATCGGTATGGCGAATCTTGATGAAGGCCTCAGAGTCTGTGTGCCCCGGACTATGCTCGACCACGTTAACAAAAAAAAGCTGGCGGATTCTTTCAATTGTTTTACCCCAAACCCTTTGCGGCAGGTTTATTTAACTCATTAATTCTTCATGGAATGATATGAAAGCATACATAAAATTTAAGGTCTTTTTCATTGCAACGGTTGTCTTTATATGGGGGACTGGTTTTTGTCATGCAGGATTGATTACGGATATGCATGGTCGAAAGGTTGAGGTGCCTGATGAGATCCATACGGTATTTGGCACCAGCCCCCCTGTCTCCTATATGCTTTATGCCATTGCACCGGAACTGGTTGCAGGTCTTAATTTCCCCTTCAGGGAAAAGGAGAAACAATATCTGCCGGTCCGTTTGCAAACGCTTCCGGTGGTCGGCGGATGGTTTGGCCAGGGACGGAAACCCAACCTGGAAACGCTGATGCAGGTAAATCCTGATATTATTCTGGCATGGTATATGAAAAATTCTCCTGTTAGCCGTAAAGCAGAGGAGATGCTCGTTCCCTTAGGGTTTAGGTTGGTTTACATCTCTTTGGACAAACTGGAAGATTATCCTGAAACCTTCCGGTTTTTGGGACGGCTGCTTTACCGCGAAAAACGGGCAGCGGCACTTGCAGACTATGCACAAGAAACCATAGATAGGATCAAGGCCGTACGAGATGCCATCCCTGAATCTGACAAGGTCTCTGTTTACTATGCCGAAGGTCTGGACGGTTTGAGTACGGAGTGTGACGCTTCTGTCCATGCCGAACTTCTTGGACTATGCGGTGGAAAAAATGTTCACATCTGCCCGTCCCGGACCATTTACGGCATGGAAAAGGTTTCCATAGAGCAGGTAATGCATTACGCCCCCGAGGTGATCGTTTCCTATGAACACAGGTTTTATGACGCAATATTTCATGATTCGCGCTGGCAAAATATTCCTGCAGTCCAAAGCAAGCGGGTTTATCAGATTCCCAGTGCCTCTCTTAACTGGTTTGACCGTCCCCCTTCCTTTATGAGGCTTCTGGGGGGCCAGATGGTTGCTCAACAAGTTATATCCTGAAAAATATGATGTGGATATTGTGGAAGAAACCCGAAGATTTTACAGCCTATTTTTAAATGTGTCCCTGAATCGGAAAACGGCCGGGGAGATTGTAGATCCGTGACGGATTGTCCGGATATTGGAAGCTATTGTTGCGCAATGCCTAAGACCCGGCTCTGCCGGAATCTTTAAACAAGAAGGAAAAAATAGATAAATGGCAAAAAATACAATGCATCTTTTAATAAAGCGCATGCTTTTGGTTATAGTGGTTATTGCGACGGTTCCAGCTGCCTGCTTTTCAGAAGAAGAAACCGTTTATCAACTTCCAGAGACGGTTGTAAAGGGGTCGTTTGAGGAACAGGACTTTATAGGTCCGCTTTTCACCGAGACCAGCACAAAAACAAAGGTTACGGAAAAGGGAATCAATGCCTTGGGGCCTTCTTCCACCATGTCCGTCCATAAAGCCATAAGCCTTATTCCGTCCGTAAATCAACAAAGTGTGGATCCAAGCGGGCTTGCCGATATCAGCAATTATCATGAATCTTTCAGATTCAGAGGGGTTGAAGCCACTGGCGGCGGAAATCCTTCAACCCCTGTCAATGTAGAGGGTGTCCCTGTGAGCGGTAGACCCGGGGGAGGGGTAACCATATATGACATGGAAAATTTTGATACAATATCCATCTACAAAGGCGGCGTGCCGGCGGACCAGGGCTTTGGCCTGACAAATATCGGCGGAAAAATCGACATGGAAGTAAAAAGGCCTGTTGATGAATTTAATTTTAAACTCAAACAGGTAATGGGAAGTGAAGATTTCAGGCGGACTTTTCTTCGCCTTGATACGGGCAAATTCCCAACTGAAACCAACGGCTTTATCTCATACTCCAACACCAGTGCCGATAAGTGGAAAGGACAAGGGGAGTCTGACCGGGACAACGCAATGCTTGGGCTGTCTCAGCGAATCGGCAGCAAACTGAAGATAGAAGCGTTTTCAATCTATAACAATTCCGAAGTAAATACTTACAGAACCCTGAGTTACACACAGGCAGATTCTTTAAGCAACAATTATGATTTTGATTTTACCAATGATAAAAACGACTATTTTTATTACGGGTATAACAAGGCGGAGTTTGAGGATTATAACGTTTTCGGCAAGATTGAATACCGTTTCGATGATAATTCCACGTTGCTGTTCAAGCCGTTCTACTGGAATGACCAGGGCAGTTACATGGAAACAATAACAATGAAAAATGGGAATAACCGCATCAGAGAGTGGGATATTGATCATGATATGAGCGGGTTTTTAAGCCAGTATTCAACCCGTATACAATCCGTTGACCTGACCGCCGGTTTTTTTAATCTTCAGCAGGAAAGGCCGGGGCCGCCAACTTCATGGAAATTATATAAAGTGTCGTCAGGTAAACTTGTATTCGACAAATGGCAGGCCCTGTCCGACAGCTCCAAGCACCGCCAGAATACCCCTTTTATTTCGGGCAAATATGCCAAAGGACGATTTACGCTTCAGGGCGGCGTCAAATACCTCAGATATACCATGCCGTCCATAAAGACCTATAATACAGCCGGCATCGGAGATGTCAGTTATGAAACTGCGATTGACTCGGCCACATCCATTGATGAAGATGCCTGTGCGGATTCCAGGGATTTCAACAAGCTGCTTCCCAACCTGGGGGTCAATTACAAGATCAATGAGGATCTCAGCACCTACGTCTCCTATGGCCGAAACTATGGCATGAGTGTAAGTCTTTACCCCTATTTTATTTCCCAGAAACAGTCCTTTTACGCAAAAGGAATTACCCTGCAGGATCTATGGGATAAACAGGAGCTGGAAACCGTTGACAATTTCGACATTGGATTAAGATACATTACAGACAAACTGTATGTGGTGCCCACGCTCTATTACGCCCGCCATAAAAATAAAGCCGCAACCTACTATGACCCTTCTTTGGCGGTTTCATATCCATCCACCAATGCAAAGGCCGAAGCATACGGATTTGAATTGGAGGCCGGGGCACTGGTATCCGAAAATTTGTCCCTTTACGGCTCCTTTTCCTATAACCGATTCTTTTTTACACAAGATATTTTTAACAGTGACGGCTCCGTTAATGCCGTTGACGGGGAGCAGGTTCCCGATGCACCGGAATTTTTATGCAAGGCAATTGCAAGCTACCGCATAGGTAAATTTGTTCTTTCGCCGATTGTTAAATACACATCCAGTAGATATGGGGACATTGAACACGACGAGAAAATTGACGGTGCCGTGATATTTGACTTTGATTTGACTTATAAGGCCGGTGCTTTCCCGAAGATGAAAATTAAAGATCTTGATTTTTCTTTGACGGTCAATAATATTTTTGACAAGGAATATATCAGCATAATCAATACCACTGACTACAAAACACTGGGCTCCACCTACCAAACCGGCGCACCGTTTACGGTTTATGCGTCTGCGTCTGTTACTTTCTAAGGATTGTGTGTAGGATGGATCAGGGAGAACCGGCGGCCCCCTTTCTGCCTCGTCCATCCGGTCGGTGGTGTAATAGATGTAAAATCAGACAGCGGGCACAACAAAAAAACTGCTGATTTTTTCGGTCCCTAAAGCAGTTACAAATTGATCATCCCGCTCCAATGGTCATCCGGCGGGCAAGAAATGGGCTCCCTTCCTTTTCCGCCTGCCCGTCGGACACCATCCTATAAGCAAGGGTATAATTTTTCGCTTCGATGGTGTGAAGATTTGGAAAATCTTTTTTCAAAAGTTCCGTGAGGCTGTAGCAACGAAAAAACAAAAAAGAGACCCAAAGGAGACCAATTACTGTATCGACGTTAGATTTTTTTTGTTGCGAGGCATGATACGGCTTTTATATAACGGGCACGGGCCGTCCTTGGTCTATCTACACCCAGGCCTCGGCCCACAACAAAGCTTGAAAGATCTGAGTAACTTACCCAGACTTTCTTATAAAAGTGGCATCATATCCCCGCAATTATGCAGCTAAGGATAAAGACGTGCCAGAAATTCGACAACACAAGCCGGCTTATCACCGCCTTCAATATCAACGGTAATCAGATAACAGATTTGTATGCCGCCCTTTACCTCTTCTACTTGTTGGATTGTCGTTCTTGCCCGAATTTTGGATCCGGCTTTAACTGCAGAGGGGTAACGAAGCCGGTTAAGACCATAGTTTACCCGATACTTCATGCCGGGATAATTTTTTTGGAAAAAATCAGGGTGATTGCTTTCGGTTAAATAGGGCAATAGAGACAATGTCAAATACCCGTGAGCAATTGTTGATTTATAAGGAGACTCTTTTGGGGCGCGCTCAACATCCGTATGAATCCATTGCACATCACCGGTAACGGCCGCAAAATCATTGATTCGTTTCTGGTCAACCTCGAGCCAGGGGCCCACATGAATCTCTTGACCAAGCTGAGGTTTAATAAAATTTAAAAATTCCTGACATCTTTTCTCATCGCTCATAGTTTACCTCACCAAAAGTTGAGTTAATAATTTGAAAATGTGCCCAGATGGGGTATAGTCCTGCTCCACAAGATAATTATATTAATTTTACGGGTATTTCACCCCTATAAAAATAAAAGGCATGATTTTATGGATTTTAACCCCTGCATGAAACACCAGGTGGTCAGAAAAACGGTGCGGGAGTTTGCTGAAAACGAGATCGGCCCCCATGCAGCAAGTCTGGACAGGGAAGGGCGCTTCCCCACCGAAATTATAGAAAAGATGGGGCCTTTAAACTATTTTGGCCTCCAGGTGCCACCGTCTTTAGGGGGCGCCGGTCTTGACACCATCTCCTATGCCATTGTGATCGAAGAGTTATCCAGAGTCTGCGCTGCCATCGGGCTTTGTGTGTCTGTTCACAACAGCGTGGGGCTTTATCCTATCTTGAAATTTGGTACGGATGAGCAGATCACTCGCTTAGTCCCGGACATGGCTACCGGCAAGCATATTGGGGCCTTTTGTCTGACCGAAGCCAATGCCGGTTCCGATGCCGGCGGCGTGGAAACCACGGCAACAAAAACGGACGAGGGGTATACCATAAACGGCACCAAGATTTTCGTCACTAACGGTGGGGTCAGTGATGTGGTCCTGGTCTTTGCCGTGGATGCGGGCAGCCAGGGACCGTCCCGGCCCAATGTGTTTATTGTGGAAAAGACGTGTCCCGGATTCAGTGTGGGTGAAATAGAGGATCTATGCGGCATGCGGGCGAACCCGGTTTCGTCCCTGTTTTTTGAGGACTGCCGGATTCCTGAAACCAATCTTTTGGGTAGACCGGGCCATGGGCTTAAAATTGGTTTGACTGCTTTGGATACCGGCCGTATCGGTATTGCGGCCCAGGCGTTAGGCATTGCCCAGGCAGCGTTTGAGGCCGCTTTGAGTTATGCTAAAGAGCGTCGGCAGTTCAACAGCCCGTTGACAAAATTCCAAACCATCCAGAATTATTTAGCCGATATGGCCACATCCATTGAATCTTCACGCCTGCTTTTGTACCGGGCTGCGGCTGCAAAGGATAAGGGTGAAAATTTTAGTGCCCAGTCGGCCATGGCCAAACTCTCCTGCAGTGAAACAGCCCGCACGGTGACGGATCTGGCTGTCCAGATCCATGGCGGGTACGGATACTCCAGGGAATATGATGTGGAACGATATTTCAGGGAGGCCAAGGTGACACAGATTTACGAGGGAACCAGTGAAGTGCAGAAGATGGTCATCGCAAGGCATCTGATTACCCGGCCCAGTTAAGGAACGAGACTTAGATATGGAAAATAACACACTTGATATCATTGTATGCATCAAACAGGTGCCCATGGTGTCCGAACTGCCCTGGAATTCCAAAACCGGTACACTGAAACGTGAACTTGCCCAGGGCATGATGGATCCGGCCTCACGTCTTGCTTTGGAAGCAGGACTTCGTCTGAAAAAGGCAGGGCCTTCGGATGATCGCGATATCCGGGTAATCGCACTGACCATGGGACCGCCCATGGCCGAAGAGGTTCTTCATCAGGCAGTATCTTTAGGTGCCGACCAGGGGGTGCTGCTCACGGATCGGAAAATGGCCGGAGCCGACACGAATCTTACTTCCTTTATCCTTGGCCGGTATATAAAGATGTTCAAACCCGACACCGGTCTTGTACTGTGTGGTTCCCAGACCAGTGACAGTGAGACGGCCCAGGTCGGTCCCCAGTTGGCCTGTGAATTGGATTTGCCGGCAATCGGCTGGGCCTTGGATATCCGGCTGAATCAAAAAACAGTGGTGGTCACCCGGCTGGTGGATGATTTTATGGAAACCCTGGAGATGGATCTACCCGGCCTTGTTACTATAGACCAGGGCGCATTCGTTCCCCGCTATGCCGGACTTGCCGGCGTGGCCCAGGCCTTTGCTTCTCCCAAAATTGAAGTTGTGAATGCCGATGGTTTGGAACTGGACAAGGATTTTAATGCCCTTAGAGATTCACCCACCCGTATTCTGGATGTGTTTTCGCCGGCTACCCAAAAGGAGAGCCGGGTACTCAAGGGGGCTGCAAAAACTGTGGTGGACCAGCTGTTTACGGATTATGGAAAAATTATTAGTTCAGCCATGGGCAAGGATTTGAAAAAGAAATGAGGGCGCAAATGTCAAAAAAATCAACGGGCAAAGATATCTGGGTGCTTGGGGACTACCGCAACTATTTTAAGAACCGGGTCACGCTTCAGATTCTGGGCAGGGCCCGGGGGCTTGCCGAAAAGACAGGGGGACGGGTGTGCGGCGTGGTGTTTGGCCATGATGTGGGTGGATATGCCGATGAATATATCGCCCATGGTGCAGACCGGGTTTATGTCATCGATCATCCAAGGCTTAAATCCTATGGCATTGAGACCTTTACCAACCTGTTGATCCGGTTGGCCCGGGATATGAATCCGGATATCATTCTGATCGGGGCCACCCGGTTCGGCCAGGAAGTGGCTCCCCGGGTGGCAAAGCATCTGGACACCGGGCTGACCGCCGACTGTATTGATCTTGACATTGACGATGAACAACGCCTTGTCCAGACCGCCCCATCCTTTGGGGGCAACCTCATAGCACGAATACTCACGCCAAAAGCCCGGCCCCAGATGGCAACGGTGCGGCCCGGCACTTTCCAGGAATTGCCTCATGATGATACGGCCCAAGGCGAGGTGATCATCCTTGATTTTCCCGAAGAACTGCCCACCGAGCGGGTTCGCTGCACCCATTCGGAATACCGGCCTGCCAAAACCCTGGGCATTGAAAAGGCGGATATTGTGATTACCGGAGGCCGGGGCATGGGGTCCAAAGGAAAATTTAAAAAATTGTTTGAGCTGGCCGGCCTGCTTAATGCCGAGGTCGGGGCCACTCGCCCTGTTGTCTATGCCCGATGGGTAGACCACGAGGCCCTGGTGGGACAGGCCGGTAAACATATCCGGCCCAAGGTGTTATTTTCTTTTGGTATTTCAGGTGCTATCCAGCATACAGCCGCACTCATGGATGCTGATTTCATTGTGGCTGTGAACAAAAATCCTGATGCCACGATGATGAAACTTGCGGATGTAGCCATCGTGGCCGATGCCAACCAGGTTTGTTCCGGGATTATCCGTGCCCTGAAAGAGAAAATACGGGACTGATGCCTTTTAAGAAACATCCGCATTTTTAATTAGATGTTCAAAAGAGCTGCGCGTATCTTCTCCTGGTTGTGCCTGCAGTTTGACGTAGCTGCCGTCACTTTGCATTTGCCAGCAACTGTGCCTGTCGTTCAGCTGAATATCTATCATCTCCCGCAATAGGGCCTGCAGGCGCGGGGATTCCACAGGCGTGCATACCTCTACCCGACTTTCCAGGTTTCGTTTCATCAGGTCTGCCGAAGAGATGAAGTATTCCTCGTTGCCGCCATTGCGAAAATAAAAAATCCTTGAATGTTCCAAAAACCGGCCGACAATGGAAATAACGTGAACATTCTCAGACAGTCCTGGAATACCCGGCCTCAACCGACAGGAATCACGGACGATGAGATCAATGTGAACACCGGCCTGGGAGGCTTGGTACAATGCACGCGTGATATCCTTGTCTTCAAGGGCATTGGTTTTTAATTGAATGAGTCCTTGTTGCCTTCTGCCTGCAACTTACCCTCCCGGCTAATTTTTTCCAGCAGCTTTTTTTTCAAAACATAGGGACAGGGTAAAAGTTTTTTGTAATTACGGGTAACCGTATATCCGGTCGTCAAATAATTAAATAGTTCAGTTAGATCGGAACCGATGACTGAATCGCAGGTGAACAGACCCAGATCACTGTATCCCCGGGCAGTGCCGGCATGATAGTTGCCGGTGCCGATATGGGCATAGCGATGCAAGCCGTCAAAATCTTTGCGGACCACGAATACCACTTTTGAGTGGGTCTTCAAGTCCACAACCCCGTATGTCACATGGATTCCCACCTCTTCAAGATATCTGGCCCAGCGGATGTTGGCCGACTCATCGAAACGCGCCTTAAGTTCCACAACCACGGCGACCTGTTTTCCGTTCTGGGCTGCATCAATCAGGTATTGTATGACTCTGGATTGTTCGGCTGTCCGGTAAAGGGTCATTTTAACGGCCAGTACTTTGGAATCCAGGCTAGCCTCTTTTATAAACCGTTCCACTGAGCTGTCAAAGGATTCATATGGATGTTGCAGCAGGATTGAGCCTTTTCCCTTTATTATGTGGAAGATATTCGGGTCCTCTCCCCGCAGTTCCGGGTGGTCGACGGCTTGATGAATCGGAAAGTGCAAATCCTGCCGGTCAAGTTGGGCAATTTGCTTCAGATGCCGCTTGGCCATGATTCCCTCAACTTCAAAAACATCCTCTTCTTCGTTGATGTTGAGTTCTGCGGCCGGCATGCCTCGCAGGGCCGGACTCATATCCGGGTTCACCTCAAGCCGGACGATCTCAGCAAATTTTCTGTCCCGGAGAGCGGATTCGATCATGGACAGAAGATCGTTAGCCTGTTCCTGGTCACCCGGAAAAAATCGCACGATTCAATCACCATCCCCGGGAAAAGCAAGTCAAGGTTATTGGCAATGATATCTTCTATGGGAACATATAAATCTTTTCGGCCGATCCTTATAAACCGTGAAGAGATTCCGGAATCGACCGGCACCTTGATTCTGTTAAGATATGCGTGTTCCGCATCCGGAAAGCTTACCTTGACCAGAAGATTTAAGGAGAGGTTGGAGATAAAAGGAAACGGATGTGCCGGATCTGTTCCCTGGGGCGTGAGCAGTGGATATACGTTATCGAAGAAAAATTTGTTGGCAAATATCTTTTGCGCTTTTGTCAATTGGTCGTAGCCGCTGATAACAATGCCCTCTTTATCGAGCAGTGTTTTTAACTCCACTTCCAACATTTGACTCTGTTTTAAAATATCCTGAACAACAATATTGCATTCGTTAATCTGCTCCTGGGGTGTCCGCCCGTCGACACTCAGCTTTTTGACCCCCGCACCTTCCAGTTGCTTGAGTCCTCCGATACGTTTCATTAAGAACTCATCAAGATTTGAACCGACGACTGAAAGAAAGAAGACCCGTTCCAAAAGGGGATTGCGTGAGTCCTGCCCTTCATGGAGGACCCGACGATTGAATTCCAACCAGGTCAACTCTCTGTTCAAAAACCATTCATGAGCTTTGAGGTCAAACTCCGTGGGACTTTGTTATTTGGCCGGAGTTGGCTCACCTTCTATGGAAATCTTCTGTTCAGCAAGGGACATAATTCACTCCAAATTAGTTTATCCACCGAAACAAAATGTTTATGTCGAGTTGATCAATATATTACTCATATCAAATAACTTATTCTTCAAGCCATACGTCGATCCGGGAGCGGATTTGATCCCGAATCTGTTTTACCTTGATGATTTTTTCATCAAAAGACCCTTCAAGCGCAGAGGGGTCTTCAAAACCCCAGTGCATTCGTTCTCCTTTGCCAAGAAAGACAGGGCACTGTTCTGCAGACGATTCATCACACACGGTGATGACATAATCAAATTCTACGCCGGCATCCAGGAATTCGTTAACCGATTTGGTCCGGTTGCCTGAAATATCAATACCATCCTGTTTCATTGCTTCGACAACTACCGAGTTCAAATTTCCAGGCTCAAGACCGGCGCTGAACACTTCAAATTTTTTTGAACCGGCCTTTTTCAAATAAGCTTCTGCCATTTGGCTTCTGGCCGAATTATGAATGCAAACAAATAAGTAACTACTCACCCCCATAAAAAAATGTCAAAAAACTAAAAAAAAGCTTGACAGGTTTTTGGGAGGTATTTTTTTGAAAAATCAAATTACATCAAAATATCCTCGTGCTACATAATAATGTGGCATGCATTTGACAATCACAAAAATTTAATGAAATTTTATCCGATTCGTTGAGAAAATGGATTGTAGGGCAACTCAGGAGGTCAAAAAAAGCTGTGTTATAATACAAGCATGGCAACGATGAACAAAACCAGTGTTCGAGAAGAAGTCGATCGTGTGAAGCAAGAGTTTGAGCAACTGAGCTTGGCAGGCAAGGTAACTCCTGAGGTAAAGGTGTTAATGAATAGCATGCTTCTCGTTGTGGAATTGATCCTGTCTGTTTTTCTCGAAAAGCAAACTCGCAAAAACAGCAAAAATTCAAGTTTGCCTTCTTCTCAAACGGACAGAGATGAAACTGCCAAACCGACTTCTACCGGCAAGGGAAAGGGCAAAAAAGTCAGTGGTGAAATCAGTAACACCCGTGTTAACGAAACTGTCACCATTGCCAAAGCTGAAACCTGTGATGTCTGCGGCACACCTTTGGATCAAACTCCTTGCCAGGGGCTCGAACGGCGGACAAAGATAGACATCGTTTTTGAAAAAGTTGTAGAGCACATTGATGCCGAGATAAAGGAATGTCCCAACTGCAAGGCGACGGCAAAAGGGCATTTTCCCGAAGACATGCCCGGAAGTTTACAGTACGGCAATGGACTCAAAGCTTTTGCCATTCATTTGATAATCAGTCAAATGGTTGCTCTCAATCGGGTTCAGAAACAGATATCTGCCATGATCGGCACTGTTATCTCCGAGGCAACTTTGCTCAAGTTTGTATGGAGGCTTTATCAATCTCTTGAGGAATGGGAGACAAAATCCATTGAAAGTATCCTTCATGCCCCTTCCATTCATGTGGATGAGACATCATTCCGGGTGGAAGGTAAAAATCATTGGATTCATGTATATTCTTCAGGAGGAATCACGCTAAAATTACTTCATCGAAAGCGGGGCAAGGAGGCGATTGTTGATTTGAATATCATTCCCCGCTATGGTGGGGTGATCATCCATGATTGCTGGGCATCATATTTATCATATGATCATTGTGGACATGGACTTTGTGGTTCGCACTTATTACGGGAACTGACCTTTATTGTTGATTCCAATCAATACAAGTGGGCCATTAATATGAAAAAGTTATTGCAGGAGACTTGTCATATTGTGTCCAAGCGAGAGGATAAATGCCTTACCGATAAAGAATATGCAAATTTGCAGAAACGCTACCGCAACATTCTTACACGTGGGGATAAAGAATTACCGGAGATTCCGCCAAAGCCAAAAGGTAAGCGTGGAAAGATAGCCAAATCAGATGCTCATAATCTTTGGGAAAGGCTGAAAAAATATGAAACAGCGGTATTGTTGTTTGCCAGAGAATCGTATGTCCCCTTTACCAACAATCGGGCGGAGCGTGATCTCCGCATGGCAAAGGTGAAACAGAAAATATCAGGATGTTTTAGGCGCCGGCATTATGCTCATGCCTATTGTCGAATTTCAAGCTATCTGCAAACAATGGCAAGCCAGGGTATCAACCCGCTTGTGGCTATTCAGATGGCTTTGACAGGTAAACTTACAGATATGGGTGAGTAGTTACACAAATAAAACTCTTTTTTTCATCCTGATATCCATTATAAATTTCCAAAGAATTATTGCCAGGACAGCACCAATAAAAGGGGCCGTCAGACAGATCCACAATGTTTGAGTGTTGCCGGAAACCAGTGCCGGTCCCAAAGATCTTGCCGGATTCATAGATGCACCTGTGAACGGGCCGGCAAACATTGCCTCGAGCGCAACGGTACCCCCCGATCGCTATGCCTGCCATCAATCCTTGTTCCTTACTTCCCGTTGCAACATGGATAATGACGAACATTAAAATAAAGGTAAGAATAATCTTTAAAAAAAATGCGTTGACGATGGGAATGGATGGCAATGTTGTTCCCAAATCTGACCCTGGGATATTAATGAAAATTTTTAGTAGCAAGCTTGCAAAAATACCTCCCGCAAACTGTGCCGCAAGATAAGGCAGAATTTGTTTCTTATCAAATCTTCCAGCAATATAAAACGCCAGTGTGACAGCAGGATTCAAATGGGCACCGGATTTTTCTCCAACACTGTGTATCATTGACATTACCACAAATCCAAAGACAAGTGATATCCCCGTACGGGAGACTGCGCCTTGGGAAAAATTGTTTGCCACAATCGCCCCAGTCCCTGCGAAAATAAGCATAAATGTTGCTATAAATTCTGCAGAATATTTCCTAACATTTTCCATAATGCTGCTATTCTACTTTTTTAATCATACCACGCTACCCAATAATCTGAAGGCAAATATAAACTAAGAATATGAGAATTGTGTTAGCCGTATATCATGTCCTTGAAAGCTTATAAAATATAGTAAGATTCAACCCTTGAGAAAATTGTAAAAAAACTTCGGAAAAAGAGAAAACCCTCCAAACTCCCCAATTGGGTAAACTCCATGCTGCACATTGATAACTGCGAAACGGTCTTTGTTGAAGGAAAACGATTTCGTTTCCGGGTTTTGATCATCGACCCTTTGGACCACAATTGGACGGAAAAAGTGCTGGCCGAATCTATTTGTGTCGCCCAAATGCTTGAACAGGGGACTTACCGGACGTGATCCCCGCCTGTCTTTGTTCTTGCCCCCCCGATAAATAATTAAACGTGGCGTATAGTCAGTTGCTTTTAATTAAATTTATCGGATCTTGAGATTTTACAGCAAACGGCAACTTGGTTACAGACTATTGCCCTAATTATGTTCGCGACATTGCCTTGCATCTGAATCGGATTTAGCTCATACTGACAGTTAAGGGTTGACTTGGGTTATTTAGCATTCAGGCTCACCCCCACAACAAAACATGAAGGAGAGATTTAGATGATAAATGTAACCAAGCCTGCCCAGGAGCAGGTCAGAATTTATTTTGAAGGCAAAGAAATGGCACCCATAAGACTTTTTCTCAACAGTGCCGGATGTGGAGGCCCAAGCCTTGCTATGGCGTTGGACGAGAAAAAAGAGACCGATGCCGTGTTTACCTTTGATGATGTGGAATACATCATGGATAAAGATTTGCTGGAAAAAGCAAGCCCTGTGGATATTGATTTTGAAGGGACAGGTTTTCGCATTGAGTCCAGCATAAAACCGCCTGAGGGGTGCTCAGGATGCGGCGGCGGAACATGCTGTAGTTAAATTTCCGCCTGGGCAAGTTCGATTGCAGGTGTATCTATTTTTGTTTCCATAGATTGCGCCTGCATTCTTTTTTCGTGCAGAACACGGATCATGCCGTCGGCAAGTCCCTGCATGGGCACATGGATTTTTTCACATCGTCCCCAGGCCATGGCTTTAAGATAAATTCGTGCCCCCGGGATAATAACGTCTGCCCGGTCGGGTTTCAAATTAAACCGTCTCATCCGTTCTTCCAGTTCATATTCAGCAAGTTCATTCCGGATTTTTTTGATTTTTTTCCGGCTCACCCATGTTCCGGGACGGCCTTTGGCCAGTTTAAACAGTTTGTTGATGTTTCCGCCGCTGCCAATGGCCTCCACGGGCTCATGTCCCCGGGTGATTTTTTTTAACCAGGATTTCATATGATCCCAGTCCTGCTGCCGGGCCCGGTTGTTGAGCAGACGAATGGTGCCCAGGTTAAACGACCGGCTGGCCTGGACTCTGCCGTCGCAGAACAACGTAATTTCCGTGCTGCCGCCACCCACATCCACAAAGAGAGCTGCTTTTTCCGATGAGGTCATTATTTTGTGGCGGTTCTGAAAAAGATACCGGGCTTCCTGTCTGCCGTTGATAATTCCAATGTCTATGCCTGTCTGCTCTTTGATTTTGTTGCATACCCGTCGGCCGTTTTTTGCGGTCCGCATGGCTGAGGTGGCACAGGCCTTCATTGCGACAGGCTGGTACGCGTCAATAAGCTTTGCAAATCCCCCCATGGTTTTTGTCAGTTTACAGGCCCGTTCCTCCGAGATTTCGCCCCGTAAAAAGGCATCTTCACCCAAACGGATGGGCATGCGCATCCAGGATATTTTTTTTACCCGAAGTCCGAACTCTTCTTCTGATACCATAGCTAAAAGCAGGCGGACGGCATTGGAACCGATGTCGATGGCAGCGTATTTTGTCATTGAATCCATAATAGTTGACATCTTAATTTAATGACGTCATTATATCAAGGTTTGAAACAAAGATTAACAAGGATCTAACATGGTAAAAACCAAAAAGGTGAATACTTCCCTAAGGTTGGAGAAGAAAGTGCTCAAGGCGCTTAAAATTCTGGCCATCGAAAAAGAGACCAGTGTCCAGGCCATTATAGAGAACCTGATCCATGAATACATTGAAAAGAACAAGGAAAAATCAAAATAATGAATCTTCCTGCCTCGCAAACGTTTATGCTGTCGGCCGCTATCAATGTCAATAAGATAAATGCCATACTCAAAGATGCAAATATGACCCTGGCAGGCACTGCATGTGATTCCCCGGATAAGGATGAAGAAGGGATTGTTCTTGATACCTTTGATGCTGCGGTTTATAATTCGGATGCGCTTTTGATCCAGACGGTATCCAATCTGACCAGGATCGGTTGGTCGGGTGATGTAACGGTACAGACTGCACCGGAATCAAAATGGCAGTTTGCCCGGGAGCTTCCCCAGGGCCCTGTGCGGGATCTGCTTTTAGATCTGTCTGCCTTGCGGGCCTTTACACCTGTAGGGCAGGTGACTATCATCCAGGACACCTTATCTCTTCTGGATGACGAGCAAAAAACTTGCTGTCGCATTGAATCGGTCTCTTTGAGCCGTGGAAAGTTTATCTGGACTTGGCTTCGGACCCGTCCCATGCGCGGTTACAACGACAGCCATACCCTGATCTGCGACATTTTGAAAAATATGGAAAAACCTGGGCTTCCGGCACAAGCGCTTAAGCTTCGGATTTCAGATTATACATCCAAGCCGGTTATTCAACTGTCTGAAACGGCCCCTGCCCGGCAGAGCCTTTGTACGATAGTCCAGACTTTTTTGCAGGTTACACGCCGCAATGAACCCGGACTCATTGATGATCTGGACACCGAGTTTCTCCACCAGTGGCGGGTCAGTCTGCGCAAGGTACGATCCGTGCTTACTCTGTTTAAAGGCGTAGTGGCCACAGAAACCCTTGATCAATTGAAGCTGGATTTCAAAGAGATCATGCAGGATACCAACATGATGCGGGACCGGGATGTTTACCTGTTATCCAAAGACGATTATTTTGCCCTGGTTCCCCCCCAGGCATATTCGGGCCTTGAAGTGCTTTTTGAACTGTTGCAGCAGGATAGGGATGAGGCCTTTGGAAAGGTGAAGGCCATGCTTAAATCCAAGGAATACAAAAAACAGATAAAATCCATTCAGAAATTATTTGAGAATCCCAAAGCCCTGCCCAAAGGCCCAAAGGCCGATGCACCATCCAAACTCTTCGCCGCAGACCTTGTTCTGAAACGATATAAGAAGGTGTGCAAGCTTGCCAAAAATATTACCGAAAAGACCCCGGATGAGACTATTCATGAGCTGCGTATCCAGTGCAAAAAGTTGCGGTACCTGATTGAATCGGCCCAGCCTTTATTTGACGATAAACAGGTAAAAGGATTGCTCAAGACCCTCAAAGGACTTCAGGAACATTTAGGCAGCTTTAACGATCAGTCCGTCCAGCAGGCTACACTGGCTCAGTGTCTTGAGCGTTATCCGGGTACCGGGTCCAATGCCAAGGCTTTGGCTGAAAGCATAGGGGCGTTGACGGCCATGCTTTATCGCAAACAGCTGGCAGAGCGGCGGATGATTATTGAAAATCTGTCCCGGTTTTACAGTCCTGCGATACAGGGCGCTTTTAATACCCTGTTTGATTTAAAAAATACAACGACCAAACAAGCCAACACCCAGGTTGATTGATAAGGAGATAAAGATTTATGAAACTTATTGCCTGTTATTCCAACAAAGGCGGTGTGGGAAAAACTGCTGCCTCGGTCAACCTGGCATATGCCAGTGCATTAAGCGGCAACCGGACACTTTTGTGCGACCTTGATCCCCAGGGCGCTTCTGGCTTTTATTTTCGTGTGAAGCCGTCCAAAAAACTGAAAAATAATACCTTTTTTGAAGATACGAAGAAATTTGCCGAGGCCATCAGAGAAAGTGATTTCGAGAATCTGGATCTCTTGCCGGCCAATATGAGTTTCAGGGATTTTGATATTTTTTTGTCCCGGATGAAAAAGAGCCGCTCCCGGCTGAACAAGGCCTTAAAACCGGTGGATGGTGAATATGATGTTGTCCTTTTGGACTGTCCTCCCAATATTTCACTGCTTTCAGAGAATGTATTCAAGATAGCGGACCGTATTGTGGTGCCGGTGATTCCCACCACATTATCCCAGAGAACCCTTGAACAACTGTATGCGTTTTTTAAAAAGCAGGGCTATAAGTCATCCAAGATTTTTCCGTTTTTTTCCATGGTCCAGCAAAGTAAATCCCTGCACGTTGAGACCATGGAAGAGATCCGGGCCGGACATGCACAGGTGATGAACGCCTGGATACCTTTTTCAACCCATATCGAGCGCATGGGGGTTCACAGGGCACCGGCGCTCTCCTATGCCGGCAAAGAAGAGGCCGTGGCCGCCTATTCTCAATTGTGGCAGGAAGTTCAGAGTTAAGGAAACAGTATATAATGAAAGAGATAGAACGAAAGTTCCTGCTGACAACAATGCCGGATATTACTTTGCAGTCCACCACATGTATCCGCCAGGGTTATATTTCCAAATCCCGGGATTCTGTTGAGATCAGACTTCGCCAGAAAGGCGATGCATTTTTTATGACCTTTAAACGGGGGCAGGGCCTTGTGAGGGAAGAGGCGGAGATCAAAATTGATGAAGCTGATTTCAATCATCTATGGCCGTTGACCCAGGATCGCCGGGTAGAAAAGCAACGCTCCAAAGCCATTCTTGAAAACGGGCTTACTGCTGAAATTGATGAATTTTCAGGTTCGCTCTCAGGCCTTTTGTTGTGCGAAGTGGAGTTTGATGATGAGACTCAAGCCAGGGCCTTTGTTCCGCCCCAATGGTTTGGGGTGGATGTGACCGAAGATGGTCGGTATAAAAATAAAAGTCTTGCTGAAAATGATCGTCCCTCAAGTTCAGCTTGAACAGAAGTCACGAGGTTAAACATTGATTATTTTTACCACGAAGCTCACGAAGTTTTGCTCGCTATCATCTTCGTGAACTTCGTGGTTTTTATCTTAAATAAGGCTATATGTGACCTGCAAGTTTTCGGGCAAACTCGCATGCCTGGTCTTTGACACCCTCGTCCAGTTGATCCGGGGTTGAGCATCCGCCCACAAACAATTCTGCGGCGTTAACTGATTTGTGGTATTTCTGCATCCTGCCAAATGCGGTGAATGCTTCAGCCGCATTATTTTCAAATGGTCCGCCGCCTGTCATTAAAAGCCCCTGGCGCTGCCCTTCCACAAGGGAGATGTGCTCCGGAGCAGTGGTGTACAGGCAGTAGGTCCGATCGATGACCGATTTAAGCTGGGCGTTTACACCCCAGAAATATAAGGGGGAGGAAAAGACAACGGCCTGGGCCTTAACTACTTTTTCTATGATTTCAGGCATATCATCCTTTTGAATACAGCCCGGGGCATCCATTGTCTGTTTGCATTTTGCACACCCCATGCAGCCTTTCAGGTTTTTTGAATGCAGGTATACGGTTTCCACATCATGACCAAGGCGGATCAGTTCTTTTTGAACCCATTCAAGCACCTTTGCTGTGTTGCCGTTTTTTTTGGCACCTCCCTGTAGTAGCAGTATATTCATTCTTTTTGTCTCCTTTGATAAAAGTTTAAATTGTATGACAAATTAGATCCATAACGGCACTTGTCAATCAGATGGTCAAACGGTTTTATCTAAAGAGTGATACAGGACAAAGGATTGACTTTTCTTTTTATCGACATCATATTCATCTGTATGTGACAAATTTTGGATTCAGGCCGGCAGGCTTTGCTTGACGTTTTTTTTCAACATTTTATCCTCAAAAAACGTGGCCTTTTATTTTCATTTACTCAAAATTAACGATAGGGGCATCCATGAAAACCGATGTTACACTAAAAATTGCGGGCGCTGCAGGGCAGGGCATACAAACCATTGGTGATCTGCTCTCCGAAGTGTGTCACCACAGTGGTTTGTTTACCTTCTCTGTGGATGACTTTGAATCAAGAGTCCGGGGCGGACACAATTTTAACCTGCTGCGAATCAGTGATAAGGAGGTTGCCGCCCCCGGCAACAGGATTGATATCCTTGTCTGCATTGATAAAGATGCCTATGCGTTGCATAAAGACCAGCTGCGCCCTGACGGCATTGCCATTGTGAATGCTGATAAATCCGAAACACAAAGCAAGACACGTTTTGACATCCCCTTGATGAAATTGGCACAAGAGGCAGGGGGGAAAATTACGGCCAATACAGTGGCCGCAGGGGCTGTCCTTTCCATACTCGGTACGCCGTTCAGCCTGCTATCTGATCTTTTGAAAAAGCGGTTTGCCGCCAAAGGTGAGAAAATCGTGGCGCTGAATATGGCGGCAGCCCAGAAAGGATTTGATGCCGCCAAAGACTTAAGCCTGGCCACGGGGTTCACTTGGGAGGCCAAAGAGATTAAAAACGTCATTCTCAGCGGCGCCAAGGCCGCCGCCTTGGGTGCGTTGGCTGCGGATTGCCGGTTTTTTCCATTTTACCCCATGAGTCCGGCCACAGGTGTACTCACCAATGTGGTTTCCTATGCCGACAAACTGCCCGTTGTTGTCGAGCAGGCGGAAGATGAGATTGCCGCCGTGGTCATGGCCATTGGCGCATCCTTTGCCGGTGTCCGCGCCATGACGGCAACGTCGGGCGGCGGCTTTTGTCTCATGACAGAAGGGTTGGGGCTTGCCGCAATGACGGAAACCCCGCTGGTGATTCTCAATGCCCAGCGTCCCGGACCTGCCACAGGCCTTCCCACCCGAACCGGTCAGGCGGATCTGCTTTTTTCCATCCACGCCTCCCAGGATGAGTTCCCAAGATTTGTTTTTGCACCGGGCACACCGGTTGAAACCTTTGAGACCATGAAAAAGGCGTTTCATCTGGCAGAAAAGTATCAGGTTCCGGCTATTGTACTTCTTGATCAGTTTCTGGCTGATTTCAGGATGACAGAGGTCAATACACTTACGGTGGATTCTCAAATTGAACGATTTTATGAGCAGAATAACTCCGGTGATGATGAAAATCCATATTTACGGTATAAAGTGACCCAGGACGGCGTCTCTCCGCAACGACTGCCAAGTTCTGGGCCGGGCCTTGTCCGGGTCACAGGCAATGAACATGACCCCGAAGGACACATCAGTGAAAATGCCGCAAATAAGATTGCCATGACCAAAAAGCGTGCGGCAAAGCTGCCGAACATGATTAAAGAGATGTCGCCCCCGCTTATAGAGAACCCGACAGCGCAAATTCTTCTGGTGGGGTGGGGTTCAACAAAAGGAAACATTCTGGAAGCGGTTGAACGGCTCAAGGCCGAGGGTGTAGAGGTCGGGGCGGCTGTGTTCAAAGATATCTGGCCCATGGACACTCAGGCCGTCAAGGATGCGTTGGCCGGCAAGCAGCTGATCATGGTAGAACAAAATACATCCGGTCAGCTGGGTCTCCTGCTTGCCCAGGAGGCAGGGGTCTCTGCCTTTGGTTCTATTCTTAAAATTGACGGCAGACCTTTTTTCCCGGACTATATTGTTCAAAAGGTAAAGGAGATGGTGAAATAATGGTTACTTCAAAAGATTTCGACTGTAATTACGAAAACAAATGGTGCCCCGGATGTGGTAACTTCCAGATTCTTGCCGCCATGAAAAATGCCTTTGCCCAGCAGCAGATTCCGCCTGAAAAGCTTACGTTGATTTCGGGTATCGGTCAGGCCGGGAAAACACCTCACTTTCTTAAATGCAGCATGTTCCATGGGCTTCACGGCAGGGCGCTTCCCCTTGCAACCGGGACAAAGATTGCCAATAACGACCTGACGGTGGTGGTAAACTGCGGGGACGGTGACTGTTATGGGGAAGGCGGCAATCATTTTCTTGCGGCCATCAGGCGAAATTTGGATATGACGCTTCTAGTGCACAACAACCAGATTTACGGGCTGACTAAGGGGCAGGCGTCTCCCACATCAAGTCTGGGAATGGTTACAAAAATGCAGACCACCGGCACCTCCTCATCACAATTTTCCGCCCTGGCCATTGCCCTGGCAGCCGGTACGGGATTTGTGGCAAGAGGCTTGTCCGGTGAGCCTGAACATTTGACGGACTTGATTGTCAAAGCCATGAATTACAAAGGCTTTGCTTTGGTGGATATTCTGCAGCCATGTGTCTCTTTTAATAAAATAAACACGTTGAGCTGGTATAAAGAGCGGGCATATAAGCTTGAAGATACGGATCATGATCCCCAGGATCTTGGGAAGGCATTGACGCTGGCCCAGGAGTGGGAAAACAGCCTGCCTTTAGGCGTGTTGTATGAGGTGCCCGGCACGCCATTCCACGAACGGGTTCCTAATCTTAAGGCAAGTGCCCTTGCCGCACATGATTATGACAGCAAGCTGATGGTAGAAACGCTTTTTAAAAACCTTTAGTGAAACAGGAGTGATCATCTGATATGACTATCTGGCAATGTACGATGTGCTTTACTACGATGGATCAGGAAGAACAGCCTGAACAGTGCAGTGTTTGCGGATCAGACAACCGCGTTATTCTTGATAAGGAAACAGTTCCCGAAACCCTTGAAGCGGTCCGGGACAGAGCAAGAAAAAATCTTAAAGGGTTTTGTGCGGCTTACCCAGCTTGTGACGGCAATTTTGATAAAATTTGCCAGAAAGAGGCCTATGGCAAACCCATTGGATTCGGTGGTGCCGGTGCCGGTTTCTCCTTTCGGGCAAATGTTGCAGCCCTTGAGTCGGTGCGTTTTAAATTGAAGGTGGTGGGGGAACATACCGAACCTGACACCTCCTGTACATTTTTTGGCACCAAACTGGATTTTCCGGTTATGGGTGCTTCCACAGCCGGTGCCGAGCGCTACGGAAATGCCATCAGCGAAGAAGATTTCTGCCGGGCCACGATCCGGGGGTGTAGAGATGCCGGCACCATGGCCTGGCGGGGCGATACCTTTTTTTATACCCCCGAGGACAATCCGGCCCTTCGTGCCATAAAAAAAGAGGGGCTGCCGGCTGTTCCCATTTTTAAACCCAGATCTCAGGAGGTACTCAAACAATTCATCCGTACGGCTGAAGAACTGGGCTGTCCTGCTGTGGGTGTGGATCTTGACGGTTGCGGGTCCACCATCATGGCCCGGCATCACCAGCCGGTATTCCGCAAAAGCGTCAAGGATATCAAGGAGCTGGTTCAGGCCACGTCTCTGCCTTTTATTGCCAAAGGAATTATGACGGTGGAGGATGCTGTAAGCTGTGCGGATGCCGGTGCAAAGGTAGTCAGTGTCTCAAACCACGGCGGCCGGGTGCTGGATGCAACCCCGGGGACGGCAGAGGTGCTCCCGGACATTGCCAAGCAGCTTAAAGGTCAGGTGATCATCACGGCAGACGGCGGCGTCAGGACAGGCTATGACGTGCTCAAGATGCTGGCACTAGGTGCCGATTTTATACTTTTGGGCAGGGATGTGATCAGGGCTGCTGTGGGTGCAGGGTCCTTAGGCGTTCAATTACACATGGCGCATATTCACAAGATATTGAAAAAAGCCATGTTTATGACCGGGGTGACTACCATCTCCGATATTGATACATCCATATTGTGCTAAAGAATACCACTGCAAACTTTTTTATATATCGCTTCCATTTTGGAAAATACGCCTTCCCAGGTATAGGCAGAGACTGATTTGTTTACTTGGCTAAGGTCCGGTTGCCGGTTTTGATCCGCCTTTGTAATGCTTATTTCTAAAGCATGAGCAAGGGCCTTATCCAAAGCCGGCATATCTTTTTGAAACGGTGTATCCACGGTTTCAAGGGCCGGTAGTTCCAGAAGATCGACCATGCCGGACCGGGTCTCTTCAAATATTTCCCGGGTACCCGGCAGCGCGGTTGTCAATAACCTGCAGCCCGAAGACAGGGCTTCCATGAGCACCAGGGGAAGGCCTTCAAAAAACGAGGGCAAAACAAAGAGATGGGACTTGCGCATCAGTTGGGCCAGGGTTTCATGGGGCAAAGGACCATGAACCTTTACCCGGTTGCCCAGTTCTGCCGCCAGTGTCAGGCATTCCTGTTTTTCCCGGCCGGTGCCGGCACCTGCCAGGTGTAGGCAAAAATCGGGGGTTGTCACCTTTTTCAACGCAGTAAGCAGCCAGGGCACGCCTTTAGCACGACTTAATTTTCCTGCATACACAATTTGCACAGGACCTTTTTCAGGTTTTGGTTCACAATAGAACAATTTTTCTTCAAAACCAGCCCCCACCACATGCAGTTTTTTCGGATCTATTCTGTGAATATCTATAATCTGCTGTTTTTGGTGCTGGCTCAGGCATAAAATAGCGTCGATATCCGCCATGGCATCGCTGATATCCAGGTCAAGTTCTGTGCACAAAACGTGCTGGCGAAGGCATGTGCCGTGGCAGGAGGTGACCATGGGCAGGTCCTGAAATACCTGTCTGGCTGTTTTGGAAACAATCCAAAGATGGTGGGTATGGATCAGATCCGGACGAAATTTTTTTCGTGCTTTTTCAAGGATCTGTCTGAATGCGGTTTCATACCGGCCAATTTGCTCTTTGGTCATTGAGGAAAAGACCGTGCTGGGATAAGGCATTACATCGCTCATGCCCGGGAGCCTGAAGTCGAGATCCCCATGGTTAAACCGGACAAACTCGGTGTGATCCGGTGGCAGCACAGATGAATCTAATTTAAAATCATCCTGGATGCCCGCCACAAGAAAATTTTCATATCCTCTGGCACAAGATTGCCGCATAATGGCCTGGACTGTTTTTCCTGAGCCTGTGAAATCAGGCATCTGGCTTAAAATATTAAGAATTCTCATAAATAATTCAACATGGGATGCATTTAAACACCATGATCAATGTTTTGCTCCCTGCAAAGGGTTTAGAAAATCGTTTTATCAGGGACCGGATCAGGTTTGCCATGGTAAAACCCTTGCTGATAATTAATCCCAAGGGCTTTTGCCTTGTCTGAAAGTGTTTCCGTGGAGATGAACTCTGCAATGGATTTCATCTTCAGCTTTTTTGTATAGGATATAATGGAATTAACAACATCAACGGCACGCTCATCTTTAGTGATCAATTTGATGATGCTGCCGTCAATTTTGATATAGTCTGCTTTGATCTTGAGCAGATAATCAAAATTGGAATATCCTGTGCCAAAATCATCAATGGCAATTTTTGCCCCGGCATTTTTAAATCTGTAAATGATATTTGTTGCACCGCCAAAGGAAGACAAGCTTTCGGACTCCACAAGTTCAAGTATCATGCGTGACATGACGTTTTTGGCAACGGCATAGTCATAGATAAAGGCCATGGTCTCGCTGTTCAGAATATCCTCTGTTGAAATGTTGATGCTGAAGGTGCTGTCATCGTTGACAAAGGTGTCTATGGCCTTTTTTACAATAATTTTGGTCAGCGTCGGATAAAACCGGGTCTGCTTGCTGATCTCAAGGAATTGTGCCGGGGGGATTATGCCGCCATCGGTATCCCTGATTCGCATCAGGCTTTCATACTTGGGTCCGCCGGTGCCTGTTATCGGCTGGAAGAACGGTATGACCCGGTCTTCATCAATGGCACTGCTGAGCATTTTCACAACCCGGATATTTTGTTCATATATCTTGCTGTTATCCACTTTTAACGGATCATAGGCGTAATGATCGATATTGTTTGCTTTTGCAAATTGCAACGCCGCATCCGCATGGGCCAGAATGTTGTCCGAGCCATGGGCGTAACCTGTGATGGTGCTGATTATCAATTCTTTGTTCCCGATGATGAAGGTCTCTTTGACAATATCCTTAAGCGCTGTTTCAATATCTATGATAAATAGATTTTTATCACTTTGGGTGGAAAATACGGCAAATACATCAGAGTGCAGCCTGTAGATAAAATATCGGTACAGGTGGCTATGTTCAGAAAGCCTTGAGGCAAATATTTTAAGTAATTTGTCTCCGGTCTTCATCCCGTAGGTTTCATTTATTTTATGAAAATCGTCTATATCAATGACCGCAAGGTCTGCTGACTTGGCCTTTTTTATCTCCATGAGCAGACTGTTTCTATTGTTCAGCTCGGTCAAGGCGTCATAATTGAGGTATTTTTGAAGCTGGGATCTGTTTTCAAACACTTCGGTGACATCATGGCTGATTGAAATATATTTGATCACTTTTCCATCTTTATCCTTAAACGGCACGATGGTTGATTTTTGAAAAAAATAGCCGCCGTCCTTTTTAAGATTTTTAAAGATTCCGCGCCATGTTTCCCCTTTTTTAATGGTTGTCCACAGTTCCCTGTAGGTTGATCCCGGGGTGTCCGGATGGCTAAGTTGACTGTGGGTGGCATGCAGTAATTCGTTTTTATCAAAACCTGTGATTTCACACATTTCGTCATTCACATGAATAATGTTTCCGTCCAGATCGGTAATGCTGACGATTGCGCTTTTGTCTATCACTGTTTTGTACTGCAGCAGGTCATTGAGGGATTTTTTCTGTTCCGACTCAATTTTGTGGATTCTTTTATAAACGAACAGTGACGCTGCCAGTGTAAAGACAAAAAGAGCGATGATAATCAGACTGTTTTTTATGATTTCCTGTCTGAGAAGTGAGCTGCTTATTGACTCCACCGTTCCCACAAGTTCATAAAAATTTTCAAAATAAAATCCGGATCCCACAATCCAGTCCCAATCCGGAATATATACCAGATACGATATTTTTTTAGCTGTTGTGGTCTGTCCCGGGATTTCCCAGTAATATGAACTGAATCCTTGGCCTTTGGATGTTGCGATGTCAACAAACTCTTTGATAACCGGTTTGTTGTTTGCATCACGCAATGATTTCAGATCTGTATCATAGATTTTGGGATCAATGTGAAAAATCGTTTTATAATCAGTTGAAAATATCCAGAAGTAGCCGTAATCCTGATAGCCGAACCTGTCTTCGGCAATAAATTGCAGGATTGCCTGTTTACCCTGTTCATTCAGATCGTCCATGTAGTATCCCGTTCCGATAACGATATCGAGCGTCTTGTTGTATACGGCATACCCGAGCTTTTCGTAAGGTTTGTCCCCCTTGCCTGGTTTATAGTACATGTACTTTCCCATAACAGACCCTTGAGTTTTTGCAGTTTCAAAAAATGTTATTAAATCAGGGAATTTTTTTTTCAGGGAATAGATATTTTTACCGATCAGTTTCAGTTTGGTACCGTGGTGCCTAACTGTGCCGTCCCCGGATAAAATATAAAAATACCCCGCGTTGTTGGCCCAGTTAAAGGATGAGATCATGTTGTCTATATGCGCTTTATACTGAGCCTGGTCTTTTTTATGAGTCATGTAGATATTTTGAATAAAATCTTCGGCCGAAAGCACTTTATCTTTAAGATTACTCTGGGCAGACTTGATTACGGCATTATTAGTAGCAGATATTCGTTTGGTCAGCCGTTCAACTTCGTTTTTGATAAGTTTTTTTTGCTGATCAACGTAAAAGGTTCGAAGTCCTTCCTTATTTTTCCGGCCGAATTTTGTGAAAGTGCTGTGCATATTCCACAGAAGGATCCCGGAGGATACGAATGCAATAGTAAGCGCTGTAAACAGTGAGATGTTTGAAAGTTTAGTTTTCATTGTGGCAGCCCCTTCCATTTATCTGGATATTAACTAACCGTCTTTTTATTTCCAGGACAGGCCTAACAGAAAAATGAGATTTTTGCATCAGAACTATGACAGTCTTTTGAATCATCCGGATGCTTTGCCCTTAGTTTGGCCAGGGAATTCAATAGAACCCGTACCCTGGCCACCGAAACATTGATCCTGGGATCGGGGTTGAATTGTCGGCGTAGCCGGAATGGAATATACTGTTTTTTAAATTAGATACATAGTCGGCCCATGGCCGTTATTTAAACGGAATTTTCAGGGTTTGCCCCACGCGGATCGTTGCCTTTTTCCCAAGCCCGTTCATTGCGATCAGCTCTTTAAGGGGGACCTTGTAGGTATTGGCAATGCTGCCGGCGGTATCGCCTTTTACCACCCGGTGAAAGGGGGTGTATCTTTGAGCTGTACGGTATAGCGGTCCAAGGGTTTTGTTCAGCAAGTCCAAAGATATATGCTTGGGCAGATACAGGGTTTGTCCGGGGGGAATGTATTTTTTGCCGTCAAAGACCGGCTTTCTCAGTGCCGGATTCATCGTTTTTAAAGTGTGCAGATCCACAGGCAATGCGCGGACAAGATCTTTTGCCGCGACAAATCCTTGAACCTTATACCGGGTTTGCTGTCCAGGTTTATCCAGGATAATATTGCCGTAATATTCAATATAATTTTTCGCGACCTTCCGGGCGGCGATAAATTCCGGATAAAAATTGCGTGAGGCAAACCTAAAGGAGCGGCTGCTGTAATCTGAATATATGGCAGGATAGGTTTTATGTTTATCCTTTGCCCGGGACATGCCGTAAAGGCCGTGGTTGTATGCTGTAATGGCCATTGGCCAATTTTGAAGTTTTTCATAATTTCGTTTCAGAAGCTGAGCTGCTCCATGGGTAGAGACAATGGGATCCCGGCGCTGGTCCACCACCTGGTTGATATCCATGAACAGTTTGCCTGTATAATGGGTGAACTGCCATAGTCCGGCGGCACCATATTTTGAGTAGGTGTGGACGTCAAAGGCCGATTCCAGGCATGGCAGGTAGGCCAGGTCTTCAGGCAGGCCATAGGATTTTATTATCATTTTGAATTCATCTATCAGGGCGCCTGAGCGGATTACCCCTTCCATGAAATGTTCTTTTAAACCGGTCTGCACCCGAAGCCTCTGGGCGGCACGCCTGAACGTTACAGGTTTGGTTTTGTCCGGAAACAGGGCAGCCACTTTTTTTTCCGTGGGCGTTTTCGGCGTCTCGCCCTTGGAGAGGCCTATCAATATGGCTCTGTATTTCTTAAGTACCTTTTTTTTAGTTTTTTTGTTTGTCCGGGCTGCGGCCCTGCTTTTGGCGGGATTGAGTTTGATCTCTTCATAAATTCTGGACAAATCCCCCATATCGTGGACCAGGGCCTGGCCCCTGGTGTACTGGGTAAATATATTTGTCCAGAATTTTACATTGGGTTTGATCAGGTCATAAACCGGAAAAAGTTCTGCCTGCTCAGGGGAAGCCGCGGGCTGTGCCGCCTGACAGACTGGGGCGGCACTGCCGCATGCACCGATTACAATTGATACGAAAACGATGAAACAGACCGATGGTCCTGAAAAACGTGCCATATAAACTCCAAAAGAAAAAATTAGGTTGACGCGTTTAAGAATTTACTCAGAAAATAATCTTATCATATCAGGACGCAGTTTTAAATCTTTTTGATGATAACCTAAAGTCTGTTCACCGGTATATGGCCAGCTTTTCCTCCCAGTAATCGTCTATGAGTTCTTTGTATTTTTTCTGGGGATAATTTTTCCCACAGGCATCACAGCATATGATAACATGGGGGCAGGCGCGTCTGACAACAAGTTTCCCATCGCATGAGGGGCACAATTGGATGGTTTTTTTCATTTTTGTTCCTTTGTTTTTCTTGCCCGATAACATAAAAAAGGCAGATTTGAAAAATTTTCAGCCGATATTGTAAAGGAGGCATCTGTCATGTCAAATAAAAATGAACGGTATAATCGAAATTACCCTATTTCCTGGGAACAGCTGCACCGGGATGCCAAGGCTCTGTCCCGGTGTCTGCATGATCTTAACCGCCCATGGAAGGGGATTGTGGCGGTCACCCGGGGGGGGCTTGTACCGGCAGCCATCATTGCCCGGGAACTGGATATTCATCTGGTCGACACCATCTGCATCACCAGCTATGACTGGCAAAGTCAGGGTGAATCCACCATCCTGAAATCCATGGATGGTGACGGGGACGGACTGTTGATCATTGATGACCTTGTGGATACCGGCGGTACGGCCAAAATCGTAAGACAGATGCTGCCCAAAGCCTATTTTGCAACCGTTTATGCCAAACCTGCCGGAAAGCCCATGGTGGACGTCCATGTCACAGAAGTCGGCCAGGATACCTGGATTCTTTTCCCCTGGGATTCAGAGTCCAGGTTTGTTGCCCCCATTGCCGGGCAGTGAGATTCGATCAATTTTTACATTGATCTTGATTTTTGTCGGCGCACAGCATTATAACGTGCCGGGCATGCGCAAAAACTATTTAAAAATTGAATTGGCATTTAAAATCCCTATCGTCACAATCAATTGGATAAAAATTGTCATGAATGACAAAAAATGTCGAATACGCAATCAGTTTTGTGTTGTATGAAACCTGTTATAACTTAATGACATGTATAGGAGGTAGCCGGGTCATGGCTAAAAATTTTTTTTCCACCCGCGTCGGAATCATTGTGGTCGGCGCTGTGATCGGCGTCCTTGCCGCTGTTTTACAGAAACTTGGAAATCCTGGAAATATGGGCATCTGCGTTGCCTGTTTTGAGCGGGATATTGCAGGGGCCATCGGATTGCACCGGGCGGGTGTTGTCCAGTATATCCGCCCTGAAATTATCGGATTTGTGTTGGGTTCCCTGGTTGCGGCTTACAGCTTCAAGGAGTATAAGCCTCGGTGCGGGTCCGCCCCCATTGTGCGTTTTGTCTTAGGCGTTTTTGCCATGATCGGTGCCCTTGTTTTCCTGGGCTGTCCCTGGCGGGCCGTGCTTCGTCTGGCCGGCGGCGACCTGAATGCCGTTTTGGGAATTCTGGGGTTGGGGTTTGGGGTCTGGATCGGGGTCATGTTCTTGAAAAACGGGTATAACCTGGGACGCACCCAAGCCACCCATGCCGGTGCCGGATGGATGTTGCCCCTGGTGATGCTCGGTCTTTTGATTCTTATGTTCATCTATCCCCAGGTCTCAGGGGAAGATAAAAGCGGTGTGTTGTTTTACAGCCTCAAAGGGCCTGGGGCCATGCATGCACCGTTGCTGATCTCCCTTGTGGTGGGCTTAGGCATTGGCTTTTTGGCCCAGCGCAGCCGGTTCTGCACCATGGGCGCTCTTCGTGACCTGATTCTGTTCGGCCAGACCCATCTGCTCTCAGGCTTTTTGTCTCTTTTGATCTGTGCCTGTGTTGCCAATGTTGTTTTAGGCCAGTTTCACGTCGGATTTACAGGCCAGCCTGTGGCCCATAATGTTCATCTCTGGAATTTTCTGGGCATGGCCCTGGCCGGACTGGCCTTTGCCCTGGCTGGTGGCTGCCCCGGGCGCCAGCTTTTCCTGGCTGGTGAAGGGGATAACGATGCCTCTGTCTTTGTGCTGGGGATGATTGCCGGTGCGGCCTTTGCCCACAATTTTGGACTGGCAAGCTCGCCCAAGGGGGTTGGCCCCCACGGTATCGCCGCGGTTATCGTCGGTTTCGCCGTTTGCCTCTTCATCGGATTTGCCATGAGAAAGAGAATCACTGTTTGATTTAAATGATACAAATATACAGATAAGGGGGATGTAATGAGCAAAATAGTCGACGCAAGGGGGCTTTCCTGCCCCCAGCCGGTATTGATGACCCTGGATGCCATAAAATCCGGAACAGATAGTGAACTGGAAGTTATCGTTGACAACATGGCCTCCCGAGAGAATGTGGTCCGGGCGGCAGAAAGCAAAGGCTGGAACGTTTCTGACATTAAGGACAATGCCGATGATACCCGGATTTTTATCCAAAAAGGGTAATGTCGGTGTTTAAACGCATATCTCGTCTGTTTAACCGGCCACAAAAGGTTCTGTCCAGGAAGGCAACCCAAGATCTGGGTATCCTGGTGTTTGAGAACACATCCGAAGTGATCCAGGCGGAAAATTTTTTAAAATCCCGGGGATGGGAGATCAAGGTGATGGGACCTCCTCCCGGGATTCAAAGCGGTTGCGATTTGGTGATTCAGTTTCCCCTCATTGAACGGCTGATGCTGACAAGGCAGCTTGAAGAGGCCGGCCTTCCGCCACTGGAAGTGGTGCCTGTGACGCATCCTTTGCTCAAGCCCGTGGACCTTTTTCACACCAAAGATTTTGGCGATTATCTCATGGTCCGGGCCGCCAATATGAAGCTGACCATTGAAAAACAAACAAAAATTATCGTCAATATTTCAGGCGGCGGGTGTCCGGATGTGCCCTACCTTGCGTGTGAAATGGTGGGCAGGCATCTGGATGAGGCCCCTCGACCCGGTAAAATTGGGCATACCCTTTGTGGATACGCCCTGGAGCTGGCCCATAAGGAGATGATACGCCAATGCTCCTGATTGTCGGCACCGTGCCGGATGACTCCTTCCCGTTGACTCTTGGGGCACCGGCCCTGGACGGGGCGGATATAATTGTTAACGGTATTCGTGTGCCTGTGAACCGGGGCACTGCAGCCTTGGTCGGCGCAGTGCTGGCTGCGAGTCAAGTGCTCGGATCAATGCAGGTTGAAGCCGCCTTGGTCGGTGACATCGGCACCGGCAAGGGTAGCCGAAAACTTTATGAACGCCTGTCCCGTGAACTGCAGGATATCGCGCCAACCACCCTGGTGTTTCACTATCTTCAGCCCGACGTAGACTGGCACAATAAGGTTCTTTTTACCGTGGAAGAGATGGAAAAAAGACCTGTTCTCATCGCGGATGCCGGCTTCATGTATGCAGCCAAGATGAGCGGCCAGGCCCCAAGCTATGACCTTTTTACCCCGGATGTAGGGGAACTTTCTTTTTTGGCTGATGAAACAGCGCCTCATCCCTTTTACACCAGAGGTTTTATTCTGCATCAGGACAACCAGGTACCGGATTTGATTGCCCGGGCCTATGAATATAAAAACGGGGCCCGTCACCTTCTGGTCAAGGGCAGTGTCGATTATACGGTGGCTGACGGTGAAATTATGGACCAAATCAGCAGACCGTCTGCCGAAGCCATGGAAGCCATGGGTGGTACTGGGGATACCCTGACCGGGCTTGCCTGCGCGTTGATCGAATCCGGGAAAAGCATCCGGCAGGCATGCCGGATTGCGGCCCGTGTCAATCGAATGGCCGGGATGTTTGCCGATCCCACACCCGCCTCACAGGTGCTGGACATTATTGTGCAGATCCCCAAAGCCCTGGCCCAGGTTCTGGAAGATCCAAACGCAAGTTTTTGTTGAGAATAAGTATAAAGTGGTTAAAAAATGACGGATAAATCAGAGAATCGTTCTTCGACCTGTGCAATTGAGCCCGGCATGACCGTGCTGGACATTGTTTCAACATACAGTGCTACCCAGGAGGTATTTAAGCGCTGGGATGACAGGGCCGGGGAGTGTATCTGCTGTAACGCCCTCTTTGAATCCCTTGAAACTGTTGCCGAAAAATACAACCTCAATCTATCTGCCCTGGTTCAAGATTTAAAAAAGGCAGCTGATAACTTATAGAACAATTGCCTAAGTGAGAAACATTTTCAGGCTGTACATATACTGATCAAACCCCTTGATAAAAATATCGTTGTGATTGGCGCCGGGGATCATTAAAAGATTTTTGTCTGCGCAAGGGCAAAGATTGTAAAGATCGTGGCTTTGTGAAAAGTCTATAATGTGGTCAAACTGGGCATGGATAATTAAAAGGGGCTTGTGCCAGTGCTGTATTTTATTGGCATTGCCGAACCCTTGAGTTTCCTGAAAACCAATTTTGCCGGGATCAAGCCCGAGGGTCTTCAACAGTGGGGCCGCATGGGCAAATCCACTTTCGATGACCAGCCTGTCAATACTGTCTTGACGATTGGCTGCCAGCTCCAGAGCCGATGCACTGCCAAGGGATCGGCCCATAACCGTCAGGGAACCTGTAAAAGCACGATTTTTAAGTTCCTTAATGACGAAATCCAAAATTTTATGGCAATCCAGCAGCATTGAAGAGACTGTGGGTGAGCCTGAAGATTTGCCGTATCCCCGGTAGTCGACCACTATAAAATTGATACCCTGTTGATTAAAAACGGGCCCAAGATCATCATAGTCGGATACGATCTCGCCATTGCCGTGAAAGAAAAGAATGTTGGAAAATGAGGGGTCTGCCAAGTGAAAGGTTGCCCCGATTTCAATATTCTGGTCAACGGGAATAAAATATTCCTTGTCGGAAACGGACTTTTCCGGAACGTCGCGCCGCGGATGGAACAGATATTGAAGCACCTGGGGCTGGTCCAGGACAGCGTATGGATTGGCTTGATTGTCTTCCATTAGATTCTCCTTGTTTTTCTTTTTTTTTTGGGGGGATGGCCTTCAACGCTCTTCAAATTTACCTAATTTTCTATTTTTAACGACCTTTCCCCCCATGAATATTTTTCCGTTCATGGCAATGTAAACACCAGGGTTGGCCTTTTGAACAGCACCTAGAGCACAGCCTAAATTGAAAACCGCGTCCGTGGCATTAAACATGGCAGGAAGAAGCGCGCCTGTGAGCACAACAATTTTATCCTTTGCACCGCCATGGCCAATGATGTGCCTGGCCGTCTCCGGCATGGTATCTGTGCCGTGGGTGATGATAATTTTCCTGCAGGGGTCTGCTGCAACCGTTTGGGCGATACGCTCCCTGTCCTCATCGGTTAAATCAAGGCTGTCTTTCCTCATAAGTGACGTAATGGTGTAAGGGACTTGCAGATTGAATTGATCAAGCACCTGAATGGCGTTGGGAGGCCCGACCTCATATTCACTTTTTGCATCAAAATAAATTTTATCAATAGTTCCACCGGTAGCAATAATCGAAATTGTGTCCATGCATGACCTTTTTAAAGCCTGTTATGATTAATTGTCTTCCAGAATAGGATCGTAAGTTTCCATGCTTTGTATAAATAATTCGATATAAAATCAATATGTGGACAAATATAGTAAAATCATGGGGGGATTTCATTTTTTTTGTTCTATGGCTCTGAAACAGGGTCTGTCTTTTGTAAGATTTGTTTAAAAATTTTGTAACGAAAAACTAAACAAAAACGGCTTTACAAAAATGACTATATGGCATATTTGTTGCCAGAATACTCGCCTGCATGGTAGAACTTACAGGCTTTATAATTGTGACGCCAATCTGTTTTTGGGTTCATGACATAATGTAACCAAAGGGGCGGAGCTATATCCCTTTCTTGATAAAAACATCTCTTTTGATGCAATGACCTATCTGCCCTTAAAGGAATAACATCTTAATAGAGAAATATTGAACAATGAAGATATCGAACTTTCCTGTACCCCCTAAAGCCTGATAGATAAAAAATAAAATTTGTAACATATCTGCACCACCCGACACTACCCCCACCTCCACCCCCATCACTGTAAAAGTCCTGCTGAACCAACCTTTGTGTAGCTTGGTGAAAGTTGAACTTTTGCGTTCTTTGTGATTTTACAAACAAAAATTCCGAAGGAACTAAACTGTTTTTCCATACCCGGAAGAGTTGAAATGAAGGGCTTGCCCCTCTCGTTATATTTAACCTCAGAGCGTACAGAGAAACACGGAGTTTCTCAGTGCCGCGTGCTGAAAAGTATTCTCATCTAAAAAGATAAAAATAAACATGAAAAAAGCACTCATTACCGGTATCACAGGCCAGGACGGCGCTTATCTTGCGCAGTTCCTCCTTGGCAAAGGGTATGAAGTTCATGGCATCAAACGCCGGGCTTCTTTGTTTAACACCGATCGTATCGATCATCTCTACGAGGATCCTCACACGGACAATCGCAAATTGATCCTTCATTACGGAGACCTCACCGATGCTTCAAATCTAATCCGCATCCTCCAGCTGGTCCAGCCGGACGAAGTCTATAACCTGGCTGCACAAAGCCATGTGCAGGTTTCATTTGAATCTCCTGAATACACCGCAGACGCAGATGCCCTTGGCACAATGCGCCTGCTCGAAGGCATCCGTTTGTTGGGGCTGGAAAACAAAACCCGGTTTTACCAGGCCTCCACATCCGAACTATTCGGCAAAGTCCAGGAAGTTCCCCAGACAGAACAAACACCATTTTATCCCAGATCCCCATACGCCTGTGCTAAGCTTTACGCCTACTGGATCACGGTGAATTACAGGGAAGCCTATAACATATACGCCTGCAACGGTATCCTTTTTAACCATGAATCGCCTATCCGCGGGGAAACTTTTGTGACGCGGAAAATTACCCGGGCCCTGTGCCGAATCCATTTAGGCATGCAGGATTGCCTTTACCTGGGCAACATGAATGCTCTCAGGGACTGGGGCCATGCAAAAGACTACGTTGAGATGCAATGGCTGATGCTTCAGCAGGAGGTTCCTGATGATTATGTCATTGCCACAGGCGAGCAGCATTCGGTCCGGGAATTCGTGGAATCATCAGCCAGGGAACTGGGCATGGCCATCGAATGGCAGGGCGAAGGTGTTGATGAAAAAGGCATCAATCCGGCCAACGGTAAAACCATCGTAGCTGTAGATCCCAGGTACTTTCGTCCTACCGAAGTGGAAACCCTTTTGGGAGATCCTGCAAAAGCCAAACAAAATCTGGGCTGGGAACCGAAAATCAGCTTTAAAGAACTGGTCAGGGAAATGACCTTAGCCGATCTTGAAGAAGCCAAACGGGACGAATTATGCAGGCGTGCCGGCTTCAAGGTGTTTAATCAAAATGAATAAAACAGATAAAATTCTCATAGCCGGTGCTTCCGGTATGGTGGGCTCCGCCATTATAAGGAACCTGATTAACAAAGGATTCAGTAATCTTGTCGGTACATATCACGCTTCAATTCTTGAAGAACAAAAAAATATGCCGATCCAACACCTGAAAGCCGATTTGACAAACCAGGCAACCGTGAATGAATTGTTTGAAATAGAAAAACCCGCCCATGTGTTTCTGGCAGCCGCCAGGGTTGGCGGCATTCATGCCAACAACACTTACCCGGCTCAATTTATCCATGACAACCTGGCCATCCAGACCAACATAATTCACTCGGCTTATGTCCATAAAGTAGAAAGATTGCTCTTTCTGGGCTCCTCATGCATTTATCCCAAAAATGCACCCCAGCCCATGAAAGAGGAACATCTGCTTACAGGAATACTGGAGCCTACGAATGAACCCTATGCCATTGCTAAAATTGCCGGCATTAAGATGTGCGAATCTTACAACCGTCAGTACGGCACCCGGTTCATGGCAGTCATGCCCACCAACCTTTACGGCCCAAACGATAATTTTAATCTTGAAACCTCCCATGTGCTTCCTGCCCTGATCCGTAAGTTTCACGAAGCAAAGCAAGCCGGCGCCCCAATCGTAACGATTTGGGGAACAGGGGCTCCAATGCGGGAGTTTCTGCACGTAGATGACATGGCCGATGCCTCTGTCTCTATTATGTCTTTGCCGGACAGTACTGTAGACCGCCATCTCACCAGTTATCCTTCTCCTTGTTTTGTCAATGTAGGGACCGGAACAGACTGCACCATAAAAGAACTTGCCCTGACCATAAAAAAGGAGGTTGGATTCCAGGGAGACCTGGTGTTTGATTCATCCAAACCCGACGGCACCCCCAGAAAACTTCTTGATGTCTCTCGCTTAAAAGAACTTGGCTGGTCTGCGTCAATCCCCTTGGACCAGGGTATCCGATCTACCTATGGTTGGTTTATAGGGTAAGGAACGTTTAATCGCATTTGAGACTGTTGTGGTATTTGCCAAAATCTAAAGCGAAATTACTTCCGGCAGGCGTGAAGGATGATGAGGTTGTCTTTGGACAAACCGCAGGCAAAGAGATACGTTTTGATACATTTTGATAGATTTTTAAATTGCTCATTTTGATATCAAAAAAAGGATGCTACATAGATTTTTTTTAATGGAAATGGGACATTTAACTATGGGTGCAACAAAAACGCGTTTTATCATTTTAACTACTCAAAGAACCGGCTCAACAATGTTTTATCATTATCTGAATCAGCATCCCTCAATAAGTGCTCGCGGGGAGCTTTTTATGAAAAAAAGCAAGAAGGATAATAGTTACAAGGCCTTTAAAAATGCTAGTGTTGGAAATAAAATCAATCATCTATTCAATCGGAATACCTCTGTGGAACAATTTTTAAACGCGTATTTTTCAGCAGATTTGCCTGCCCGGGCCGTAGGCTTTAAATTAATGTATGATCAAATAAACAGTTCGATAACTCAGTGGATTATAGGGAACAAAGTAAAGATTATTCATCTCATACGGAGAAATACACTGAAGATGATTCTTTCCCGGAAAACAGCAATGAAAAGGAAACTATATCATTCAACCGGCGCCGAGAAAATTGAAAATGTTGCTATTCATTTACACCCTGAGAAAACCATAAATGAGATCAAAAACATACAGGCAAATATAAAAAAAAATCAACAATGCTACCCCCAAAAAGAGTATATTGAAATTTTTTATGAAGATTTTGTAGAAAATATGAACAAAGAAGCCCAAGCTATCTTTTCATTTTTAAATCTGGACCCATTTGAATGCTCAGTTCCGGAATACAAAAAAATTAATACGGATAACATTCAGCAACTTATTGAGAATTATGAAGAATTTGCTTCGTTTTTTGGAAAAACAGAATTCAGCAGATTTTTGATATAAAAGAGACAATGGAGAGAAATGAATAAAAATAAGAGGCAGTTTTTCAAAAATGCTGCAACTGTAGGGTTAGGCGCTGTTTTATTATCTTCAACTAATAATGCTTTTGCCTCAAGTGCGGGCAATCAATTGTTGGTTGGGGAAAATGGTGATTATCCGGACATTAGCTCAGCGTTATCGCGCCGAGCAAAGCTCGGCGTATCTTGCAGGGTGAAAGTCCCTGTCGGGTGGAATCCAGTAATGGGTTCCAGCAAGGGTTAGCCACCCACCCGTATCGAGCCTTGGACCCATGGCGGAGATACACCGGCTATTGTAAGTTAGGACGCTGGGGAAACCTGGCTGGAAACGAGCTGCGCCCGGGACTCCCGTACACAAGCGCAGATGGACTCACCCAACAGTAAAGAACAATAACAAGGGTATCGAACAAGATGGGCTAAGCGTAGGCAGAGAATCTTGTAGGCCGCAGGGGTGATCGTGTACCCTGAAGTGCTGGTACAGCTTCGAGAGAGCAACCCGCGGACGCCGAGGGTTTTAACGGTCGCCGAAGGCAACACAGAAGCATCCGTTATTGGCGAGGATGTGGAGGTCCGCCGGAGTCCACAGGCCGTGGCATGCAAGAAAAGATGCGCTGTAGAACTCGGGAAGCCCCAAAGGTTCCAGGAGATTATGGTACACTACACCAGTGAAATGTTGGATGTAAGCTTCAGGTGGGAGGGAAATCGGGATACCGACGGCCCTCTACATGCCAATGGGGTGTCTTATCAGGCATATTACTCGGAGGTGGGGAAAGCCCACTACATGGGGAAGGACCTGACGGAAGTACGTAGCTCGCAAAGGAAACTCGTACCGGACAAAGTAGGGCTGGAGCAATACGAGCAAACCTCACTGCGGGGAATAGCAACTAAGGCAAAAGTTTGTGGGAAACACCGGTTTCAAAACCTATATAGATGTATCAACTACCGTTTCTTGATGGACTGCTGGAAGGATTTGAACAAGAAAGCTGCCAGCGGCGTAGACCAGGTAATGGCTGAGGCTTACGGGGTAAACCTGGAAGCCAACATCCAGGCATTGGCTCAGAAACTGAAACAAAAGCGGTATCGCGCCAAACTGGTGAAACGATGTTACATTCCAAAAGAAAATGGGAAAGAACGGCCACTGGGAATACCGGTGCTTGAGGACAGGCTTGTGCAACTGGCCTGTGCCAAGATTCTGTCATCAATTTTTGAAGCGGACTCTATAGACACCAGTTATGGATATAGACCCAATCGCAGTGCCAAGGAGGCAATAGAGGACTTGCAGTTCAACCTGCAGTTTGGAAAGATCGGGTACATTGTTGAGGCCGATATCAGAGGCTTTTTCGATAATATTGATCATGACTGGTTGATGCGAATGCTCCGGGAACGGATTGATGATACAGCATTTTTGGACCTGATTCGAAAATGGCTGAAAGCTGGGGTTCTCGACAGAGACGGCAAGGTGATTCATCCTGAATCCGGGACGCCCCAGGGCGGTATAGTTTCGCCCGTATTGGCCAATATTTATCTTCACTTTGGCCTTGACCTATGGTTCGAAAGAAAGGTGAAGCTCAATTGTAAAGGTCAGGCCTTTATTCTGAGATATGCTGATGATTATATCTGCGCCTTTCAGTATAAAGATGAAGCTGAGCGGTTTTACCGAGAGCTTCCGGGCAGACTTGGCAAGTTCAATCTTGAGGTGGCACCGGAGAAGACAGCAATGCTCCGGTTCAATCGTTTTCATCCCGGCATGAGAGTCCGGATAAGCTTTTTAGGCTTTGAAACTTTCTGGGAAAAAGATAGAAACGGAACCATTAAAGTTAAACTACGGACAGCCCCCAAGAAGCTGCAAGGTGCCTCAGGCGGATCAAGGAATGGATAAAGGCAAATCGCCATTTGAAAGGGGAAATCTTTATCAAAACGCTCAATAGACGGTTGCGCGGACATTACAACTATTATAACGTGCCAGGTAACCTGTCGGCATTATGGCGCTTTTATAGCTGGGCTGAAGCATGTGCCTTCAAATGGCTGAATCGCCGTGGAGGGAAGCGTAAAAGCTTCACCTTGAAGATTTTCACAAAAGCGATAGACCTTTTGGGTATTGCCAAACCAAAGATGAGAATTGTGAACAGGCAACATCGCGTATTCACATGAACAGATGTCTTACACGAAAGCGAGGGGCGCATTCCCATTTTCCCGGTTTTTAAAACGGACTATCCTCTTTAGCAAAAAGAAGTTATGCTTCCCCTCGATTATCAACTGATGAGGAAGAAAATAGTATGAAACTCAAAAAGGCTGAATCCTGCGAAACGGTAGAAGAAATATATGAATTATTGAAACAGCTGGACAAAGAGAAACGGCTAATTCGCAGTCCGGAAGAACTCATTCAGGTTGAACAAGAAATTTTAAGCTATACCAATCGTTTAGCCGCGTTGATGCTAAAAAAAAAAGTCCAAACCAGTATAAACTCTCCGGAGCATAACGAACAAGAAAGAGAGTTGGTGCGTAGCTGGCCTGGCCGAATGAAAAGTGAAGGGTTTGAGACAGTTCAAATTCAAACCAGCTCAGGTTGCACGATCCCAATCCATGTTCGATACTATCGAAGAGCCTGTGACCGTCGAAATGGCAAAAGATATAAGGGCTTGTATGCTGCTTTGGCTTTGCTCGGGATTCATGATCGATGTACACCAATCTTGGCGGCGATGGTCAGCGCCTGGTCCGCGTTACTGAGCTCATTTGAGGAAGTACGTCAGGTCCTTTGTGATCATGGCACTATCCTGGATGTTAAGGTGATCCGGAAACTGGCCTACCGCTACGCAGAACGAGCACGGGTGGTACAGCAAATGGGTCTGCTCCCCTTAAATGAAGAGGACAACCTTCAAGGTCGTCGGGTTGTCATAAGCACCGATGGTGGCCGGACTCGATTGCGGGAAAAAAAGCGAGGTCCCCGGACAGCCAAAGGAAGAACCAGATATCATGGGGCCTGGAGAGAACCCAAGCTGTTGATTATTTATGTCGTCGATGCCCATGGGAAACAGGAAAAAAGCTTTGCCCCATTTATTGATGGCGGTTTTAATGGGCCTGATGGCTTGTTTCTGCTGCTGAAGGGCTATTTGAAGTCTCTTTGCATCCAAAAAGCAGACAAGGTGTTGTTTGTTGCGGACGGGGCTCATTGGATATGGAATCGAGTCCCTGGTCTGATCAAGGCACTGGGGTTGAATCCGGAGAGTGTGCATGAACTCCTTGATTTTTATCATGCAGTAGAGCATCTGGGAAAGGTTGCAGGATTACGAAAAAACTGGTCAGCCAAAAAACGTAAAGCCTGGGTCTCAAAACAGCGACGGTTTTTGCTAAAAGGTGAATCGGCAACGGTCGTACAAGAAGTACAGGCTCTTTGTCGAGGCCGGAACAGCAAAGCCATAAAGACAGAACGGGATTATTTTGTACGTAATAGGCACCGTCTTGCTTTCCCAACGGTAAAGGCATTGAATTTGCCGATTGGCAGTGGTGCGATTGAAAGTTCGATTCGAAGAGTTGTCAATTTGAGACTCAAGGGTCCCTGCATTTTTTGGTATAAAGAAAATGCGGAGAAAATGCTCATGCTGCGCTCATACTATAAATCGGGACGATGGAACTGTCTGAAACAAATGGCCAATTCACATATCTCATTGTTAGCTGCATAACCGTGAAAATGGGAATGCGCCCAAAGCGAGTATAACCGAGGAACCGGATGCGGGAAAACTGCACGTCCGGGTCTGTGCGGGGGGCGCTGGGTAACTGGCGTTCCTACCGCGAGAGATGCAATTGAGAATAACAGTGAATATAATCCTTATCAAATTTTCGTTTTACCAGGGACTTATGGAGGATTTGACTGCAAGGAGTACGTTGATATCATCGGTTCCGGGCAAAAAAGCAGCTTCATAGAAACAAGTTTTTTACAAGGGGATTATATCCGTTTGTGTTCCAATATGGTTTTATCTAATTTTGGGATCAGATATTCTGGGACTATTGGACCCGGAACGATTCGCGGGGCTGTTCAGAAAATGCCGGGAACTGTGTCTGAGGTTATATTAAGTAACTTAGAGTTTGAGGTTTCAGGAATCACAGGATGTAGTCAGCCCAAATATGCGATTAACTTTGGCGGTAAAGTTAATCTTACTGCTTATAATTTAAGGATAAAGACTGAAGCCGGAGGAATCCGACTGAGCGATGGGAATTCAAGATGGCATAATTGTGATATCTATCTGACAGGAAATCAGACCGGGTTACCCAGGTATGGAATTGTTATGGAAAGTGGAAACCGGTTGGATTGGTATGGCGGGAGAATTGGTACCGGGTACTACTATGACCAAGATATAGAAGACCCTGATCAAGATGTTATCGGATTGTATATACCATCTTCAAACATTGGGGGGTAATGCTAGAGCTGAAATTCACGATGCGGAAATGTTCGCTATAAATGTTGCGCCATCTTCTAATGCCAAAATAAATGCTGTACGAGCAGAAAACGGATGGGTTCGTCTATACGGCTGCTATTGCCAGACAGAAATAGCCCCTGATTTATATAGCAATGCCAGTAAATCGTTATATGCGGCTAAACGGACTGATAATGAGCCGTCCAATGGCTCCGGCGGAATCATTGAAGCTTACGGTTGCAGGGTGCGTAGTATGGAGGGATATGTGGTTGGCGGTGCTGGGCTGCAAGGATATTTTAAATATAATACGTCTGATGACAGCACGATCATTTTTCGATACGAAAATCTATGTCTGTGTGACGCAGGCGCCGGTCCCTTTACCTTGAAGTTGGCAAATGATTCGCCAACAACCTCTGGTGATGAACACATATTTAAGAAAATTGATGACACAGATAATGAAATAATTATTGACGGAAACGGTTCAAAAATTGATGGAAGCGACTATAAGGTGATTAATGAGCAATATATGGTGATTAGAGTCCGAAGAATCGATGATGAGTGGATGGTGATTTAATAAGGCATTTTTGAGTCGCAATTGACCTATGTTGTATGCAAAAGAAGACCGGAATAAAGGCAAGTTCAGCCAATGCCTTATTTAAAATCGTTTTTTCTTTTTGAAGTGAATAGACATAGGTATACTTCAATTAAAAGGAAGTAAGCCGGGATGGCATTACAGCATAAGTGGTATAAATATAAGAAATTGATGACCATAAGAGCAAAAATTTACCTTCGGCTCATCAGGTTAAGGGCTCAGTTATTAAAATCAAGGATAAAACGAAGTAGTCAAGGTGAGCTTCCAGACGTTTTGTGTGTTGGTGTTCCAAAGGCGGCGACAACTTGGTTATATTTTAATCTGCGCAGCTATCCAGACGTTTTCCTCCCGCCGCAAAAAGAATTGCATTTTTTTTCACACAAATATTATGTAGAAAGCACAAATTCGGTATTCAACCATCTCAAAAAAAATTCTTATTGGCATTTTGAATTTAATCTGGGCGATCCGGTTCATTGGCGATGGTATAAATCTCAATTCAAAGGTGGTAAACATAAGATAAAAATAGATATAACACCGACGTATTGCCGAGTCTCTAAGGAAAGGATCGGACAAATCAAACAACAGCTACCCCATACAAAAATTATTTTAATTATAAGAAATCCTATAGAGAGAGCCTGGTCCGGCGCCAGCTATTTTATGGATCGCAAAAAAGGGAAAAGTATGGCTGCGTTGAATCTCACACAAGAGCTCCTGCCATGGGTTCTTGACGCGGAACGATTGGATTATGGTAATTATATCGATATGATCAGTAATTGGGATGCTTTTTATGATTCCAAAAATATTAAATATATTTTTTATGATGATATAAATACAGACCCGGAAGGAACATTGAATGAGATCGCAGCCTTTATGAATATTGGTAAAATGACCAATACGGGTAACAATAAAAAAGATCCAAATGAACGAATTAATTCTGACTATAAAAAGATAAATATGCCTCAGGAAGTAAAGTTAAAACTCAAAGACATATATTTCCCCCATATAGAATTTTTGGAACGCCGTTTTAGCAGAGATTTATCCTCGTGGACAAAATAATACATCTAATAAAAACATCCACTTTTTTAAAGAATGTTGGAACGTTAATTAGCGGCAAGGGCCTAGAAGCGATTATTGGTTTTGGACTTATGCCGGTTGTAACAAGGATTTTTTCTCCGGATGACTATGGTGTTGCCGCCAGTTTGACCGCCACTGCAACAATACTAATCCCATTGGCAACCCTTTCCTATCAATCTGCCATTGTCTTTACAAAAAAAATTGACCAGGAAGCTGCTTTGTTCAGAATTGTTTTAATTTTGGCTTGTCTGCTTTCTTTTTTTGTCGTGGTACTTGTAAAGGTAAATGACTCGTTGTCTCTATTCACTTTGGAATCTGGTTTAAGCGATTGGCTTTGGGTTATTCCAATTTACATTATCATCAGGGGAACTTATGTCTGTTTCGAGCAGATGCTGATTAAACGGCGGGAATTCAAGTGGTTATCAAGTTCCGGTGTTTTTAGTGTATCTGCTGCTATGGTGATCCGGTTGGTGTGGGGCGGATTACAGGGTTCCTGTGTTGGTATTCTAATTACGGCGTATGTGTCGGGTTTCATAATCAAGGTTGGGGTCTGTGCTTCAAGGATAAAAAATTTGAAAAATTTTCTTTTAAGCCGCTTGGAATATCGAACTTTGATTGCCGTTGCCCGGGAGTATAGCGACTTCCCCAAATTTCAAATGGTTGGATCTTTTTTTAGATCAATGGCAAATAATCTTCCTGTTACTTTATTTGTGACTCTGTATTCACCGGAGGTTGCCGGCGTTTATGCAATGACACTGGCATTAAGCCGCAGGCCCTTAGAGATGCTTCTGGTCAGTTACAGATCGGTCTTTATCCAGGAAAGCGCACGAATACAAGACGATTTCAAATTACTCAGAAAACTGTTTTTAAAGCACACTTTGGCCATTTCCATTATTGGGGGAAGTAGTTCTTTAATCCTATTCGAGGGGGCTCCAAAGCTGCTTCCATGGATGCTTGGTCCAAAATGGGCCGGCGTCGGTATATATCTGCAGATCCTGGTTCCCTGGTTATTCTCTTTGCTGTTGTGTCTGCCTGCAGCAAGTATGTATATTGTTATGAGAAAGCAACGAATATGGGCTAAGATTATTATTTTTGAATCCCTTTTACGTGTGTTGGTTATACCTGTCGGCAGCTATACAAATTTAACCATTGAGACCATACTTTGGGGCTATTCTATTATTGGAGCAATTTCAGGAATTGTTACAGTATTGATTGTTGATAAACTCTTAGTGGAAGGGGGAAAGGGTTAAATTTTGGGTAAAAATACAAATGTAAACAATCTATCCTCTGCACCTGTTTTTTTGTATGGTAGCGGACGAAGCGGCACCACATGGTTGGAGGAAAGGATCGCGGGGGCTTTACATGCAGAAGTTATTTTTGAACCGCTTCAGGAAAGGTTGCACGCTATAGCAAACACCTATGGGTTTCGGTATTTGGCTGCCTGCGAAAATCATCCGGAACTCCAGGCCTATTTTCAAAAACTGATTATGGGTGATCTTAAATATTTTTGGACACGATATCGTATACTGCCGAACCGTTTAGTGCCAACTGTTCAAACGTTCTCAAACACGGGGCCGTTTAAAGCCTGGCTCAAAAGATTTCCTGAAGCTTTCAGCCTAATGACTAAGTATCGCTCAACGCTAAACAGACCAAGAAAAATCATCAAACTGATCAGAGCTAATTTGATGATTGGCTGGATGATTAAAGCATTTCCTGTTTCATTGCACATTGCAATCGTCAGGCATCCGGCTGCTGTGATTGAATCCAGGATGAGGTTGGACCGCGTTGCCCAGAGTGTAGGGGGGCTTAAAGGCGCAAATGATTGGAACGCAGAAAATTTGCTGAATAAATATTTGCAACATCCACTACCAAAAGATTTAAAAAAAAGTATCAGGGATGTTGGGCCAATGGAAGACCTCAATTTATATGAACGCCATTGTGTTCTTTGGTGCATTGAAAACAAGCTGTTGTTTGATAATAAAAGTATCGTTTCACAATTGATCTGCTATGAAGATCTTATAGATAAAAATAATCAAGCTTGGAGTAACTTGGCCGATACAATAAATGTTGTGGAAAGTAAATTAAAGCAAGGCATGGAAAAGCCATCCCAACAGTCGTCTAAACTAAATAATTTACACCAATATAGACCGTCTCATAGCCCGATTGAAAAATTAAAATTTATCCAAGGCGCATCTTGTATACACAGATTACAGGATTATTTGGATCTTTTTTGCATTAAATATTATCGGGCAGATTCTTTATTACCTGAACACCATTTTGAGAATTAAACTATGGACTTAAGCTACGGCCATGCCAGTCAATTAATTGCGGGATTACTTTTGGGAATCATGATGTTTACCGCATGCTTTATCATTTCCCCCAAAAAAATATTTGCTGTATTAATTATACTAATCCCTTTTCAGATCATATCTTCCCAATATGGGACTCTAAATATGGTTTTGGTATATCTAATATTTTTGGCCTTTTTAATCAGCTCAAAAATCAAGTTTTGGCCTTTTCTCCTAAGTGTGTGTTGTATTTTTTTCATTTATATTTGTTCCACTATATTTGCTCCAAAAAACACATGGTTTAATCACACCATATATTTAATTACCGTTGGTTCTGATTTTGCTCTGTTTTATATTACATACAACATGTTCTCCAGAGACTCAGATCTCAAATATGCATTGCGCTTATTGATGATTATGAATGCATTTGCCATCGTTTATTCATTGGTTGTTTTTTTCTTTGGGGCTGAGCGTATAGCATTTCTAGGCGTAAGTGAGTGGGCATTGAACCATAACACCATGGAAAGAGTTCGTCTTTTGGGTGCATTTAATTCACCGGGCGTAACAGCCATTTTTTTTGCAAGCCAGATGATGTTTTTGCTATACGCGGCCTTTTTTACTGAGAAAGGGAAGTTAAAGTATTTCTGCTATTTAATGGTGCTTATTAACTTCGCGTTGGTCGTTGCTGAGGGTAGCAGGGGCAGTTTTTTCGCTCTGGCTATAATGCTGCCGGTTTTAATCTTTATGTTAAAACCGGGTATTGGTGTTATCAAAGTAACCCGATTGGCAATTATCGGCTCTCTGTGCTTTGTGGCCTTAGCTTTTTATGTTGTATTTCAAACAGATCATAATAGGCTTTTTGAAAAAATAACCGGGACAGAGGTAAATGCACTTGGGATACCGGACACAAGGCAACAAGCTTTTGAGATGACATTTAAAGAACTAAATGAAAAAATTATGTTTGGCCATGGCCCAACCATCCAATTGCTTATTGAGGCACAAAAAAACCAAAATATAATATTCGGCCAGTCAAGAGGGCTGCAGGTTTTTCCGCATAATTTGATTTTATATCTCCTTTATACAATTGGTGTGTTAGGTCTTGTTGCTTATGGTGTTTTTTTCTTTTTGATATTGTTTAAACTGCTCAAAGCAAAACACAATCAACATCCTGACAATTCAATTAAATATGTACCTGTATTAGGCATTGCTTATCTCGGATTGCTTTTTTTGGATCAACTTAAAATCGAATACCTGCGCTTTATGTTTTCCGATTATCAACAATATGTATTTTACCTATTGGGAATGTTGACAGCTTTTGCAAAAATAGCCTCGTCAAAAGAGCCGCAAACAAATACGATGGACAGAATATGAAAAAAAAAATTTGTTTTATAGGGCTGGATAATTATCCGGTGATAAATCCGAAATATGGAAGTTATTATTTTGGAGGTGAATCTGTTCAGCAAACCTTATTGGCAAAAGCCTTTGCCGGTCTGGGATTTGAAGCCAGTATGATTTGTATGGATTACGGCCAGGCAGATAAAGAGGTTTTCGATGGTGTGATCGTGTATAAAGTATTCAAAGAAACGGCAGGGCTGCCTGTATTACGTTTTTTTTGGCCGCGTATTACAAGCGTTTGGGCTGCTTTAAAACGCGCTGATGCAGATATCTATTATCAATCATGTGCTGGTATATGGACGGGTATCGTTGCTTGTTTTTGTAAAGTTCACAATAAAAAAATGATTTTCCGTTTAGCACATGATACCGATTGCATACCCGGAGAACAGTTGATTCGTTTTTGGCGGGATCGAAAAATATACGAGTATGGCTTGCGTAATACCCATTGGGTTGCAGCGCAAAGTAGACATCAGCAAGCCTTGCTAAAAAAGAATTATAATATCAATTCAACCATCATAAATATGATTGTCGAAATACCTCGGTTAAACCCTGAGCGCAGCCAGGACATTGATGTTTTATGGGTAAACAATTTCAGAACATTTAAACGCCCGGAAAAAGTTTTGGAACTTGCAAAGCTATGTCCTGAACTGTCGATTACGATGATTGGCGGAGCAGTTCCCGGCAATGAAGAGATGTTCATGAAACTTAAAGGGCAAAGTGAAAATATTGCCAACCTGACGTTTGAAGGACCCGTCTCCTATCATAAGGTTAATGACTATTTTTTACGATCAAAGCTTTTTATTAATACTTCTGATTCAGAAGGTTTTCCAAATTCGTTTCTTCAGGCTTTCGCACGAAAAATTCCAGTTATTACCTTTTTTGATCCAGACGGTGTCATAGAGGCAAAACAAATGGGGAAAAGATGTTCTGATCTAAATAACATGGCTGAAACGATCAAAAGCCTCATTCTGAATGACAGTGAGCGTGAACGGATAGGAACAAACGGATATAAATATGTTAATGAATGCTATGGACCCCAAAAAATAATTCAAAACTACAGCCGGATGATGAGCAATGCCTGAAAAGCCCAACGTATTATTCTTACTACCGTCGTTGAAAAGAGCCGGTGCAGAAACACAGATGGTTGATTTGATAAATAATATCAATCGAAAAGAGTTCAATATCCATGTTGTAACTTTTCTAAATGATTTTTCTTTATTAAAGCGGCTCAATACAAAAGACATCAATTATCAATATATTCCGAGGCGATCAAAATTTGCAGTGGGATACCTTTTTTCACTGAAGACTTTTATTAAAAAGCATAACATTAGACTCATCCATTGTACTATACAATTTTCTCTTCTTGTTGCGTGGTTAAGTTTGGCAATAACTCTTTTCAAAAAAAAAATCAAATTAATCTGTGCCATTCATACAACAATTAATGTCCGCCTTAAAGGCGACCTGATCGACCGCTTCATTTACTCCAAATTGTTACGCCAATGTGAAGAAATTATTTTTGTCTGCAGGGCGCAAAGGGACTACTGGGTGGCCAAGTATCCTGAGTTAAAAAAGGCATCTAAGGTGGTTTATAACGGTGTAGATATACGACGATACGACCCTGAAATTTGTGAAGTGCAAGGCACAAGGCTGATAGAGAGCCTGAACATTTCACCAGAGTGTCGGATAATTGCCTGTATCGCCGGTTTTCGTCCTGAAAAACGACATGATAAGCTTTTGCGGGTATTTGCCAGGTTACCAAATGATTACAGATTATTATTAGCCGGCGATGGACCACTAAAACAGGAAATGGAAGATTACGCAACCCAATTGGGTGTGATGGAAAGAACATATTTTTTGGGCAATATGTCTGATGTGAGGCCGGTTCTTGCTGTCGCCGATATTACGGTTTTGGCATCAACGGCAGTAGAAACATTTTCCATAGCAATGCTTGAGTCTCTTTCTATGAATACACCTGTCATTGCGCCTGATATAGGCGGTTTAAAAGAGGCGATTGGGCTATCGCCATGCAATGGGGCAGTCTATTCTATAGGTAATGAAGACGCCTTTTACAAAGCAATTATCCAATTTGATAACTCTTGTGAGGAAAAACGATGTGAGTCTCCAAGAGGTTGCGTGAAAAGATATTTCGATAACCGCCATATGGCAAGACAGACGGTTCGCATAATAAGCAAGAGTATGCATAGGGGGTAAATATGTTTAATTTAAAATGTTTATCTTTTTATAGAAGACATGGTTTGTGCAAAAAATCTTTTTTGACGGCTGTTTTTGTTTTGATATCTTCTTTTGTTTATGCTGACGATTATTATCCTCTTGAAAATGATTGGAATAGAGTTTGGGGCGCACCAAAAATTTTATCGACCAAGCCTGATCACATGAAAAGCCCTGATCAAACATTCTATTGGGGGATAGCCACCGGAATTGGTAAGGATTGGCCTTATTCTGACAAACGCAAAAATGATCAATATATTAATTGGCTTTGCCGTGCTGGATTTAATTTCCAAAGAATTTTTGGAATTGATTTTAGGAGAAATAAATTAGTTTGTACCTGGAAAAAAAGCCCGGCTCTTTTTTCTGAATCATTAAAGCCAATCAAAGACCTTATTGAAGAGCTTACAGAAAGTTCAATTCCGTATTCACTTAGCATTAATGGTATCAGTAATAAAATTGATGGGGTTAATTTAATAAAAAATGCCTATCCTGTATCTTATAAGCAGTATAAATATAGTCAGATTATAGAACCTGCCGCCATAGAACTAACCTTAGATTGGTACAGGTTTCTATACGCTCAAAAGTTGGAAGACGGGAAAAGTTTTGCAGAAGATGAGGACAATTATTATATAACGGCATTAGGTGAAGACTCTCTGCTTTCCGGATATTTTTTTAATAAGGGGCGCTTCCTTGGTCTTGCGCTTGAACAAGAGTTAAGCCGGCTTTTTACATCATATTTGATTGAAAAATACACAAGCTCTGAAGCTTTTTATAATAGTTGGCAAATTGATACTGATTTTGAAAAAGCAATGATTGGATCATTGGAAGATGGTGTGAATTTACCTCCAGTTAAAACGTATGATACGCTGCCTAACACGGCAAAACGAGATATCATCTCATTTTTTGTTGAAAAAGATACCGCTTATGCAAAAGGTATACGCCGAGTACTTGATCAGGAGGGATTCAAAGGACGTTTTACATTTACCAATGATTGGTACGGTCCGGCGGTCTTAAATACGAACGCAACCACGGGAAACCTGATAGATATCCACGCATACTTTGATCATAGTGCAAAAAAGAGAGCAGGCAAGATAACTAAAGAAGTCATCCGTAATCAGTCTTTCATCCAGCAGGTAAACATCCGAAAAGACGGGTTTATTCTTCCTTACAAGAAGAATATGTATCACATGTTTGCAAGTTCAGTAAAAAATTTACCCTTAATTGTGTCTGAATGGAATCACGCTGCCTGGAGTGAATATGCATATGAAGGGCCTTTATTGATTACCGCCTATGCCTCACTTCAAGGTTATAAAGGATTGATGTTGCATACCATGAGACGCTGGGATATGAATATTGATCAGACTTTTTCCAATGACAGCTTTGCTGTTTTGGGAAATCCCGTAATGCTGGCCTTGAGTCCAACACTTTCTTATGTCTATCGCAATCAAAAAATAAAGCCTGCTAAAAGCAGTGTTGATATAGTTCTTTCTGAAACCACACAGGATCTCATGGCGTTGGCAGGAGATGTTGGTTTGAACATGGGTGACTTTTATAAATATGCGGCACTTAACAATGGATTTGTGCATAAAATAAATATTATTCCTGTGGGGGAAAAGAACACTGAAACACCAATTTCTAACCCGAAATCTTGCAATTTTATATCAGATACGGGGGAAATAAAGTTGTATCTTGATGATAGCCATCCGCGCTTAGAAATTGACACGCCTGAATTTAAAGCCATAGCAGGGACAACTCCACCAGAAGGAATAAATTTAGGGGACCAGTGTATCACAATCCATGGTCATGGCGTAGTTACGATTTTGTCTCTTGATAACCACTCAATAGGAAGCTCAAAAGATCTTCTGGTGACGGCCGTAAGGGACTTTAAAAATTCAAATATGAAGGTTAAAAAGTTAAAAAAATTTCGTCACATAAAAGATGCTACCCTGATCGAGGACAGTGGCCGTGCACCCGTGTTGATGAGGCGTGTACATGGTTCCATCGAGTTTAAACTGGCGCACGCAGATACAATGCAAGCTCAAGCGGTATCTTTTTCCGGAAAAACTAAACAGACAATTTTAAATAAAAAGAAAACTTCAGGAACAATTCAAAGCAGTATTTTAAAGTTAGATCAAGAAGCTGCCCCTTGGTATAGAATTAAATCTATAAATTAAACATCTTGGTATTCTTAACTTGGATTTAAACGGAAACGATGAAAGATAAAACGGTTTTTGCATTTGTACATATTGAAAAGGCGGCAGGGACAACACTTAATCATATCCTCAGAAATAATTTTTTCCCGAATTATATTGATGTAAGGCCCTTGAAAAATGAAAGTACGCGAATTTTTAAAAATGACGATTTAAATGTCTATATGAAAATAAATCCGTGTTTAAAGTGTATCTCAGGGCATTCGATTATTCCGGAAAATTTATTCGTAGATAACATCAAAATTAAATATTTCACTGTTTTAAGAAATCCAGTTCATCGATATGTATCTCAATTTCTACATTTGGTTAAAATTAAATCCATAAAAAATGATTTTGAGTTTTTTTTATCCCACAGCCACTTCAATAATTACCAGACAAAAAAAATTGCCGGAAAGGAGGATTTGGATAGCGCTAAGTCAATTCTGAGCAATAAAATGATCGAAGTCGGTGCGGTTGAAGAGTTTGATTCATTTTTATTACGGCTGAAAAAGTCTCTCCATCCAATAAAGTTTGACCCCACATATACGAAAAAAAATATAACCGGTAGTAATGCAGCTAAAGCAAGCTTATTTGACGAATATGAAAATGAAATTTTGCATCGTAATGAATTGGATATAAAACTTTACAACTATGTTTTGAATCAATTAATACCTGAGAGAAACAATCAATACGGTCAAACCGTCTTAAAAACCGATCTTGAGCGATTTCGAAGAGATAATGTGCATACGAAAACACATGTTAAAAATTATGCAGATTATATTATTCGAAAAGGTTATTACGAACCCATAACAGGACTAATCCGAAAGAAATCCGGCATGCCGGCTAAGGGATCATATTGAAATGAAAAAGAAGCAGATTCTTATCATTGCACCTTCTATAAATGTGAAAGGCGGTATAAGCACTGTAGTAAAAGGGCATTTAGGGTCTGAGTTGTCAAACAAATATCAAATTTTCAGGGTCTCATCTCACAAAGATGGTAATAAGCTCATAAAGCTGCTGACGGCAGTGAAAGGTGCTGTTCGTATAATTTTTTATCTTCTGTCAAAGCACATTGATATCGTACACATTCATGGAAGCGACCCCTTAAGTTCGCTTCGAAAATATTTCTTGTTTAGAATAGTAGAGCAATTTAATTGCAAAACTATTTATCATTTCCACGGCGCATCTTTCCTTGAAAGTTATGTGTCTAAGTCCCCTTTTTTTCAGCATAAGATAAATTATTTGTTTCGAAATGTGGACAGAGTTATCTGTTTATCAAATACATGGGAGAAACAAATAGCGGAACTCATCCCCGGCACTGCGCGAACTGTTGTCATTCAAAATACAGTTAGCCTGCCGGAACGCAGGACCGAAAAAGATCATCAAGAAAAAAAGGAAGTGTATATTCTTTTTCTCGGACTAATTGGCGATAGAAAGGGGATTTTCGATCTGTTAAAAGTTATGGTCAAGTTAAAAAAGGCCGGCCACCGTCTCAAATTATATGTCGGAGGAAACGGTGACGTTAACAAATTAGAGCAAACAATAGATTCTTTGAATATAAGAGATATGGTCGCCTATAAAGGATGGGTTACTGGTAAGGATAAAGAAACCCTTTATCTGAATTCTGATCTATATGTTCTTCCATCTTACGGAGAGGGAATGCCGATGTCGATTTTAGAAGCCATGTCATATGGTTTGCCTGTCATTTCAACCGATGTCGGAGGAATTCCGGACTTGATAGAGGATGATAAAACCGGCTTCCTAATTGAACCGGGAGATCTTCATGGGATGTTTAATAAAATTGAAATCTTGATTAAAGATAGAAAATTAAGAAGCCGGATGGGGATGAACGCCAGGAAGAAAATTGAAAAAGAATATAATTTTGATGCCAATATTTCTAAATTGGATGCGCTTTATCAAACGCTTATAGCTGACTGAGATCCTTGCATGAAAACAAATATTGATCTTACTAATTACCTAAAAGGGATCGCTATCTTAACGGTGATCTCGGGTCACTTTTCACTAAGGTTTATGCCGGAAGAAATGGACAATGTTATTGGCATGTACATCAACCGGTATTATTTCTCTACTGGTTCTTTCCTGGAAGCTGCTTAATCAACATGTTTGACCCACCACCCAAAAGACTTCCTCGGGTAACCTGATCAACAGTCTGCTATCATCCCCTTTGCAATTCCGATAGATGGGTCATTGATGAGACGGGCTCTATGCCCTGACTCTGACACATAGCCCCAACAAGAGTTTATTTGGGAACTTGCCGAGTAGGTCAATGAACGTGTATGGCTGCATACCAATAGATTAGATTGACTATGGTCATTTTAAATGAGAGAAAACCTAAAATATCATGAATAAATCAAATATTATCAATTTATTGACGTTTGATATTGAAGACTGGTTCCACATTCTTGATCTTCCCGGAACAAATTCGGCAGATCAATGGAAGGAACTGGAATCAAGGGTAAAAAAAAATACAAACAAAATTCTTGATTTGCTTGATCAATACCAGACAAAAGCCACTTTTTTCATCTTGGGCTGGATCGCTGAAAGGCATCCTGATCTTGTCTTAGAAATATATAAAAAAGGGCATGAGGTTGCATCTCACGGCTATGGTCACCAGATGGTTACCTCGCTGTCAAAGAATGAGTTTAGACAGGATTTGCTAAAATCCAGAGAGATACTTAAAAACATTACCGGAGAATATCCGGTCTCTTACAGATGTCCTGGATTCTCAATTACAAGGGAAAATGACTGGGCTCTTGAGGAAATCGCAAAGTGTGGCTTTTTATACGACGCCTCCATTTATCCGGGAAAACATGGCCATGGTGGGCATCCTTTATTTGATTCGAAAATAGTAAAGGTTCAATTTAAAGCAACCAAGAATGAATTAGTCGAATTCCCTGTATCGGTTGCATCGATTCTGGGTAAAGAGATGTGTTTCAGCGGTGGAGGATATTTAAGATTGCTGCCGCTGTTTCTGATTCAGAGAAAGTTTAATGAGTTTGCCACTGCCGACAAATCCGTTGTGACGTATTTGCATCCAAGGGAGTTTGATCCCAATGGCCCTAAGTTAGATATGCCTTTGAAACGGAAATTCAGGTCTTACGTTAACGTAAATAGTGCTGAAAAAAAAATGATATGCTTGCTTCAGAAGTATAATTTTACTTCTTTGCGCCATTATTTCATTCGTTTCTCTTCCAAAAGATACAGAACATTCATTATTTAACGATGCTATAATTATAGGTTGTCAATATGGAAATATCATTCATTGGCGATGTTATGCTATCGAGATTTGTCGCCAGTCAATTTGAAAAAACTCGATATCAGGTTTTGGATAAAACCATTGTGGAGAAATTGTCGGAATCTGATTTTGTTATTGGAAATTTGGAATCTCCTATGGTTGAATCTGCAGTCTCCGATGGAGATCACCTTTCTTTTAAGGGTAATCCAGCGTTACTTAATCAATTCTCATTTGTTAATTGTTTTTCACTGGCCAATAATCACATAAATGATTGCGGGCTTCTCGGAATGAATGAGACAATTAAATTTTTAGATCAAAAACAGATTCCCTGGAATGGTTTGTACAAAGATGAATATGAGCCGTTTCTTTTTGAAAAAGATGGGTTCAAATGTGCACTTTTTACATGTACTGATATGATGAACCACCCAATTCCAAAAGAGTGCCCATGGAACGTTCTTTCAATAGACGATGACAGTTTGGATGAACTGATAGCACGTTATAAGGATGAAAGATATTATGTCATATTGTATGCTCATGTTGGAATGCTTTTTACAAGATTTCCTAATCCGGTTATTAGGGCACTATTACATAAAAAAATAGACGCCGGAGCGGATTTGATCGTTACTGCACACTCTCATGCTTTGGGCGGTATGGAATACTATAAAAACAAACCGATTTTCCATTCAATTGGTGATTTTGTCATGGATGGTAACTCATATAGAAGAAGGCAAGCCGCCATTTTAAAAATAAAAATAGGCGAAAATTCTTTATTGGATTGGAACATTCTCCCTACTCAGATTGATTATAATTTTAAAACGAATTTCCCAATTTCAAAAATTGAACTAAAAATGAAAAAAAGCTGGGAATTTGTCAGCGAAAAATTAAAACAACATACTGATGATTATACCTCCTTTTATAAAGTTCAATACAAAAAAGAAATGCTGTTGCATACGATAAGTACTTTGAAATTCCTTTTGGATACCAAGGGGATACGGGGTATGCTTCTTTTAATTTATAAAAGATTTGAAGAGGTTAAAAGAATGAAGGACTGGATAACAAAGGATCGTTCTCACGAGCGTATGGATGAGGACGCAATTTCTCCTGATAGGAAACGCCATACTCAAAAAGATTTATTCGATATCGATTGAGGGGAAAAGGTGAGAACTGTTAAAGGGAAATTCAAAAGACCTTCTAAGCTTGAATATTTTTTTGAAATCATTAAGGCTATGCTTAGCCTTAGATTTTATAAAGTGATAACTTATGCCTTTGCATACTTTATTGTAAATTTTGTCGTAGGAAGAAATAAGGCAAAAATTGAAAAAAGTGCAAAAGTTCATCCCAGTGTTATTATCAGACAGGGAGAAAGAGTTTCAATAGGAAAGGACTGCTTAATCAATCATAATAATGTTATTCAAGCCGGTAAGTTTGCCGGTAAGGTGAAAATCGGGAATTATGTACATACTGGACCCAATGTTATGATTTTCGCTTTTAACCATGGCATAGAAAAAAATGGGCAACCCTCTATCAAGCAGGATTACTGGGATGGCGATGTGGTAATCGACGATGATGTATGGATCGGTGCAGGGACTGTAATAACGGCAGGTGTGCGAGTTGGGAAAGGTGCGGTTATTGGGGCAAATTCAGTTGTGACTACGGATATTCCACCGTATTCCATATATGGTGGTGTACCGGCAAGGCTAATTAGAGAGAGGGGTTGATCATGAAAAGAAGCGTGCTTTTTTTAGAGGGGCAAACAGTTCAAACATTGCCTTGCTTAGAGTCCCTGAAACGAAAAGGATATCAAACGCACATTTTTTGTAAAACCGTTTCCTATGGATGCCATAGTCGCTTTACAGATCAAATTCAATTAACCGTCGATTGTCAAAAAGATCCACTTCAATATAAGCAAGATCTTTTAGAATATTTGGAAAAGCACAAAATCGATGTGATTGTTCCAATGAACGATGAAGTCTCCCCATTTACAAGTAAATTTAAAAAGGAAATCAATAAAGTTTCAAATGTATTAATACCTCAATTTGAAGTTTTTCTTAAAGGTTTTGATAAAAATCAATTGATGGGAGTTTGTAAAAGTATAGGCATTGATCATCCTAAAAGTTGTGATTTGAATAGATTTACTCTAAAGGAAGCATCCGAATATGTTGGATTTCCAGCTATCATAAAGCCTAATCATACTTCCGGTGCCAGAGGCATGAGGGTTGTAAACAATTATAATGACCTACAAAATTATGCCCCTGCCATAATTAAGAATTTTGGCGATTCACATTTGCAAACATTTGTTCCTGCAGGAGGAAAGCAGTTTAAAGTTCAAATCTTTACAGATAACAAAGACATTCATATCTCAACAGCAATGGAAAAAATACGTTTTTACCCGGTATCAGGTGGCAGCAGTACCTGTAATATAACGATTGAGAATAATGAACTGGTAGAGATGTGTTCTAAGATTCTTAAACATATCGGTTGGGTAGGCTTTGCTGATTTTGACCTGATACAGGATCCAAGAGATGGGCGGTTTAAAATAATGGAAATCAATCCAAGGCTTCCTGCCTGCATCCGGACTGCTTTTGTTAGTGGCATAGATTTTGCTGAAATTATAGTGGATTATACACTGACTGGAGCTGTCAAAACATATGTTTATTCCCCCGGGAAAATTTTGAGATATTTTGGCCTTGATCTTCTTTGGCTGTTAAAGGCTAAACAAAGATCACCTTTTCAAAACGGGTGGTTCAATTTATTTGGAAGGAATGTGTATTATCAGGATGGCTCGCTTAAAGACCCAATGCCTTTTGTAATTGGAACAATCGGAAATATTAAAAAGCTTTTGAACCCGGAATTTAAAAAAGCAAAACAAGGATTAGGGTGATTCTTTAATTGTTGAATCAATGTCATTAACTTAACGGAGCGGCTGGTATCCATAGTGGAAACGGCTACCCCTTTTATTAAAATTTCTCGGATATTTACGACCCGGCCTTACAGGCTCAATAGTTTTTACCACTATCTCATGAATATCGGATATCAACTTGGTCACGGCCTCTAAAGGCTTGAGAAACAAGAGAGGGATCACATCCTTCACTTTTGACAAAGCCTGGGCAAAATTTCTTTGATATCGATAAATACAATTTTCGGTATTTTTGTCAATTACGGCCTGAGTCGGGTATATCAACGCCGAGACCAGGTTCTTTGAAAACACTTTAGCATGAAAATCCTGATACACTGAAAGAACCGATTTGCCGGAGAAGTTTTCTATTTCAATCCATTGTTTCATTGTTTTGTAATCTTCTTCCACAGGCCATCTAAGATGATAAAGTTCTGCAAATAGTTCATATGGGTGACTCTGTGAATCAAGCAAGGAGGTTATCAGAATTTCTGATTCTCCGGTATCCAGTTCCACACGGATTAATCTCAATTTCAAGGGTATGAGATCCAATCCCATCTCTTTACAAGGTTTGGCTGAGCTTGGAAATGCGGATAAAGATATGATTTTTTCTTTTTTGCCTGAATTATAGAACTGACGCACCACTTTCCACCTTTTGCGCTGAATGCGAGCACAAAAATCAGCACCACGGGACAAAATGAGATTAAAAAGCCAATAGGCCGGGTAACCTCGATCAAGGAGGACTAAGTCGTTTGGCATTAAATTCAGAAAATGAAATGCTGCCAACTCCCGTTCACCAACGCTTTTGGATTCAATAATGGCATCCACTGAGATTTTATTTAAAGGATCAAACATCTGTGAGACTCTTGCCATGGGGCATTTATCCCCCTGTCTTGGATTCCAGGCTCCGAAATGTGTAGATATGGCCTCTATCCGAGGTAAACGAACAGTTGTTCCGTCTATGGCAAGCAGGTTAAACCCGTGCCATTGCTCTGGCTTAAAGTTTTCATAAAAGTAGCTGGTCAAACGCATATTGAGGTTTATGAAAGCTTCATATTTCAGTTTCATCCTTGCTTTAGCCAAAGCGGCTTTGGAAACAACTCGTTTGACCACTTCAAATCCAAAAATTGATTTAAAGAAATGATCAAGTTCGTCCTGATATGAGCCTTTAACCATATTCATGAGAAAGAATATCAAGGTTGAAAAGGTAAGTTTTCGTTTGCGGATAAAATCGGTTGGACTTTGGCGATGTTGCTTGATAAATTGATCAGAATTGATGATTTCTTGAAGAAATTCGATCAACCCGGCACAGATATTGGAAATCAGATTCCGTGCCAGCGTTGTTAAATTTGTTAAAAAATTTCGGCATGATATGCTCCTTTCTTTTTGATAACTCGCAACTATTATTAGAATTGAGTATATCATGTCGATCTTAAAATCTCAATATTTATATATAATTTCAATTAGTTAAGCTATATGTGTTCTTAAGTTAATGACATTGATTGTTGAATGAATTATGATTAAACACCTAAGAAAGTCAAACGAAGTATGGATTTAAAAGAATCAGATAATCGGTTTTCAATTGGTGCGGTAAACATTTCGCTGGTGAATATGCAAACCGCAGTGAATGCAATTGAAAAACAAGTGGACGAAAAAAAATCGGCTTATATTTGTGTGACCAATGTGCGCACGTCGATGCTTTCCCAAAAAGATTGTGAATACTGTCAAATTCAAAATGACTCATATTTAACCGTCCCGGATGGCAAGCCTTTGGTATGGTTTGCCCATCTTCTTGGAGAAAAAAGCTGTGAACGAGTCAGTGGTGTTGATTTAATGCAAGAAATTTTTGCGTTATCAGCTGAAAAAGGCTATAGCCATTATTTTTATGGTAGTACTGAGGATGTCTTAGAGAAAATGGAGCTGCAACTGACTGAGCTCTACTCAGGAATGGCATTAAAAGGATTTTGCTCCCCTCCCTTCAGAGAACTGAGTGATGTCGAAATCGATGAGTTCGTTAACCAGATAAATACAATCCGGCCAACTTTTTTATGGGTCGGTTTAGGTGCCCCCAAGCAAGAACGTTTTATGAAAAAGGTTGTGTCACGTTTAGACGGGGTTATTTTAGTAGGTGTCGGTTTAGCATTTGAATACATTGCCGGTACCGTGGGTCGAGCTCCTTTGTGGATGCAGAAAGACGGTCTTGAATGGCTTTATCGCTGTGGCCAGCAACCTATTAAAGCGAGGCGTTTTATTATACCTTTCTTTAAATTTCTATGGATATTGTTCCTTCAGACTATAAGACAATTTGCACAAATAATTTTAGCCAAGGCTAAAGTGCAAAAATAATATTCTTATCAATTTTAATCAATTGAGCGCAGTTGTTATGACAAAAAATACAAAAGTGATTTCTGTCGGGTCCTTGATAACAATAGGCAGTTATGCCGTATTGCTTTTCCTTGTTTATTTATCATCTTTTGAAGGGCTTATGGAGAAATGGAGTCGTGATGACTATTCATATTGTTATTTGATCCCATTCATTGTCCTTTACCTGTTGTGGGAAAAAAAGAATCATTTTCTTTCAATTGAATCTAAAACTGATTGGAGGGGAATCGGTGGCGTAATTATAGGCCTGGTTTGTTTCTGGTTAGGAGAATTGGGCGGTGAATTTTATATCATTTATATTTCTTTTTGGCTGATTTTAATGGGACTGTGCCTGCTTCACTTTGGGGTACAAAAAATTAAACCGATTCTATTTCCTCTATTCTTTATTCTAACGATGTTTCCGTTGCCGTATTTTGTTAATAATCGGATCACCCTTAGCCTAAAGATCATGTCCTCAAAATTGGGTGTCATGATGATGCATCTCTATGGAATGAGTGCATACAGAGAAGGTAATGTAATTGACTTAGGGTTTACTAAACTTCAAGTTGTTGATGCCTGCTCCGGTCTTCGATACCTGTTTCCAATGATTATTCTTAGTATTTTAATTTCTTATTTTCTTCGGTGCCGGTTTTGGAAAAAAATCGTTCTAATTGTTTCTTCGATTCCTTTGACCATACTGACGAATGCGCTGCGTATTGCATTGACTGGTATTTTATCGGAAAAGTTTGGCTCCAAGGTTGTTGAGGGCTTTTTCCACGATTTTGAAGGGTGGCTGATTTTTATGGTGACCCTTGGAGTGATGCTGGGCGAAATATGGGTGATGAACCGGTTGTTTCCAGAGGTGGTCCATATCGAGGGCGATAGTAACGGTGAGGTAACAAGGTGGGCAGTAGGAACGGATGCAGATGTGGGTTCACAAAAAAAAGGCCTGCTGCAGCCCCAGTTTTTTGTTTCGGTCGTTTTGCTCGGATTGACCCTTGTGCTGTCCCAGGGGATCGAATTCAGGCCGGCGATTCCCATTTCAAAACCACTTAAACAGTTTCCAATGCAGATTAATGCGTGGTCGGGAAAAGAGCATTCCATGGAAGCTAAGATCATAGACGCGTTAGACTTCAGCGATTATGTTATGGCTGATTATATGAATGATAAGGGCTGGGCCATAAATTTTTATGTGGCTTACTATGAAAATCAGCAGAAAGGCGAGGCTATCCATTCCCCAGCGACCTGCTTGCGGGGTGGTGGATGGGAGTTTAAGCAGAGCGGTAAATCTTTTGTGGACTTAGGTGATGGCAGAGGGTTGCCTGTAAACCGAGCCTTGATTCAGAACGGCCAGCATAAGCAGATTGCCTATTATTGGTTTCCCATGCGGGGACGGAATTTAACCAATGCTTTTGAGATGAAGTGGTTTAACTTCTGGGATGCGCTGACCCGGCAGCGGACAGATGGGGCGCTGGTGAGAGTGATTGCGCCTGTTGGAGAGGGGGAATCCCTTGATACTGCGGAGAGCCGGCTGCAGGGATTTGTGAAAGCTGTTGTTCCTGTGTTGAATACGTATCTGCCGGGCTCATAGCGGCCGTTTGTGTTTGTTTTGGATGGTGATATCAATGATGACGCCTGTTTCATTTAGTTCCTTCAGGATTCCATATTTAAAAATCATAGAGGGCACATAGGTTTGGCTTGAGACAAACTACCCAGAGTGCCGATGCTAAGCTGTACGATATGTATTTATTCTCAACATTTATTCTTTCATTGTTCCTAACCATTGGCTTGGTGCCGATATTTAAACGGATGGCCTTTAGCATGCATCTGGTGGATGAGCCTGATGATAGAAAGATCCATGTGCTGCCCATGCCCAGAAGTGGTGGGATCTCCATGGCCATCGGGGCTTTTTTGCCGGTATTGATTTGGGTGCCCATGGATAATATGATCCGGGCGGTTCATCTGGGCTGCGCCATCATTGTGGCCTTCGGGGTTCTGGATGATGTTAAAAATCTAAAATATTGGCAAAAGCTATGTGCCCAGGTGACCGGCGCCCTTGTGGTGATGATTTACGGCGGGGTGCAGATCCGATGTATAGGGGGGCTCTTGCCAACAGTGGTTTCCCTGCCTTTGACCCTGCTCTTTATTGTTGGGGTGACCAATGCCGTTAACCTGGCCGATGGGTTGGACGGGTTGGCCGGCGGATTGGCCCTGCTCAGTTTTGTTTCGATTGGATTTTTAGCCTACCAATGTGCAAATACATACCTTGCGCTGATGTGTATTGCCGTATCTGGTGCTATACTTGGTTTTTTGCGCTACAATACACATCCGGCCGTTGTATTTATGGGGGATGCAGGGAGTCAAATGCTGGGTTTTTTATGCGTGGTTTTTACTTTGATGCTGACCCAGGCCAATACCCCTTACAGTGAGATTACCCCGTTGTTTTTGATCGGTTTTCCTATTATTGATACCCTTACCGTGATGGGCGAGCGGATGGCCAAGGGCGGGTCTCCGTTTAAGCCGGATAAAAACCATTTCCACCATCGCCTGATGAAACTGGGCCTGTTTCATTCCGAGTCCGTGGTACTGATCTACCTGCTCCAGTCGATGTTTTTATGTTGCGCATTTCTGCTTCGGTTTTATTCCAATCTTTTAAATCTACTGGTGTTTATCGGGTTGGCCTGCGGGATTGTTTTTTGGTTTTACCTGTCCCAAAAGACCCGGTTTAAATTCAGAAACGGTAACGAAAGCATTTTGGGCGCCCGCAGTTTTTTGGCCCGTCTGGGCGGAGAGCACTTGTCTATACGAATGTTTTTTGCTTTACTTAAGTGGGTGTTCTGTCTGGTGTTCATGGCCCAGTGTTTGATTCCCCAAGAGATTCCAGTCTATATAAGCGTTTTTTCTGCCGGGGCTATTATTGCCATTTTTTATTCCCGTTTCCGGGCATCAATACACACAAAAATGGTGCTTAGAACTTCTTTGTATTGTATTACGCCTTTTTTAATGTATGAATCCATTCTTTATCCCGCCCTTTGGGTGACCCATCAGGTCATGATGGTCCATTACGGGGCTCTGGTGTTACTGATTCTGGCTGTGATTGGGACATTGAATCTGACCAGGCGGGAAAATGGATTTAAGTTTAATCCCCAGGACTTTTTGATTTTTCTGGTGATCATTGTTTTTTCAGCCTTGCCCAGTTCTCACTTGAATATTCCGGAATTAAGAACTGTAGTGGCAGGGGTCCTGATTCTGTTTTTCAGTGGTGATGTCCTGCTTGGCGAATTAAGAAAAGACAATACCTTTTTAGATAATATTTTGATTGCCTGTTTGTCCATTGTTATGGTAAGAGGGTTTCTTTAGTGGCGTCAGTAAGAAATCTACCACCTACTGCATTATGGCGCCTGGCCAGACAATTGGCGTACTATTTGTAGACCTTGGCATCTGGTTATACTCCACACCTTGTTGGTAAAAATGTTATTTAAACCTCGGTTGGACTTTTTACAGATTCATCTTTTTTAATGGAGTTAAAAATGAAATCAATCAAACCGTTTCTAGTCAGGGCAATGGTTCTGGTCTTATTGATTCTTGTAGCGGCCTGTGGTTCCCCGGATGAAAAGAAAATGGCTTTTTTTGAAAAAGGGAAAAAGTTGTTAGAGTCCGGGGATGTTGTAACAGCTCGCCTGGAGTTTAAAAATGCCATCCAGATTGATCCGGATTTTGCACAGGCCTACCATTATCTTGGAAAGGCTGAGCTGCGCAGCAAAAATCCCAAGGCTGCTTTTGGTGCCTTGGCTAAGGCTGTGAAGCTGGATCCGGAAAATACCGCAGCTCGCCTTGATTTAGGCCGGTTGTTTTTAGCGGCCAATGCGTTGGACCAGGCTGAAGAGCAGATGGATGTGATTTTGAAAAATGCGCCGGACCATGAGGACGCTATCCTGTTGAAGGCCGGTATTTATTTGAAAAAAAAGGATCCCAAGGCCGCCTTTGCTCTACTTGAGAAATTAGAAGGCAAACCGGATCTCCCCCCGGGCTTTTACCTGGTTAAGGCCAGCGGTCTGGAGATGGAGAAAAAAGATCAGGAAGTGGCCAGCGTTTTGGCCCAGGGGCAGGCTGCCCACCCTAAATCCATGGTTCTGATCCTGGCCAGGATCAGGTATTTTGGAAAACATGGCAATGCTACGGCCATGGAAGCAGAGCTTGTAAAAGCCTTGGATATGGTCCCGGGCGACCTGAATCTAAGCATGAACCTGGCCTGGGTTTATTTGCAAACCGGGCAGCAGGAAAAAGCTGACACTATTCTTGACCAAGTCATAGCACAGAATCCAGAGGACCAAAAGCGGGTGTTTGCTGTTGCGGCCCTGCGGTTAAAGGCTAATCAGATTGACAAAAGTGCCGCCTTGATCAAGCAAGGCATGAAAGTGCATCCGGAAATATATCAGTATACTGCTCTGCTCAGCGAGATTTATTTAAAAAAGAAACAGCTTGAACAGGCCTCCCAAGTGTTGGAAGATTATATTGCTTTGGCGGATAAGGCACCGGAGCCGGACAGGGTTAAGGCCCGCATCAACATAGCCAAGCTTGATATTATCCTGCGCAGGGCAGATCAGGCCGAATCCCAGGTGGATCAGGTATTGGAGATTGATCCCAAAAATATTGATGCCCAGTACCTCAAGGGGCGCCTTGCTCTGGCCCGGAGGGACGGAGATGAGGCCGTGTCCCGGTTCCGGGCTGTAACAGAGGCTCATCCCGACCATCTGGCGGCGTATATCGGCCTGGCTAACGCCTATGCGCTTGGTAAAAATTATGACCTGGCCTTAGATATTTTGAAAAAAGCCTTAAAGCGGGCTCCCAACTCCGCCAAAATTCTTAAAGGAATGGTCCGGGTAAATATATTAAAAAAAGATACCCAGGCGGCCGAAGAAAACCTAAAGCAACTTGTGAGTCTGGATCCTTACAATATCGGGTCCATTGCCGGACTTGGCGATTTTTATCTGGCCCAGAATCGGTATGATGAGGCCATGGACCAGTATCGACTGATCCAGCAGAATAAAAAAGGGGAGGCCTTGGGACACCTTAAGATGGCAGAAGCGTTGTCCCGAACCGACCAGGTGGACCTGGCCATTGAAGAGCTTAAGGCCGGCGCGGAAAAAACAAAAGATTCTTCCGTTTTTATCACGTCCTTGGGTAAATTGTACCTGAGACAGGGCCAGAAAGAGGAGGCTGTTGAAAAGTTTAAAGAGGCCCTTGCAATGGATCCAGACAATAAGTTAGCCTGGCTGACACTGGCTGGAATTTATGAACGGGATCTGGAATATGAAAAAGCCATTGCGCTTTACCGGGATTTTCTTTCTCGGCATAAGGATGCATGGTTGGCTGCCAACAATATGGCCTTTTTGCTGGGGAAAACCCGAACGTCAAAGGCGGACCTGGATGAGGCCCTGAAATATGCCAGGATGGCTTTAGAACTGAATCCCGACTCCGGCCTGGTTTTGGATACCCTGGGATGGGTTAATTACAAAGCCGGTGATTTGGAACAAGCGGAAAAGAATATCGCCAAGGCAATAGAAAAGCTGCCGGATAATCTGGAAATCCAATACCACTATGCGCAGGTTTGCCACGATCTGGGGAATACCAAGGAGGCTGCAGCCCACTTGAAACAGGCACTGGCCGGTAAAAGGAATTTTCCATGGCGGCAGCAGGCACAGGCTTTGTATGAAAAATTTTATCAGTAATAAATGAAAATAAAATAATAAAAACAACAACATAATAGTTTGGTGTGGTATTTTTTTTATATTGTGTGGATTTTTTTTCTAGGGGGATATTTGACACGCCAAAGGCGTGATGTTTTTTGGGTAAAAAAGTTGGTAAAATGGTTTTTTTGCTAAATAGCAGAGTTATTTTTGTGATGACTGCATTAAAATTCAGCCAAAAACAAAATATGCATAGGTTCTGGTTGCTTTTTTGCATGTCATCTTGAATGGAAAATTCGATCGACTGATTCTTTCAGCATGATCGAGGATGTAGTTTTTAATGTGTCATAATCTTAAAGAAAATGGAGGAATTTGTATGAAAAAAAGTGGTATTCTATTTGCAGCTTGTCTTGTGGTTTGCGGTTTGTTTTTAGCACAGCCTGTATTTGCCGCTTTGTACAGCGGGCCGTGGGCGTCGACTTCCGGCAGTATAATTACGATTGAAGATGAGCTCGGCGAGTTTGGGTTTTATGATTACAACAACGAGGGCTCTTATTATGCTCTAACTAATGGCTTAAATACTTTCTCTATAACCGAGAATCAAGTTACGATTTTTTCGGGTGAGGATTTAACAACCACTACGCTTGCTTTCAGCCTGGATGGTGACGCTGTTGAACTTGGTTTCTATATGAAAATAGACAATGGTGCCAGTGTTACTATCCTTAAGGAAGCCGACTTAACCGTTAACAGTGCCGGCATGTATGTGTTGGATTTTGGCGGCGCATCTACCCTTGAGCTGTTGGGTGCACTCCCAACAGAACAGTCGCCCGTAAACGAGACTCCTATCCCGACAGCCGCACTGCTTCTTGGTTCAGGTCTTATCGGTCTTGTCGGTTTCAGAAGAAAGACGGTTCAGGATTAATTCTGACTTTTAAGGGCAGGGGTTAAAAGAACACGTGTAAGACATCATTAAAAACTGGCCGGATACCTGCAAGGGTATCCGGTTTCCTTTTTTTGTTTAGGCCTTATGTTGTCAATGCGGTTTTTGGGCGCAATGAGGCCAAAAACAAAATTTATGTTGTTTTTGGCAGGGGGTTGTGTAGACTAAATTTAATATTTATTCATTGGGATAAAAGTTATGAAATTATTAAAAGGTTTGGTTATAGGGTGCTTGTTCCTTGCTTGCTGGGCAATGACAGCCGGTGCCGGGGAGTACCGCATCGGTGCCGGAGATGCATTGGACATCAGTGTATGGAAAAATGCCGATCTTACAAGGCAGCGGGTAGTCCTGCCCGACGGGACCATACAGATGCCCCTGCTGGGCCAGGTCATGGTAGAAGGAAAAACTGTTGTGGAACTGGAAAAGGAGTTAACCGAAAAGCTGATTCATTTTATCTCCAACCCGGTTTTGTCTGTGAGTCTGCTCCAGGTGAACAGCATGGTGGTTTATGTCATTGGCAAAGTAAATCATCCTGGCCGGTTTGCCATCCATAAAAATGTTGACGTGCTTCAGGCCTTGTCTGTGGCCGGAGGTTTGACGCCCTTTGCCAAAGAAAAGGAGATCGGCATTTTTAGGAAAATCGACGGACAGACTAAAATTTTGAATTTTAATTATGACGAGGTCTCTGAAGGAGAAAATTTGGATCAGAATATCATGCTTCAACGGGATGATGTGATCGTGGTCCGATAGGAGAAACCATGAAAAAATGCCTGGCCCTGATTATTATGCTGGTTTTTTGGTCCTGCGCTGCCTCGGCTGATCCAGATACCATTACGCCTTTTATTTCCCTAAATCAGCAGTATTCGGACAATATTCTTTTTGTTGACGATCAGCCGGAGGCAGACTGGATCACGGCAGTTGAGGGGGGACTGACCCTGAAGCGGAAAACAGAGCGTCTGGACACGTCGCTTACAGGTAGGTTGAAGCAACGCTGGTATGCCGATAACAGCGAGCTTGATGCTCTGGACAGATCTGCGTCGGGCGGTATAGATTATCGCTTGAACGAACGGTTTTCCCTGGGAGGGACTGCCGATTATTCAAAGGACTCCACGCGAGACCGTGACACGGATACCACGGGGCTTAAGATTTCCGGCGACCGGGAAAAATTTGGCTTTTCGGTCTCTTCGAATTATTTTGTTTCGGAAAAAACAAAGGCCGGCCTTGAGGTTCGATACGGGAACACGCAGGAAGATGAGGACGATGAACAGGAAGATAATGATTTATTCTCTGTAACCGTGTCCCTTTCAAAAAATTTGTCTGAAACTTTTAAGAATACCACCGGGCTTTTGAACCTGAGTTATTTCAGGTATACGGCCGATATTGATCACCAATACCCTGATCAGCTGATCAACGGTCTGCTGGTCGGCCGGGATACATTGCAGGAGTATACCTCGGATACGTTTCAGTTTTCGGCTGGATTTTCTCGCCAGATGACCGAAATCGTTGATATCTTCTGTCTGGCTGGAGCCAGTTTTAGCCAGACCGACGAGAAAACAAACACAAGGTACGTTCATACACAGACCGGTACTGTGATCAGCTCAGGAAGTGTTGAAGACGAGAATGGCGGTGTCTGGGGCGGTGTAATTTCCACAGGAGTCAATTATAACGGGCTTAAATCAACCATGGGTCTGGCCTTGTCCCAGGATATGCGAGGCGCTTCCGGCACCAATGGTGTGGTCCAGCGGACCAGTCTTTCCGGCAAGGTCCGTCACCGGATCACAGAAGATCTGACATTGAGCCTGAGGGCCTCCTGTTATCTAAATGAAAATGAGCGGACAAACCAGGATGATACTGATGATCTGACCTTTAATGTCCAGCCTGGTTTCAGATACAGGTTCACACAGACCTTGTTTTTAACTGGTTATTATCGGTATACTCACCTGGATGATCGAATTGAGGATACCCAGACGGAACGGAACCTGTTCTCCCTGACACTGAAAAAAGAATTTTGATGCTGTTGAAAAAAAATTGCTTACTGCGAAATGGCGCTTGGCCAGACGACGACACCATTCATTGTAAGTAAATATTTGATTTAGCTAACCACTGGCTGGTTTTTTTACAGGTATATTAATTTTAATATTTTATTAACCCAGGATAGAGAAAGCGATGGAAGAACAAATACTGACCCCCGGCGATTATCTGGCGATTTTAAAAAGACGAAAATGGGCATTGATCATTCCTTTTGTGGGGATTGCCTTGGTTGCGACCCTGACAGCACTACTTTGGCCCCCGTCTTTTGAGTCATCAGCCACCATTCTTATTGAACAGCGTGAAATTCCGGCGGAGTATGTAACCTCAAGTATGACCACCTTTGCCGAACAGCGCATGCAGAGCATCAAGCAGCGGGTATTGACTTCTAGTCAGCTCCAGGAACTGATCTTAAAATTCAATCTTTATCCAAAACTGCGGGACAAAATGGGCATGGACGAAATTGTCGACGGAATGCGTGAGCAGATCATTTTGACCCCGGTGAATGTCGAGATCGCTGACCGCAGGTCAGGAAGAACAGGCACCGCTACCATCGCTTTTACCCTGAGCTTTGAGGGGGACAGTCCCAAACAGGCCCAGCAGGTGGTCAGCACCATTACCACCCTTTTTCTAAAAGAAGATTTAAAAGTCAGGACCGAACAGGCCACTTCGACACTGAGCTTTTTGACGGTGGAAAAGGAAAGAATTAGGGAGGAGCTGGCCGAATATGAAGGGCAGCTGGCACAATTTAAAAAAGAGCACGTTGATTCTCTGCCCGAAGTGTTTCAGCTGAACATGCAGGGTCAGGCCAATATGGAACGGAATATTGAGACGGCTAAAGAGAGCTTAAGAGCCCTGAAAGAAAAAAAAGAATCTCTGGAAGATGAACTGGTTAACACCTCGAAATATATGGAAGACATTTATGTAGGTGGGCTGCGTAAAGACGAGGATGAGCAGCGGCTGGAAGTGTTAGAACTGGAACTGATCAACCTGAAGACCCATTTTTCTGATCAATATCCGGATGTGCAAAAGAAGAAAGAGGAGATTGCGGAGGTCGCTGCCAAGGTAGAAAAGAAAAAGAAGGAAAAAGCCCAAGGAGGTGGGGAAAATCTTCAGAAGAATCCCGCCTATGTCACTCTGTCCTCCCGACTGGCTGGTCTTAGATCAGATATCCGTTCTACCGAAAACCGGATTCAGGACTTCATGGCCCAGGCAGCAGAGTACAAGCAACGGCTGGCTGCGGCCCCCAGGGTGGAGGAAAAATACAATGCCATCCTGGCCGAGCGCAATACACTGAACCTAAAATATAAAGAGATGCAGGCCAAAATGCTGGAAGCGGATGTGGCCAAAAAGCTGGAGACGGATCAAAAAGGGGAGCGCTTTACTTTGGTGGAATCGGCCAAGTTGCCGGAAAAGCCGTCAAAGCCCAACCGGCTGGCCATCATTCTGATCGGATTAGTGCTCGGAATCGGCGCCGGGGTAGGGATGGTTGCGGTTATGGAGTATTCCGATTCCTCTTTTCTGGATGCTGATTCGCTTGCCAAGGGTACTGGAATGCCGGTACTTACAGTGGTACCGAACATTGAGACTCAACAGGACCGGTCAAGGAAACGGATGAAAGCAGGGGTTGTCGCCTTGGTGGTGATTTTTTCAGCGATCACGGCAGTGGTTTTGTTTGATGCCTACGTCATGGACCTGGATGTGCTGTGGGTTAAGGTCATGCGCAACATCGAGTTAATGGGTAGTTTTTAGACACTTTACATCTAAAGGTTATTTTTATGAAATTGCGAAAAGCCCTTGAAAGGGCAAAAAGTCAACGACAGGAAAGCATAGGATCAGAGGCAGGAGAGGAGACCGATAGCCGGACGACCCAAAAAAACGGATGGTCCCCCCCGGTCTATTCCCGGTCGCGGCCTTGCCGGATTAATTCCGAGGTGGCTGAACGTTATCGAAGCGTCTGTCTGAATCCCAGTGCGGCAGAAATTGAGCAGTACAAGATCTTGAGAACTCATATCAAGAACCGATCTGCCAGCAAGCCCATCAAGACCGTTATGGTCACCAGTGCATGGTCCGAAGAGGGAAAAACCGTGACCTGTATCAACCTGGGTCTGGTGTTTTCCCGGTCTATGAATCAGACTGTGCTTTTAGTGGACTGCGACCTCAAAGGGCAGGACATCCACCGGTACTTAGGCGTGGAAAGCCAGAACAGCCTGATAGATTATTTCCTGGATGATATGCCCTTAGATGATTTGATTGTCTGGCCTGGAGTGGATAAATTGACCCTGATTTCAGGCAGCCGGACCATCATGGATTCATCAGAGCTTTTATCCTCTCCTCTTATGGCAAAGCTGGTCAAGGAAATGAGTGAACGGTATGATGACCGATATGTGTTTTTTGATGCCCCCCCGGTTCTGGAGCGCTCCGAGGCAATTTCTTTGGCCCCGCTCATGGATGGTGTAATAATGGTGGTGGAAGCCGGGAAAACATCAAAGAAGGATATTATAAAGGCGGCAAATCTTCTGCCCAAAGAAAATTTTCTTGGCTTCGTTCTGAATAAACAGAAATAGTTATGTATACAAAGTTTTTTAATCTGAAAGAAAAGCCATTTAACCTGGTGCCCAATCCCAATTATCTCTATGCCAGTACCAGGCATCAGAATGCCTTGTCCTTTCTGGAGTATGGGCTGTCGGAGAAAATTGGGTTTGTCATGCTCACTGGAGAAATCGGTATCGGCAAAACCACATTGATACGCCATTTACTTAACAAGATCGATAAGGATATGGATGTAGGCGTTGTTTTCAACACCAATGTGGTTTCCAATGACCTGATTTATCTCATCCTCAATGAGTTTGAAGTGCCTTATGAGGATGGGATCAGTAAAGCCAAAGCTCTGGATATATTTTATCGGTTTTTAATTGAAAAATATGCGAAAGGCCGCAATGTTCTGCTCGTCATTGATGAGGCCCAGAATCTGTCCCATGAGGTGCTCGAAGAGGTCCGTATGTTGTCCAATCTCCAGACCGACGAGGAACTTTTGATTCAAATCATGATCGTGGGGCAGCCCAATCTTCGTGAAATGATTGAAAATCCTAAGCTGGAGCAGTTTGCCCAACGAATATCGGTCAGCTATCATCTGGCAGCGATGGACATCGAGGAGACCAAAGCCTATATTGCTCACCGGATTTCCAAAGCCGGTGGTGATCCCTGCCTCTTTCCTTCCGATGTTGTAAAGAAAATCCATGAGATTTCAGGGGGGATTCCCCGGACAATTAACCTTTTATGCGACGCTGTTCTGGTCTACGCCTATGCTGATAATAAACAAGCTATTACCCTGGGGGTGCTCGACCAGGTGGTTGAGGAAAAGGGGGGGCTTGGAATTTTTACCAAAGAGCGGCAAAAAACTACGGCCCTGGTGTCTGAAATTGAATCTGTACCGGATGATGGTGGGTTGCTGAATCGGGTTGTGAATCTGGAGCAGCGTGTGGAACGTCTTGCTGAATCCGTTGATAAGGAATTAAGCCGTGTATCGGCCAAGTCTGAACGTTCAAGAGATGAGCTTATCGATCAATTGAAAACACAACTTCAGCAAGAACGAGTCCGGTATAAAAATTTGGTGCGGCAATATAAGAAAATATGTAGTGAAAAAATACCAATAGACGAAGCCCGGCATAAAAATTTGGCACAACAATTCGGCACAACGGTATATGAAAATAAGTGGTGAAAAAACATCGCAATAAGGCTGTTTGTTTATAACACACCTTTTTTTCAAAATAGATAAACAGAATCAAAAAAGCCCCCTGGTGAAAACCACCAGGGGGCTTTTTTGTTTTGCAGTTCTTTAATAACGTTATACAAATATGATAAACAGGGATTTGAAAAATAACAGATTGGGAAAATAACTAAATGACACCAGCTATTAATACAGTCAGAAAAGCAAAAGTTGATTTTAAAATTCATGAATACAGCCACGACCCCAGGGCCGACTCATATGGGCAGGAGGCGGCTGAAAAACTTGGCGTCAGTCCGGATCAGCTTTTTAAGACCCTTGTGGTGTCAATGAACGGAAAGGAACTTGGTGTTGCCGTATTGCCTGTGTCCTGCCAATTGAACTTAAAAATGTTTGCCAAGGCCATGGGCGTTAAAAAGGCCGCCATGGCAGATAAAAAGTTGGTGGAAAAGACCACCGGTTATATCCTGGGGGGAGTCAGCCCTATCGGGCAGAAAAAGAGACTGCCAACGGTGGTTCATGACACGGCAAAGGATTTTAAGACCATTTTTGTCAGTGCCGGCAAACGTGGGCTTGACATTGAATTGACAGCGGGCGACCTGATTAAACTAACCAAGGGGAAATTTGACCGTATCTGCGAATAACATGACATACCAAAAAAAACTGTTATTCATGGATTAGGGATGTTAAAAAAACCGCTCAGGTTAAAATACAATAACGAAATAAAAACGTTAAGATTGATATAATGGCCGCATATACAGCCGCTGCTGGTGAGAAATTGAAGGATAGGATGAACCGCGTTACCCAATTTAGTTGTCTGATTGATACTCTGATAGAAAAAAATAGTGCATTTGCCGGCTGGTTCCAACCGTCCAGTGACAGCCCACAACTGATTGCAGGATCAAAGGAGAATATTGTATTCCCGGAGAAGATAGAGCAGTTAAGCCGGGTCCGGGGGTTTGTGTTTGCCCCGTTTGAGATATCGGATCAAGTTCCAGTGATCGTTTTGCAGCCGGCCATACATCTTAAAGGTTACGATCAAATCCTTTCGTTTGATCCGAAAAGCCAGACTGCTGACCCTTTGCGGCAGGATGTAAAAGCACCGTGCATCTCAACAAATTATGATGATTACCTGGTTTGCGTCAACCAGGCCATTAAACAGATCCACACGGCAAAGTTTTCCAAGGTCATTGTCTCCAGGCGCATTTGCAAGGAGAAAAAAAATGAATCCATTGGCCGGTTGTTTCTTAAAATGCATGATGCAAATCCTGGGGTGTTCGTATTTGTGGTAAATCTGCCCAAAGCCGGGCTTTGGATGGGTGCCACCCCTGAACTGTTGTTTCGTTCCGATGGGCGCCATGCCCAGACTGTATCCCTGGCAGCCACCCAACCCCGGCGACCCGATGGCCAATACTGCTGGTTTACCAAGGAAATTGAAGAGCAGGCCTTTGTTTCCAGGTATACAGTGGATGTGCTTCACCGGTTTGGATTCTCCGCTTATCAGACAAAGGGTCCTCAGGACCTTGAAACCGCCACTGTGGCGCATTTGAAGACCTCCTTCTTTTTTTCCGGGGAGCATATTGAAGATCGGCTTGGCGAATTTGTTGCGCAGCTTTGCCCGACGCCCGCGGTTTGCGGTTTGCCCAAGGTTGACGCTGCCCGTTTTATCCGGAACTTTGAACCTCATGAAAGACGCTATTATACCGGTTTCCTTGGGCCCTGGCGCCTTGAACAAAGCGGCACCGACGTTTATGTAAATCTGCGCAGCATGGAAATTGAGGATACCCAGTATGTCCTCTACACCGGTGGGGGGATCACAAGTCGGTCCAACCCGGAACAGGAGTGGGAAGAGACCACACAAAAATCCAGAACACTTTTAAATGCCATTGAGGACTTGCAGGAACAGGTATGATGATTTCAACAAAGCGGCATGTCCAGCAGCTGGCCTCTCTGTTTTTGAGCAGAAATATTACCGACATATTGCTGTGCCCCGGTTCCAGGAATGGCCCTTTAATCCACACCTTGGCTGGGAGCGGACAATTTGACTGCAGGGTGATTGTGGATGAGCGCAGTGCCGGTTATTTTGCCCTGGGGGTTGCCCAGGCAAAAGAAAAACCGGTTGTGATTGTATGCAGTTCCGGTACGTCTGCTGTTAATTTTGCCCCGGCTGTGGCCGAAGCCTATTACCAGAAAATTCCTTTGATTGTTGTGACTGCTGACCGGCCCGCCTATTGGATCGATCAGCTGGAAAACCAATGCATCCGGCAAACGGATCTATACCGCAATTTTATCAGGCAGTCGTGTTCACTGCCCTTGGAGGAATCGGAGTGTCAGCTGTGGTCCGGGGCGTATTTGATAAACGATATACTGAATACGGCTGTGTCTCATAGGCCGGGACCTGTGCATATTAATATTCCGTTAGAAGAACCTTTGCACCGGACCGTAGATGTACCGTTGCCTGATGTTAAATTGATTGGAGCGTCGGATAGACGGATCAATTTTGATGAACAGGCGTTGGCTGACTCAGTCGAGGATATTGATCGGGCAGATAAAGTATTGGTACTGGCAGGCCAATCCTTTGCCGGTGCAGCGCTTAACAGTGCCTTGGCTCTGTTTGTGGCAAAAACCGGAGCCCTGGTTGTTGCAGAACATCTGGCCAATCTGCATATCCCTTCTGATTGCTTTTGTACTCGTCCGGAACTAATCCTTGGGTCCATATCCCAAGCAGACGCAGCCGTGTTTCAGCCTGATTTGCTGATTACCTTTGGCAGGCATTTTGTATCCAAGCGTATTCGGCAATATTTAAGAGCTTACAAACCGGACAAACACATTCATGTGGATGCCGACGGCGGGCATATGGACACCTACCAGGCGTTAACCCGAGTTTGTGCAATGACTCCGGAACAGTTTTTTGAACAGACGGCCGGCATGCAGACCCACAAACCATCCGGCGATTATGCCGGGGCCTGGAAAGATCGGGAGAAGTCGGTTTTTCAAATTTACGAACGGTATCTGGACCAGGCTCCTTTCAGCGATTTTACGGCGTGTGCCGATGCATTGAGGGCTGTGCCGGAGGATTCAGTCATACATCTGGGCAACAGCTCCACAGTAAGATATGCTGTGTTAAATTCCGGCATTAAAGGCGTAGCCTGGCTTGGTAACCGAGGAACCAGCGGCATTGATGGTTCTGTTTCAACGGCGGTGGGGTATGCATCATGCACTTCTAAAATAAATACCCTTATTTTGGGAGACCTCTCGTTTTTTTACGATTCCAATGGATTGTGGAATAAATACCTGGGGGATAACTTAAGGATTATCCTGCTCAATAATGGTGGTGGCAATATTTTCAGTTTTGTGGAAGACCTTGCAGGGCGCACAGGAGAAGATAATCAACGGGTGTTTCAAAATTGTTTTTTTGCAGGCCACAATACAAAAGCCAAAGGCCTTGCATCAACATTCGGCCTTGACTATCTCCAAGCAGATTCAGGTGTCCAGTTGGACAAGGCACTTGAAAAACTTTATAATCCTGACCGGACTGTCCCCACCCTTTTAGAGGTGTTTACGGATGCCCAAATCAACACAAACGTATTTAAGGGCCTGTTTAGAGAAATTAAAAAAGTACTAACCATAAACGTGGAGTGAGAGATGACAACAAAACGCCAGTGGGAACCCATCAAAGAGTTTGAAGATATTTTTTTTGAATATTACGAGGGAATCGGCAAGATTACCATCAACCGTGAACGCTACCGTAACGCCTTTCGGCCCACCACCGTCCATGAAATCAGCGAATCTTTGCGCATCTGCCGGGAGGATAAGCGTATCAATGTGATTGTTTTGACCGGGGCCGGGGACACCGCTTTTTGTGCCGGCGGCGATCAGAATGTGAAAGGGGAGGGCGGTTACATCGACAAAGACGGCACACCACGGTTGAATATCCTGGAAGTTCAGAAACAGATTCGGTCTATGCCTAAGCCCGTGATTGCCATGGTCAACGGGTTTGCCATCGGCGGTGGTCATGTGCTGCATGTGGTGTGCGATATCACCATCGCCAGTGAAAATGCCATCTTTGGTCAGACCGGTCCCAAGGTGGGCAGTTTTGATGCCGGATTGGGCTCATCCTATCTGGCCAGCACCATCGGCCAGAAAAAGGCCCGTGAGATCTGGTTTATGTGTCGTCAATATTCGGCTGCCGAGGCCTTGGAAATGGGGCTGGTTAATCAGGTGGTCCCCCTGGAGCAGCTTGAGGATGAGACCGTGGCCTGGGCCATGAAGATGCAGGAACACAGTCCTTTGGCCCTGCGCATGATCAAACTGGGGCTCAATGCTGAGCTTGACGGGCAGTTGGGACTTCAGGAGTTTGCTGGTAACGCCACGCTGTTGTATTACCTGACCCAGGAGGCCCAGGAAGGTAAAAACGCATTTTTGGAAAAACGCAAACCAGATTTTAATAAATTTCCGAAATTTCCATGATTTCAATACGCTAACTATTCAAGATTATAGTTCACCACGAAGATCACGAAGTGTCTTGCTTTAATAACTTCGTGTCCTTCGTGATAAATCAAAAATAGTATTGGTGTTTGGATAGATTCAAAGTGATGAAAGTACGCGTTATTGAACATGATTTACAGTTTAAACGGCCGGCAGGGACATCCCGGGGGGTGCTGAACCACCGCCGGGTTTGGTATATTGTCTTGGAAAAAGAGGGCCGGGTCGGGGTGGGGGAGTGCGCGCCTTTACCGGGGTTGAGTGATGAGACCATCCCTGAGGTGGAACAGGCACTGGAGGCCCTGACTTCAGATCCGGCCGGCTTTTGTGTCCGGGCAGCTCGGCAAAGTATACCCGCTTCAGTTCAGTTCGCCGTGGAAACTGCACTTAGGGATATGGAAGAGACCGGCAAACAGATCCTGTTTCCGTCCAGCTTCACCCGGGGCGACAAAGGCATCCCCATCAACGGACTGATCTGGATGGGGGAGCTGTCGTTCATGAAAGAACAGGTGCGTCAGAAACTGGATCTGGGGTGGCGGTGCATTAAGCTTAAAATCGGGGCGCTTCAGTTTGAAGATGAGTTGGCCATCCTTAAAGGCATCCGGGCCGAATACAGTGCCGACGACGTCATTTTACGGGTGGATGCCAATGGCGGATTTTCTTCAGATGAGGTTTTGGAGCGGCTTGGACAACTGGCAGAGCTTGATATTCACTCTATTGAACAGCCCATCGCCAAAGGGCAGTGGCCTCAAATGGCCGAATTGTGCAGGCAGTCACCTTTGGACATTGCCCTAGATGAGGAACTCATTGGGATCACAGCGCTTGAAGACAAAACTTGCCTACTCAACTCCCTTGCCCCCCATTACCTGGTTCTAAAGCCCAGTTTGCACGGCGGGATGAACGGGTGTGACGAATGGATTGAACTGGCTGATGCCCGAGGGATAGACTGGTGGATCACCTCTTATCTTGAATCCAACCTGGGGTTGAATGCCATTGCCCAATGGGCGTTTTTAAAACAGCCTTGCCTGCACCAGGGGCTTGGGACGGGGCAGTTATTTACCAATAATATGGATTCCCCCTTAGAAATTCGTGGGGAAGAGCTGTTTTTTGATCCGGATAAGCGGTTTGTTTTTCCAGGGATTTTTTAACATCGTGAACATTTTTCCAGAGACTTTGAGTATCAACGGCGTCGTGCACCAGGTGGCAACGCTTTTGCGATCAGGGCGTCAAGTCTTCCCCCGGGGCATTGAATCCGATGTCATTGATTTTCTGGCCCAATGGTATGGGCCGCAAACCTTCATCACCGCGCACACTTCGGGCAGCACAGGTCCGCCCAAGCCCATTTTCCTGGAGAAAAAGTTTGTCGCCCAAAGCGCCATGCGTACCCTTGAATTTTTTGAACTGAAATCCGGGCATCGTATTCTTTTATGCCTACCCCTAAGGTATATTGCAGGGAAACTTATGGTGATCAGAGCGCTTTTGGGCGGACTGGATCTATGTACCGCGGAACCAACCGATGATTTCGGCTTCCTGGCCCGGTGTCAATCCGATCCCTTCCGTTTTGCCGCCATGGTCCCCAATCAGGTGATAAAATTGCTGAAGGATTCAAAACGGTTTGACGGTTTGAATAGTTTACTGATCGGTGGTTCTGCGTTGCCGTCACGGCTTGAAACCGAACTTGGGAATGTGTCCACGGCCTGTTTCGCAAGTTACGGTATGACGGAAACCGCCACACACATTGCCCTTCGCCGGATAAACGGTCAAAACGCGTCCGCCGGCTTTCATTGTCTTAAAGGGATTCAGGTGGGGCTGTCTGAAATGGGATGTCTGACTATTGACATGCCGGGCCTGGATGCACCAAGTCTTGTGACCAACGACCTAGCTGAGCTTGATGGCAATAAAACATTCAAAATACTGGGGCGGGCCGATAATGTGATCATCTCCGGCGGTATAAAGTATTTTCCCGAAATTATAGAAAAAAAATTGGAAGATTCGATTACATATCCGTTTTTCATCGGGGCTTTGCCTGATAAAATCCTTGGCCACAGAATTGTCCTGGTAATTGAGGCCCGGCCGAATGAATACATTAAGAAAGAGTTGACAGCCTTTTTTACCCAAAGATTGGACCGCTACGAGAGGCCAAAGGATATTGTGTTTAAAGATATATTTAAGCGCACTGAATCAGGAAAAATCATACGACAGTTTTGACGCTATCCAATTTGAATCGTTGACATGGGTTTTTATTTTTCAATATAATAATATCATTCAGTTCATTATTTTTCGTCTTATTATTGGCGCGTCTGTGTAACCCACAGATATTTTTCAAATCATGTTGTGGGTTGGACCTTGGTGAAAAATTCGGACGGTCCATGGCCAGTGTTCAATTAGACGAGCGGCCCGAAGAGAGATTCGAGTTTTATTGTTCCCAAGCGGCCGGCCTTAAAGAGCCGTCCGAATCTTGTCTAAACAGGGAGATTTGAAATGACCAACGCATTGGAACGCAAGTTCAATCTGGAGCAATTCAGGTCCATAAGCCATGCAATTTCAACCTATGACGATCCGAAGCTTTTGTTGGCACATATCACAGAAGGGATCGCTTTAACATTTAAAATCAAAGGCTGTTGCACCCTTGTTTTGGATGAAAAGGAAAATCAGCTCTTTATGGTGAGCAGTTACGGTATCAGCCAGGAATATTTGGAAAAAGGCCCTATCTTTATTGATGAAAAAGACTCCGCCCTTATCAAGGGAGAGCCTGTTTTTATTCAAGACATGCAGACCGATCCCAGGGTCCAGTACCCAAAGCAGGCGGCAGATGAAAATATCGCATCCATGCTCTCCATACCTATTAAATTCAGGCATACGGTGACAGGGGTTGTGCGCATGTATCATAATAAAGTGATTGCTATCGGTGAAGAGGACATGGAATCTTTGTCTGTATTGTTTGAGCATCTTGGGGTCGTGATTGAAAACAACGGCCTTAAAAATGTGATTGATCAGTTTAAGGTGGCTATGAGCAATTTGCCCCATAGACTCCTTGATTAAATCGGGCGCAAACCAACGAGGCCAATGCTATGGGAAAATCATCCATCCAGGATATCAGTAATTTTTATGCCATAGACAGCGGGGATATCATCCATCTGAACGGCCAGACCTATAAAGTGATCGGCCATGCCAAGGAGCAGCGCTTCGGCATTGAAGATCCAAAGTTCTGGGTAAAGAAGGTAATTAATCAGAAAACAAAGGATATTCAATATCTCAAATTTGCCTTTTTTGAATCCTTCCAAATAACTATTGGCGAGGTAAAAATAGATTGTTTTCGAAGTCCTGAAAAAGAAGGCAAAATTCTTGATCTGGTGGCTGGGCACTCTCTTTTTATGCAGGGCAAAGCCATTATCGATGAAAAGGGTAATAATATTCGGGTTCTTGAGGTGGTCCGGGGGACAAATTTTTTGCAATATCTTGGCAAGTTCAGTGATATGCCTTACGAGACTTATTTTAGAACCATACTTCCTGGGATACTTCGAAATCTGTCAATGGCTTTTGGGGCAATTAGTTTTTTGCATAGAAACGGATTCAAGCACGGGGACATCAGAAACGATCACCTCTTTGTGGAAAGGGCAACGGGCAATTATGTCTGGATCGATTTTGACTACGATTACGAGACAACTGAAAATCCTTTCAGTCTGGATATATTCGGGCTCGGCAATCTCTTGACTTACACCATTGGTAAGGGGTTTCATACGGTTTACATGATTAAAAACAACCCGAAAACCTATGGCAATCTGATTGAACGGTTAACCGACGCTGATTTTTCCATACTGGATCAAAGGCGGCTGGTAAATCTTAAGAAATTGTATCCGGTTATTCCAAGCACGATGAATAATATTTTAATGCATTTTTCAAAACAAACTGAAATTTTCTACGAGATGGTCGACGAAATCATTGAGGATATTGACAGGTGTGTCCAAGCCTTTGATGAAATATAGATGACGAATTATAACCACGTTTTTAAAAAGGATTGAACGATGAAGCAATCCATACTCATAGCCGTAAACGATTCATTCAGTTCAAAAGCTACATTGGAATATTTTTCAACCCTTAAATTTTGTCCTGACAGCATTGATGTGACATTGATTCATGTGTTCAGAAAACCCGCTGCCGGTGATGAACTCATGGGTAAAAGCTTTATGGAAGCCCAGCCGGAACGATATCTGTCTATTCTTGAAAAGGCAAAACTGGGTCTGGTGGAAAGAACAGGAATACCCAAAGAAAATATTCAGGTTAAAATCGTAAATGAACCTTGCGAGACAGTTGCGGACGGGATCATTGAGGAGTTTAAAAAAGGGGGCCACTCCATGATTGTCATCGGCCGGAGGAAAAAGTCCAAGGCTGAAGAATTTGTCAAAGGCGACCTTTGCATTAAACTGGTCCGTGAGCTGGAGGGGGCCGCCATTCTGGCCGTAAAAACCCATTAAAGAATTTTTTCAAAACCCTTTAATTCTATAATAAATTTCGGTAATATTAAGGGCTAAACTGTTTTTAGGGTGCCAAGGTCTGTGGTATTTGCCGGAAAAGACCTGATGTGCAAGAAATGCGTACCCTCAACCTGCAATAATGAAAGGCTTTAAAGATCATGTGCAACCATTGTAGTGATCACAATCACGACCATCACCACCATGAACATCCTGAAATTGTTCAGCTGATGCCTGTCCAGAACAGTCTGTTCGCTGTTTATCAGACTGAAACTCCCCTGGACTTCAGTGTTGAAACCGGCCAAAACGGGCTCAGCCTTGTTCCGGTATTGTTCATGGGTTTAATTCGTCATGGGGAAAAGACCATGGTGGAAGGGTTTTTTGCTTCCAGTGCCATCAATTCCTGTGAGGATACCCAGGGATTTAAGGGGTATGCCTCGTCTCTGGCACACGCTGAAAAACTTTACGCCTGAGAGTAGCCCTTTTTTTACAATAACCAATTAGATAGTGTTTGACCGGAAAACCTGTGCCTGGGCGGTTCGTTAGAGACGCGTCCGGGCACAAATCTGCCCGGATGCAACACGGCAGACGGGTACGGTTTTGTTCAAACATTGGATAACCTGGCGGGAGATGCACCTGTCAGGGTTTTATGTTTAAGGAGCTGTGCGCATGCATAAACTGTTAAAGGACAGCCCTGGAGAGAAAATTATGCTCCTGGGCAACGAAGCCATTGCAAGGGGCGCTGTTGAAGCCGGTGTCGCTTTTGCTACCACATATCCGGGAACCCCGTCCTCGGAAGTCTCTTTGAATCTGTTCCAGATGTCCCAAGAATCGGATCTGTATTTTGAATATTCAACCAATGAAAAGGTTTCCCTGGAAGTCGCGGCTGCTGCGGCCAACTCCGGACTTCGCACCTTTTGCATGATGAAGCATGTGGGGCTTAATGTGGCTGCCGATCCGCTGATGACCCTTTCCTATATCGGCGTAACCGCCGGCATGGTGATTTTAACGGCGGACGATCCGGCCATGTTTTCTAGCCAGAATGAACAGGATAACCGCTACTATGCCAAATTCGGCCATCTGCCCATGCTCGAACCTTCTAACGTGGCCGAGGCCAAGGATATGATCAAAGCGGCGTTTGAACTATCCGAAACCTTAAAACAGCCGGTGATCCTGCGCACCACCACCCGGATCAATCACTCCAATGCTTTTGTCACTTTTGGGGAGATCAAAGAAAGACAGACAAAGGGACGCTTTGAAAGGGATCCCATGCGATGCGTCACCGTGCCCGCTGTCGCCCGGGGCCTGCATGTCAAGCTTCTTGACCGTATGGACAAGGCCGCCGGCATGTCTGAATCTTCAGACTTTAACTTTGCCACAGGCCAGGGTGTCTGGGGAATTGTAGCCAACGGGGTGAGCTACCATTATGCCCTGGATGCGGTAAAAGACCTTGGCATTGAATCAAAGGTCAAGATTCTTCGCCCCGGATTTTCCAATCCCCTGCCCAAAAATAAGATTAAAAATTTTCTGGCTGGCTGTGAGAAGGTGCTTGTCATCGAAGAGGGTGAACCGTTCATGGAAGAGGCGATTAAAGCCTTTGCCCAGGAAGCCGGACTTGTTCTCCCTATACTGGGGAAAACGGATGCGCTATTTACCCCATTAGGGGAATTTCATCCTGCCATGGTTCGGGAGAAGATTGCGGCCTATTTCGGCATAGAGTATGTCCCGGCCCCGAAGATTGATACCTCCGATGTGCCTGAAATTGCCAACCGTCCGCCCAATCTTTGCTCCGGCTGCTCCCACAGGGCTACCTTCTATGCCATTAAAAAGGCGGCTGAAGGAATGGACGTCATTCATCCCAGTGATATCGGCTGCTATACATTAGGGTTTATGCCGCCTTTGTCTGTTGGTGATTTTGTGGTCTGCATGGGCGGCTCCGTGAGTACCTCCTGCGGTTTCAGCAAAGCCACGGACCAGAAGGTGGTCAGCGTGGTCGGTGACTCCACGTTTTTTCATTCAGGCATCACAGGACTTGTCAATGCCGTGTTCAACCGCCACAACTTCACGTTGGTGATCCTTGAAAACGGCATTACCGCCATGACCGGCCATCAGCCCCATCCGGGCGTGGATATGGAACTGATGGGCATGGACGGTTACGGCCGGGTGAATATTGAAAATTTGGTCAAAGCCCTGGGGGTCGAGCATGTCTCTGTGATCAAGCCCTTTAAGGTGAAAAAGAGCATTGAAACCCTTAAAGAGGCCATGGCTTTTGACGGTGTCTCCGTTGTCATCTCCCAAGAGCCCTGTATCCTCTGGGCAAAGAGTATTAAACTCAAAAAGCCGAGAGCCTTTGAGGTGACCGATAAATGTACGGACCACAAGGAGTGCATCAACGGGATCGCCTGTCCATCCTTTTACATTGAAGAGGGGCGGGTGAAAATTGATGCGGATACCTGTGTGGGGTGTGCCTTGTGCGCCCAGATCTGTCCTGATAACGCCATCCGCCCATTGAAATAGACAAGGAGACAAGTTCGATATGAAAACATTAAGAATGGTCATTGTAGCAGTTGGCGGACAGGGCAATCTTCTGGCATCCAAGGTCCTGGGCGAAGCCGCCCTCATTGAAGGTGTGGAGGTAAGAATGAGCGAGATCCACGGCATGGCCCAGCGTGGCGGTGTGGTGGAGTCCTCCATTATTTTCGGGGATGCCTCCTCTTCCATTATTTCCGATGGGGAAGCCGACATCCTGCTGGGATTTGAACCGGCTGAGACCCTGCGCGCCATTGGCCGGTGTTCTGCAAACACAAAAGTGATTACCAATACGGCAACCCTGCCGCCCTTTACCGTGGGGATTGGCAAAGGGGCCTATCCGGAGGTGGAGGAAATTAAACGGGTGCTTAAGGAGAAGACCGCAGGGCTTGTGGCCATAGACGCCATGGCGCTGGCCAAGAAAGCCGGTTCTCCCATGAGTGTGAATATTGTGCTGTTGGGGGCTTTGATCCAGACTGGTGCCTTGGGCTTTTCCAAGGAAAACGTTAAGGAGGCGATCAAACGCAGGATTAAACCCAAACTTGTTGAGATGAACCTTAACGCCTTTGATCTGGGATTTGAGGCTGCCGCTAATAGTGCTGTATAACGGCCATGGGCCTACCTGACATATCATCTGCCAGGCTCAGCCCACAATAAAGTTTTTAAGATTTGAGTAACTTACCCAGACTCTCTTATAAAAACTAAAAATCGTTTTGGCCCGGTACGGTACTTTTGTTCCGGGCACAAAAGCTGTTAGGAAGAAAAAGATGAATACACAAGCACAAATAACACCCGGCAAGATTCATGTCATCAATGGCCCCAATTTGAACATGCTGGGGAAAAGGGAACCTGAGATTTATGGCGCATTAACCCTTGATCAGATCAATGGGAATCTCAAAGAACGCGCAGATTCACTGGGGCTTTTCCTGGACTTTTTCCAGTCCAATCACGAAGGCGAGATTCTGGATTACATCCATGCCGCGTTTGAGCAGGGCCCTGCCGGTGTGATCATCAATCCGGGAGCCCTGACCCATACCTCAGTGGCCCTGCGTGATGCCATGTCCATGCTGTCGTGCCCCATTGTAGAGGTACATCTGTCTAACATCCACAAACGTGAAACCTTTCGCCACACTTCCATGATTGCCGGTATTGCCACCGGCCAGCTCACCGGATTCGGCCATTATGGTTACCGCATGGCTCTTGATTTTCTTCACTCTTTGGCCGGTTGAGTATGACCGGATTCATTGACGTCCATACCCATCTCCATGATTCACGGATAATTGAAAACGCCGCGGATATTGTTCGGCGAGCCCAAGACGCCGGGGTGGAAACAATAGGGACCTGCGCTACCATGGAAGAAAATTTTAGGATTACGGCCCAATTGTCTGAAGAATTTTCTTGTGTGGTGCCTTTCTTTGGGATTCATCCCTGGTTTCTTGATACCCTGAGCCCGAACTGGGCTAAAAATTTGGGTCAATGGCTGGAACAAATCCACGCTGGCGTAGGGGAGGCCGGGCTTGATTTTATGGATAAAGGCGCCGATCGGGATCAACAGGTTAAGGTTTTTAAAACCCATCTGTCCCTGGCCTGTGATCTCAAGCGCCCCATTAACATTCATGTTCGCAAGGCCTGGGATGCAATCGTGAAAATTTTAAAACATCATGGGCCCCTGGCTTCGGGCGGGGTTATCCATTCCTATTCCGGGTCTGCCGATCTAGTTCCGGTTCTTGAGAAATTCAATCTTCATATCTCCTTTTCCGGTTCCGTAACCCGGCCCAATGCCAAAAAGGTGGGCTTGGCCCTCAATGCGGTCAGCCTTGACCGAATTGTTTTTGAAACCGATACCCCGGATATCGTGCCCCAGTTTATTCTGGATGCCTATCCAGGAGAGACACCGTTAAATGAGCCGGCCAATGTGCCGGAGATTGTCAGGGTAGCGGCAGAGCGCAGAAACATGGACTTTCAGACCCTGGCCGGACACGGATATGAGAACAGCCTGCATTTGTTAGATTCTGTTTTGGGCAAAAGGGAGAGCGCCGGATGACCCGGAATGCGAATTTGATAAGCCCCTTTGCCCGGCTGGAACAGCTGCTGGGAAAGGATGCAGTTGACCGGTTTAAAAAGTCTCGGGTGGCCGTCTTCGGCCTTGGGGCTGTGGGGTCGTTTGTGGTGGAGGCTTTGGCACGGTCCGGCATCGGATATTTGCGGCTTGTGGATTTTGACCGGGTGGATGCTTCTAATATCAACCGGCAGATTTTTGCCTTGCACTCCACCCTGGGGCAGGAAAAAGCAGTCTTAGCCCGGGAAAGGGTTTTGGATATTAACCCCGATTGTGAGGTTGATCTGCACACTTCTTTTGTCAACGCCGACAGTCTGTCTCAGTTTTTAAGCCAGGATCTGGATATGGTGGTGGATGCCATTGACGGGCTCAACGCAAAAGTCAGTCTAATCCTTGGGGCAAAACAGATGGGACTTAATATTCTTTCTTCCATGGGAGCGGCAGGTCGAACCGATGTCGCCATGATTCGGACAGGTGATCTTTTTGACACCGAAGTGTGTCCCCTGGCCCGGATGGTACGAAGACGACTGCGCCGCCGTGGGCTTGCCAGCGGAGTGCCCTGTGTTTACTCCATTGAACCCCCACTGAATAAGGAATCATTTAAAGACAAAGACGCCGTAGATCCCTTGGCTCAGGGCGATGTTGATGGCGGCCAGGGACGCCCACGGTCGCCCATCGGGTCTGCCGCCTGGGTACCTGGGTGTTTTGGCCTGACCATCGCAGGTCTTGTGCTGGAAAATCTTGCTGTAGAATAGTGGGATCAGAGGAACGGGGGGGGGAGTGGGGATCACTGCTGTCTTGTGAATCCCCACTTAGGTCTTTAGTTGATTGTTTGTTTATGTCTGGAAACGCCTGCAATACCAATCAACCCAAATCCCAATAATAGAATGGTAGCGGGTTCCGGCACAGCGTTATTCGGATTTCCAATAGGATCTACATTTTCAATTGTGCCAATGGTAAAATCGTCAAAGGCAAAAGCGTCTGTCCCAGCAGCAGTATTGGTAAAAGAAATGGAGGTATAGGTGTTTTCCAAATCATAAAATCCAAAATAAAGCACACCGCCACCTGATACATTGGTTGAGTTCTCAATATTGAGTGTAACTGTCGTGCCACTTTCCATGGACAATACAACCTGTCCATTAAAATCACCGATATCGACACCATAAAAGCCAAATGCCGAAATTGCTTCAGAAAAAGTTAGGGTGAAGCTCTCTGATACTTCCCAGTAATTATCTCCGGAAATGGGATAGCGTCCATAGCCGTTCGTTCCTGAAGTGACGGTTTTCAACTCTCCATTAGAGAGCGTGGCCGTTATACTACCAAAAGTGGCTTCGGATCCAGTCATGTCCTCGAAATCTTCAGTTGTGATTCCTGTCAGGTTTGAGTAAAAATCAGTTTGGGCAGCACTGGCATTGTCCCAGGAAGTCAGCGCGGTTCCCTCACCGATACCCAGGTCTTCACCAAAAAAAGTAATCACTTCTGCGTACAGCGTTGTACATGAACACAATAAAACAAGCGTTGCCAAAAAAAACTTTTTCATTCTTTCTTACCTTTCTATATACGTCTGTATTAATAATCTTCATTCAAAAGTACTTTTTTTAATTTAAAGTCATCTAATGAATGATTAACAATAATTTAAAATTGATTCAGCAATATGCGTGCCATTGGTTTTGATGGTCAAGAGATGAAAAAGATTTATTTTTTAACTATTTGTAATATCAATGTTTTATTTCTGGGTGGCTTTTTGTTTACAATGTGGGGAAAAAGTGTGAAATGATTAATCCTCTCCTCTCTTTTCTAAGAAAATGTGAAATAAAAGTTTTATTGTGAAAAAAAATATACAATTTGTTGATTAATGTCCAATTCTTCTTGGGTTCACACAGGAGTTTCGGAGATAAACCGTTCGGAATCGTCGAATCCCTTTATTGACAAGCGTTTTCGACCCTGTCTCTTGTAGTACCCCTCAAGTCACACAACCTTTCTATGCTCAAAACCCTATCAAATCAGTCTTTCTATTGTTTTTTTCTTGACATGTAAGACCCTACTAAATATTATGAATCATGGCACATTTCCATATCAAGAAGAAAAAAGGAAGACCCTACCTGTATGTCAGGGAGATCGCCCGGGTAAACGGTAAGCCCAAGGTTATTTCTCAAACCTATATTGGTTCACCGGATCGGGTAGCCAGTCTTGTAAAAGGCCAGTCTCAGGAAATAACCACTTTAAAGGCTGAAGAATTCGGTGCACTGTGGTTGGCCCAGCAAGCAGATAAAGACTTTGATCTTTGCTCTATGATTGATGAGATTATTCCACCGGCCGATCGGGAAAAAGGACCTTCAATAGGGGAATATTTCCTTTATTGTGTCTGGAATCGCATGATTGAGACCGTCAGTAAAAACAAATTATCGGATTGGTATAAGAGAACCGCGATCCAGCATATACGCCCTGTCGATCTAAACGAACTCTCATGCAAACGATACTGGGACAAGTGGGACCGAGTTGATGAAAAAACCTTAAATACGATCATATCGAAGTTCTTCAGACGATTATGGCAGGTCGAAAAGCCTTCGTCTGATTGTCTGTTATTTGATACCACTAATTATTATACCTTCATGGGAAGCCAAACTTTGTCGAAAATTGCGTGCAGGGGTAAAAACAAGGAAGGCAGACATAATCTCAGACAGATCGGCCTCGGCCTTTTGGTTGCACGAGACACCAGACTCCCTTTATTTTATTCGATTTACCCAGGCAATATTCATGATAGCAAGCACTTTGAATCAATCATGGAAGAAATGTTTAGGGTGGCATGCGACCTGAACAATACCAAAGAGCGACTTACAATCGTTATTGACAAAGGAATGAATTCTGAAGGGAATTACACCTGGATTGACGAGCATTCCAGAGTCCATTTTATTACGACATATTCCACTTATTTTGCCCAGGAGCTTGCGGCTACCCCACTCGACCGGTTTGAAATTGCAGATACTGCCCGCAACAGAAGACTGATTGATGAAGAGCGCCGGGAAGAGTGTCAATTGGCATATCGAACTAAAAAAGAATACTGGGGCAAGGAGCGGAGCGTTATCATAACTTATAATCCCAGGACAGCCCGAAAGAAATCATACACCTTTGAGAGCAAGCTTGATACGATCCGACAGGAATTGCTTGCAATGAGAACGAAGGTTAAAGAAGGAGCAGCTCACTGGAAGAAAGCTGAGGACGTACAAGCCAGATATATCCGATTGTGTCAAAGGCTTCACATGGCCCCCGATTTATTTACTCTGAATTTTGAAACATCAGCAAACGGCTTGAATATGAGCTTCCGAAAAGATCCATATATAGTGAAACAAAAAAAGCTGATGTTCGGTAAAAATATTATCATCACAGATAATACGGACTGGGCGACAAAAGATATTATTGAAGCGAGTTTAGATCGATGGCAAGTTGAAGACCGCTTCCGTCTCAGTAAGAATGAAGACTTAGTAGGTGTGCAGCCGATCCGGCACTGGACTGACAGCAAAATTAAATGTCATTTATTTACATGTGTGGCCGCCATGGCTTACCTGCGTCGAATTGAATTAAAACTAAAGAGCGCCGGAATTGAACGGACAGCAGAGAACGTCATGGATGATATGAAGCATCTACATTCTATTCTGACTTTGCCGAAAGGGGCAAGAAAACCGACCAGGCGCCTTGAGACGCCGAGTAAGACCCAGGCCGAAGTCCTATCGGCCTTTGGCCATCATATTAATGAAGGTGGGGTCTTACAACCTGTTACCTGAATTGCGCCCGCCAGGCAAGGCTTTCACCGGGCCATGCAGGTCTAACCACGAAACTCCTGTCACACGCTTATCAGGTAAATTGTAGTTTGATTTGAGATGGGCTTATGGGTGCGCTTTGATGATCGGGTTGGAGCGCTATAACATGCTGAAATATAAAATATGATGACATGACTATACTTAAAAGGATCAGTCGTAAGTCTAATAAATCATAGAGTAAACTTGGGATAGGCTGCAAGAATGAAAAAGAACAATAGGGCTAAGTATTCCGGCTTTTATATATTTTCCCTTTATACCCCCTCCTAATTCGAATTTTGTTTTAATTAATCCGGGGTATGCACTTGACTCAAGTAGGCACAAGATGTAGTGTCTAATCATGACCGAGGATTATCCCAAAACACTCCTTGAGCTTGAGGAACGGTTCCAATCCGACGAAGATTGCTTGGCGTACCTGAGCAAGCTCCGCTGGCCAGAGGGCTTTATTTGCCCAAGATGTGGGTGTGAAGACTCATGGCACACGAATCGAGGCACGTTCATGTGTCGAGAATGCCAACGGCAGACTTCCGTAACAGCCGGAACCGTATTCCATCAGTCACGGAAGCCGATTCAACTTTGGTTTCGTGCGATGTGGCATGTTACGACACAAAAGTACGGAGCCAATGCCTTGGGACTGAAACGAGTCTTGGGCTTAGGCAGTTACAACACCGCATGGCAATGGCTTCATAAGCTCAGACGGGCGATGGTCCGTCCGGGGCGCGACAACCTCCAAGGAGTCGTGGAGGTCGATGAGACTTACGTGGGTGGAAAGAAGCCTGGCAAGCGCGGCCGAGGAGCGGAAGGTAAGGAGTTGGTAGTGATCGCGGTCGAGGACAAGGGCTCGGAAGGAATTGGCCGTATCCGGTTGGCACACCTGCCAGACGCCTCCTCTTCGAGCTTGCATTCATTTGTGGAGGAAATGATTCGACCTGGTGCGGTGGTCCGGACCGATGATTGGTCAGGATATGAGGGGATCGAAAAGAAGGGCTATCAACGAAACATTGCCACGTCTGAGGAGATGAAACTTGCACATTTAGTCGCCTCCCTTCTTAAGCGGTGGATTCTGGGAACGTATCAGGGAAGTGTCAAACCCACGCACCTGACCTATTATCTCGACGAATTTACCTTCCGCTTCAACCGCAGGACAAGTAACTCACGAGGAAAGCTGTTCTACAGGCTCGTTCAACATGCTATGTCAGTGGACCCAGCGCCACTGCCCACCCTCAAAGGGCCTGCTGTTGATTTTCTTAAAAGTGTCGAACACAAGATGTAGGGGGTGCTGGATCTAAATGCATACCCCAGTTAATTAATGCAACCTAAGTTCTTTTTGTGTATACTGACCAAATTTTTATCAAACCTGTAATATCTAAGGAATTAAAATGAAAGTGGATTTAGATAAGGTCAGTTATGTTTTTGGACAGAGCGTAGGTGGTAATTTTAGAAAACAGGGCATCGAAATTGATCCTAAAATTTTTGCGGATTCGTTTATTGCCGCTTTTAACGGAGAAGAATCCGACATGCCTGTTGGTGAAATGCAGCACATTATGCAGAATTATCAAAGAGCAATGGAGGACAAAAAGCAGGCGGATCGGATGGAATCAGGAAAAAAAAATATAGAAGCCGGAGAAAAATTTCTTGAAAAAAATAGTAAAAAAGAGGGTGTTAAAACCACCGAAAGCGGACTTCAATATAAAGTGCTCACTGAAGGAAGCGGAAAAAAGCCCACTGCAACTGATACCGTTGAAACGCATTATGAAGGCAAAACTCTTGATGGTACAATTTTTGACAGCTCATACAAACGTGAACAAACAACTACTTTTCCACTGAATGGCGTAATTAAAGGCTGGACAGAGGCGCTTCAACTTATGAGTGAGGGGTCAAAATATGAGTTGTATATTCCGTCTGAACTTGCGTATGGTTCAGCCGGCAGTGGGGGGACGATTGAACCGTATTCCACATTGATTTTCACTGTTGAACTTATTGCTGTAAAATAGCGGAGCATCTGGGGATTCCGGGGGCATGGTGGATCGGATATTGCTTTGAGGTGACGCTTTTTCATCATATCCCCGGAATTAATAATATTGGAACCTTCAGGATTTTTGCAATTGATGTTTAATTTTTTTAGCAAGCATATTTTGAGATGGACATTTTTTGGGATCTTACCCAGGTCCTTTTCAGCATATTAAAAATATTTTTGGGCATGCCAAAAGGCAGGTCGACCAGAGAATAATCATAATCTATATTAATGGCGCCGATAAATTTACTTTCCAGGCCGGATTCATTTGAAATGGCCCCTACCACATCATCGGGTTTAAGCCCATGTTTGTAACCCACTTCAATGCGAAACCGTTCCATTCCTTTTTCAGCAGGCGCAATTTTATTTTGATGATGCTTAACAGGAGCCTTTTTCTGTTTGGGTAAAACCGCTGCTTTGGCTTTTTTTTCAAATTTTTTAGCGGTTTTTTTCACAGCAGGCTTGTCTGCCGCCTCCTTAAGCAGAAACGGTGTCTCGCCTTGGAGCATCTTTGCCAGGGCCGCCGCTACCTGGGAAATCGAAAGATTCTGTTCCTTTGCTGTTGTCTCCACAAGATGCGTAAAGGCAGTTAGATCTTCGGTGCTGATGGTTTGTGAAATTTTATTTTTAAAGTCGTTCCGCCGCTTTTCATTGATTTCTCTGTTGGATGGGAGCGCTATCTCTTCAACAGCTAGGCGGGTGGCTTTTTCAATTCGCTTTAACATCCACTTTTCTTTGGGCTGGACAAATAAAATAGCTTCACCGGTTCTCCCTGCTCGCCCGGTCCTCCCGATTCTATGAATATAAGGTTCGGTTTTAGATGGTATATCGTAGTTGATGACGTGTGAAATCCGCTCAACATCAAGCCCCCTGGCTGCCACATCCGTGGCCACAAGAATATCAATATTCCGGTTTTTCAGGCGCTTAACTGTTCGCTCTCTGGCTGCCTGGGCAAGGTCTCCGTTCAGTGCTTCAGTTTTAAAGCCTTTTTCTTCCAGAACCTTTGCCAGCGTCATCGTGTCATTCCGGGTCCTGGCAAATACGATGACACCGTCATGGGATGAGGCTTCAAGGATTCGGACAAGCGCATCGCTTTTTTTTACATTTTTTATCATCAAGAATTTTTGATGAATGGTGTTGGTGGCATCAGAATCATGCCGGATAATAACCTTTTCAGGGTCTTTAAGGTATTTGCCGGCAATTTTTTGGATGGGGGCGGGCATGGTGGCAGAAAACAGTGCGATTTGAGTGAATTGGGGGATTTTGGATAAAATCCATTCCACATCATCAATAAATCCCATCTGCAGCATTTCGTCCGCTTCATCCAGAACCAGGCCTGTAAGATCGTCAAGACAAAGGGTTTTGCGCCGCATGTGGTCCATAAGGCGGCCCGGTGTGCCGACAACGACGTGGACGCCACGTTTTAGCTGGCTTAGTTGAATCCCATAGCTTTGGCCACCGTATACAGCCAGGACGTTAAGGCCCTTCATGTTTGTACCATAGTCATTGAAGGACTGCGCCACCTGAATGGCAAGTTCCCGGGTAGGGGTAACCACAAGAACCTGGGGCCGCCTGTTTTTGAGATTGATCCGGGAAAGCAGCGGCAGTGCAAAGGCTGCTGTTTTCCCGGTTCCGGTTCTGGCCTGGCCTAGCAGATCTTTGCATTCTATCATATGGGGAATAGTCTTGGCCTGGATCGGTGTCGGGGTTTCATAACCAACAGTCTGCAACGCTGCAAAAACATCCGGGCTCAATTTCATTTCGTCGAACCCGACCAATTCTAAATTTTTAGGGGACATGGTTTTCCTTAAAAGCAAAAAAGGCCGGCGCAGCCAGCCCTGTATATCAATATTAGTTAAAATTCACGATAGAACCTTACTAAATATATGAATTTTTTAAAAAATGCAAGTTTTATTCGTTTGGCCTCTGACGTTATCGTCTCTGATAGAGGGTACGCACCGATACCTCAATTTTTGTGAATTTACGTTGATCAACCTAAAAAAGTCGATATTAAAGCCTGGTTCGCTGGGTAACCATATGAATTGAAGCGGGGTAACAAAAGATGCAGCAGGTTTCGAATTGAGGGACAGGCGCTTCCCCTGCAGACGGAACCAGGGGGTGGATGTGGTGTCGGTCAGATGACCGCAGGGGAAGGCCTGCTGCCCCAACGCATTCTTTAAAACTGGTCTTGCATGAAAAATGGTTTATTTGGCCTTTACAAAACCAAAGGCCTATATCGGTTTTATTTGTCTTTCATTAATTTTATAAGAAACTCTCTGTAAGTTATAGATATGTTTCAAGTTTTGTTGTGGGCTAAGCCTGGTAGATGGCATGTCAGGTCGGCCCGTGGCCGTTAATCGGCTTTACGTCTTAAAAAAGTGGGGATTTCAAGATCGTCATTATCATAGTCCGTGCCGTAATCCTGGGGCTGGTTGTCATCTCCTACCACTCGTTTGTGGCGAGCCACGCGTCGCACCGGTTCATCCCAATTGGCCATGTCCTCTTCCGTGGCGTCTCTTATAACGCCCCGGGCAATGGGTTCTTGGCGGCCGGTGGGTGCGGCCTGACCCATGTTCGGTGTGTTTTGCCCATAGGCCTGTGCCCCGTATACCCCATACGTGCCGTTGGCGGCCGCTGTTGTTTGCTGAGGCTGATGACCATAGGCCTGGACGGGTTGGGGATCAAATCTGCGCACATTCTCAGCATATGCCGGCTCTTCCATACCGATACCCGTGGCAATAACGGTGATGCGGATTTCATCCCCGAGTTCTTCGTCAAAGGTTTGGCCCCAGATGATTTCCGCTTCGTCACCCACTTCCTGATAAATGCGGTCGCAGGCTTCGGTCATTTCGTCAAGGGTCAGATCCGAACTTGATGTAATATTCATCAGCACGCCTTTGGCGCCTGATACAGAGACATCTTCTAACAGTGGGTGGGAAATTGCCCTTTCGGCAGCTTCCGTGGCCCGGTTTTCTCCAGAGGCGATACCAATACCCATCAACGCCTTGCCAGCTTTTTGCATGGTGGTTTTGACGTCGGCAAAATCCAGGTTGACATGACCGGGCATCATGATCAGGTCTGTGATGCCTTTAACAGAGTGATGCAAAATCTCATCGGCTTTGATGAACATGTCTTTCATGCGAGCCCCTTTGCCGGCAATGCCGCGCAGCCGGTCGTTAGGGATAGTGATAACGGTGTCTGTAATTTCCTGGAGTTTTTCCAGGCCCTCAAGCGCAGCTCTTTCCCGTTTTTTGCCCTCAAAGGAAAAGGGTTTGGAGGCAACCGCTACGGTGAGAATACCAAGATCCTTGCAGATTTCTGCAATCACAGGTGCGGCTCCTGTGCCGGTACCCCCGCCAAATCCGGCGGTGATGAAGACCATGTGGCTGTCTGCAAGCGATTCACGCAGTTCATCCATGCTCTCCAAAGCGGCATCTCTGCCTACGCTTGGATCCGCACCAGCCCCAAGGCCTTCGGTAAGCTGGACACCCATCTGGATTTTTGATTCTGCCCTGGAATGTTCCAAGGCCTGGGCATCTGTGTTGGCCACAATAAATTTAACACCCTGAAGCTTGGCATCGATCATATTGTTGACTGCGTTGCCACCGGCCCCGCCGACACCGATGACCTTAATTTTAGCTGTGTTGTTGTTTTCCACATAAGAAAAAGTCATATCCACCTCCTGTAAAGATTTAAATAATATTTTTAAACCATTGTTTCATTTTCTTTAAAATCATCTGAAGCCCGCCGGCATCAGACTTGACATCCTGGATGACGCAGCTTGTTTTTGATCCGAAAATCACAAGCCCAACGCCGGTAGCGTACGCGGGATTTTTAACAATATCCTTGAGTCCGCCGATACGGTTGGCTTCACCAATGCGCACAGGTACGCTGAAAACGGATTCGGCCATTTCAGCAATGCCATCCATGACAACGCTGCCGCCGGTGAGTATAACGCCGGCGGGAAAGCTGTTTTCAAGCCCGTTGGAAAACAGCTCCTGCTTGAGCAGAGCAAATATTTCCTCTACCCGGGGTTCCAGGATTTCCGCGAGAATACCCTTGGGCAGACGCTTGGGAGCTCTGCCGCCTACCGCGGGTACCTCAATGACATCATGGGCCTTGACGTGTTGGGGGATGCAGGTCCCATGTGTTTTCTTAATCTTTTCCGCTTCGGGCAAGGGGGTTCGAAGCCCAACGGAAATATCGTTGGTCAGGTTATGGCCGCCCACGGTAAGTTCATAAATAAATTTTAAGTTGTTGTCTTTGAACAGTGCCAGGTCAGTGGTTCCGCCGCCCATATCGGCCAGGATGCAGCCAAGTTCCTTTTCTTCATTGGTGAGAACGGCATAGCCCGAGGCCAGGGATTCAAGGGCAATGTCACACACCTCAAGCCCTGCCTTGTGGCAGCACTTGACAATGTTGCGCGCGGCAGATACCGCACCCGTGATGATATGAATTTTGGCTTCCAGGCGCACGGCAGTCATACCCACGGGGTTCTGAATGGAGGTCATTTCATCCACAATAAATTCTTGTGAGATTACATGAAGAATTTCCCTGTCCGGGGGGATGGCAACTGCCTTGGCCGCGTCAATAACCCGATCCACATCCATTTCGGTGATTTCCCGGCCTTTGATGGCAATGATACCATGGCTGTTAAATCCTTTAATGTGGTTGCCTGCAATGCCCACATACACCGAAGATATATTGCAGTCCGCCATCAACTCGGCTTCCTCCACAGCCTTTTTAATGGAATCCACTGTGGACTCTATGTTGACCACGGATCCCTTGCGAAGCCCTGTGGACGGGTGAGAGCCAACGCCGATGATGTTGATCTCATCTTCAAGCATCTCACCCACGACTGCGCAGATTTTGGTGGTGCCGATGTCAAGCCCCACCAGTAATTTTTCGTTCCCCTGCAAGTTAAACCCCCTTTGCTATTGTATGTTGGGCCGCATCTTCAGTTGTAACAAACACCTTTTCCAGGCTGAAAAGATCTATGGCCGATATGGTTTTATCCGGATAGTTGGTCTCCATATAGCGCTGAATCTGCCTGGCCCTTGCAAGTTTTTTTTCAAATTTTTCAAATCCGAGCTTTATCGGAATAAGGGTGTTGTTTTCAGACCCCCCCTCCTCGGCATTTTTTGTGAAACTTGTATCAGGATATGTGTTTAATATATTGATGAGTATGCCTGTGTTTTCGTCTCCCAAGATAGTCTGAATTTGTCCAAATCCTCTGATTTTTAAAACTTCCATCACTGCATTGAACAAATCTCCTTCGAACAGATACGTGTTGTCGGACAAGCTTAGATCCACCCCGGAGATCACCGGCAACGTCTTTAGATTGTCCTTGCCCGGTTCATATTCTTTAAAGGGCGCTCCTTGGGCGTTAATTACGATGTCCGCAAGGTTTTCAATACTCACGATGGCCAAGGGTTCCTGTTCTTCGATTTTAATAGAAATGGTTGATAAAAGCTTTCGTTTTACCATGGCCATGCGAATCCACGGATGTGCCTTCAGCTTTTTTTCAAGCCTTTCCGGCTGCAGTTCAAAAAAGTTGCCGGGTTTGTCAAGTCCTGTCCGGGCCAGGACTTCGTCTCTGCTTACCCGGTCAAGACCGTCAATCATAATGGTTTTAACATCAAATAGAGGGCTTTGGAGAACCGCATCATGCATGTAGATGCAACCCACACTCATTGCACCCACAAAAAGAACAAGAAAGAGTTTTCCCCCAAGGGCTTTTCCGCTAAAAAAAGTTTTAAGTTTCCAGGTCTTTTTGCCCTGCACCTTGTACTGGTTTTTGGTATTTTTCTTAGTCGCCAATGGTTTTCACCTCTTCTTTAAGGTTAATCCCGAACTTCTCGTATACGCTTTTCTTTACCTGGTCGGCCAGGTTCAGAATATCGCTTGCGCAGGCGTTGCCGTGGTTGACAATGAAATTGGCGTGCAGATCAGATACCATGGCCCCGTTGCACCGGGCACGCTTCATGCCGGCCTGCTCAATGAGAAAGCCGGCCGGTTTATCGCCCGGGGGGTTTTGAAAAAAACACCCGGCAGATGCCTGGGACACCGGCTGGGTGGATTGTTTTGTTTTGAGGTTGCGGTTAAATTCATCTCTGACGGTTTCGGCGTCCGCCCTGGACAGCCTAATAGTGATTTTAAGCACAATGCTGTTCTCAAGGGCAAGTTTGCGGTAGGAAAATTGAAGAAGGCTTACCGGCAAAACCATCGTTTTGAAGGTGTTAAGGTCCAATACCTCAATTTTTGTGACAACCCGGCTCATGTCGCTGCCAAAGGATCCGGCGTTCATCATGACCGCACCGCCAATGGTGCCCGGAATTCCGGCTGCCCACGCCAGACCGGCCAAACCGGCGTCAGCCGCATATCTGCAAAGGCGATTAAGGGGTTCTCCGGCAAGTGCCGTCAAATAGATCCGGTCCGGTGAGGCGTCGACCGTGTCTATGGAAGGTTCTGTCTGCTCAATGTTTTGTTGCAGCCGGGTAAGAACCATTACAAGCCCTCGGATGCCTTTGTCCGAAATAAGCACATTGGTTCCAGCCCCGATAATCGTAATCGGCAGTTGGGCGCTGTGTGCGGTCTTGGCAAGGGCGATCACCTGCTCCACGGTTTGGGGCAGCACCAGAATGTCTGCCGGGCCACCCACCCTGAAGCTGGTGTACCGATCCATGGCCTTTTGCGTTTGAAGCGCAAAGGAAGCGAACATGTTTTTTATGTTATCGCTGAGAACCATGTTTTTTACAAAATCTCCACCAGTTTTTCTCCAAGGGTGTATACATCTCCTGCCCCTAATGTGAGTACCATATCCCCGGGCTTTGCTTTATGGGTGATCATGGACAATGCCTGGGTGAAATCCGGGGCAAAGCAGGCATCCTTGTGCCCATGGGCTTTTATGCCTGACACAAGTTTTTCTGAATCCACCTCGTCAATGGGGGCTTCGGACGCCGCATAGATGGGCAGTACCAAGAGTACGTCGGACTGGTAAAAGGCCCGGGTGAATTCCTGGAACAATGCCTGTGTTCTGGTGTATCTGTGGGGTTGGAATACCACAATCAGCCGTTTGTCCGGATAGCTGTCCCTGACCGCTGTCAAGGTGGCCTTGATTTCCGTGGGGTGATGTCCGTAATCATCCATCACCGTGATACCCTTGGCTTCTCCTTTGATTTCCAGTCGGCGTTTTACGCCTTTGATCTCTTCCAATGCTTTTTTAATGGTGTCAAATGGGATGTTAAGCTCCAGGCCCGTGGCAATGCCGGCCATGGCATTGAGGATATTGTGCCGGCCCCCGATGTTTAACAGAATATGGCCTAAATCCTGTTCGCCCTTGAATACGTTGAACAACGATTTGCCTTGTTCAAATCGGATGTGCCGTGCCTGCAGTTCCGACTGTGCCGTCATGCCGTAGGTAATATGCCGCACCGTGATTCTGGGTAAAATGTCCTGTATATGGGGGTTGTCCAGGCAGAGGACGGCAAGGCCGTAAAAGGGGACCGAGTTGATGAACTGGACAAATTTATCTTTTATATCTTCAATGTCTTTGTAAAAATCCAGATGCTCCAGGTCGATGTTTGTCACTGTGGCAATGGACGGGGAATACTTAAGAAATGATCCGTCACTTTCATCTGCCTCGGCCACAATAAATTCACCAGACCCGTGAAGGGCATTGGTATCCAGCCCCTGGAGCAGGCCGCCGATGATGACTGTGGGGTCAAGTCCTGCAGTATTGAGAATCTGGGATATCATGGCGGTGGTGGAGGTCTTGCCATGGGCACCTGCCACGGCAATGGCGTATTTAATGCGCATTAATTCCGCCAGCATTTCAGCCCGGGGAATAATAGGACACCCCAGCTCTTTTGCCCGGATTACTTCCGGGTTCTGGGAGGAGATGGCCGATGAGGTGACCACCACATTGACACCTTTTATATTGTCCTTGGCATGCCCTTTATAAATTTGTGCGCCTTTTTCCTTGAGCCGGTCGGTGATGTGGGACAGCTTAAGGTCAGACCCGGATATGGTGTAGCCAAGGTTTAACAGCAACTCGGCAATGCCGCTCATGCCGATGCCGCCGATGCCTACAAAGTGTATGTGATAATCATGCTGGTACATTTTCTTTCCTTTTTGAAACATTTGCCCCAAGAATATTGTCGGCAATAAGGTCTGCGCCGTGGGGCATGGCAAGCGCTTTCATGGTGTCTGCCATTTGTACTCTTTTTTTTGTGTTGTGTTGCAGCGCCTCAATGGCGGCCAATAAAGTTTGACCTGTCAGGTCTTTGTCCGCAATCATGATGCAGGCACCCTGGTCGGCCAGAAATTTTGCGTTTGCGGTTTGGTGGTCATCTGCCGCGTAGGGGTAGGGCACCAGGATGGCGGGCTTGCCCTTGATGCACAGCTCTGACACGGTTCCTGCACCTGCGCGGCTGATGACCAGGTCTGCCCGGTCCTGGATGGCCGGCATATCGTAGAAAAAGGCTGAGGCTTTGTGACGGATATCTCCGGCATTATAAAATTGCCGAATTTCGGCTTCCGCGCTTTTTCCTGTCTGGTGGATAATGAAAATCGAACTTATCTCTTTCATCATTTCTACGGCATCCATGAAAGCCCGGTTAATGGAGGCTGCGCCTTGGCTGCCTCCGGTGACAAGAATGAGAAAATCATCTTCGGTTATCTGTTTGAGAACAGTGTCATCCGTGTTGGTGTTTTCCTCCTCATTGCTTAAAGGACGGCGTACCGGGTTGCCAACCAGAAAGGTGGTGTCGTTTTCCGGCATGCCCTTTGTCTCTTTAAAAGATATAAACCGGGTCCGGGCGATTTTGGACAGCATGCGGTTGGTCATGCCGGGAAAAGCATTCTGCTCATGAATGGCCGTGTCCCTGAAAAGGATACGTCCGGCAAGCACCAGGGCAAAGGATGAAAATCCGCCCACGCCCAGGATGAAATTGGCCCTGAACCCAATAATGATTATCATGGCTTGAACCAGGCTGAGCCCCACAAGAGCGGCGGACCATGCTTTTGCAAAAATATTTTTCCCCTTGATGGGCCGGGAGATAATTGCCTTATGGGCAAATTCGTACCGGTCAAGGGTGTCGGTTTCAAAAGGGGCGTTGGTGCCCACAAACAATATCTTTGTGGCCGGATCTTTTTCCATTAGTGTCTGGGCCACGGCAATGCCCGGGAAGAGATGCCCCCCTGTTTTTCCGCCGGCAATGATGACACGCTTATTTTTTGACATGATTTGCCGACGCTCCTATGTTCATTAAAATACCCATGGCTGCCATATTGATGATCAAGGATGTCCCGCCATAGGAAATAAAGGGCAGGGTCAGGCCCTTGGTGGGCAATACGCCTAATGTCACGCCCGTATTGATGATGACCTGAAGTCCTAGATACAGCGTGATGCCCGTGGCGGTTACGGCCCCGAAAAAGGTATCTGACTGCCGGGCAATGCGGGTGCCGGTGTGGAGGATCAGTCCATAAAGCGCCAGGATGCCCATAACCCCAATGAGGCCGAGTTCCTCGCCGATGATGGAGAAAATAAAATCTGTATGGGGTTCTGGCAGAAAATGCATTTTCTGCATGGACAGTCCAACACCTTTACCGAACAGACCACCTGATCCAAAGGCCTTAAGGGAATTGGTGAGCTGGAATCCAATGCCCAGGGGATCTTCCCAGGGGTTGAGAAATCCCATGATCCGCTCCAGCCGGTAGCTCACCTTAAAAACCAGAAAGTATGCCACAATGGGAATGATCACAGGCAAGGGGCTTAGCAGATAAAGCAAGGGCACCCCTGCCACGAACATCATTCCCCAGCAGATCATGCCCAATACCACAATGGTGCCGAAATCGGGCTGGCACAGGATCAGTAAAGCCATCAGGCCAAACACGATTGCATGGGGCACAACACCAATGGAAAAGTCTTTTAGTTTTCCGATTTCCTGTTTTTTAGACAGGGAGTAGGCCATGAAAAGAATCATGGCAAGCTTGGCAAATTCTGCGGGCTGGAATGCGAACAACCCTACATCAATCCAGCGCCGGGCATTGTTGGCTTTAATGCCAAGAGACGGGATAAGCACGGCAACCAGAAGTCCGATGGCGGCAATCAAAATGATATACGCCATGCTTTTGTATAATTTGTAAGGAAACGAGGCTGTTACATACATGATACATAGGCTTGTCAACAAGAATATGGATTGGCGTTTCAGGTAGTAGAACAGGGTATTATGCTCATCCATGGAGATGGAGCAGGAAGCTGAATAGACCATGGCTAAACCGATACAGGCAAGGATAAGTACCGGGAACAGAATGGTTTTTTCCCTGAAGAAAGGATGGAGGCGGCCCGGGGTGTATTTGCCGGCATGTAAGGTATCAGCCATGGCAGACCTCCTGAACCGAAACAAGCCGGTTGACAATGCGGGCAAAATCTTTTCCCCGTTCCTTGTAATTGGCATAGAGGTCAAAACTTGCACAGGCCGGAGATAACAGCACTACATTGCCTTTGTCTGCAACGGACACAGCTTTGGTTACTGCGCAGGCCATATCCCGGCAGGAATATGCGGGACAAACGCCTTCAAATGTTTCCATGACATGACCTGCCGCTTCGCCCATGCCGATAACCGCCTTGGCCCGGGCTTTAACTTCGGGTGCCAGGGGCGCAAAATCCAGGCCCTTTTCCCTGCCCCCGAGAATAAGGATAACACCGGATTCAAAGGATTCCAGGGCGCGGAGCACGGCATCCACGTTGGTGGCTTTGGAGTCGTTGTAGAAACGGACGCCGTCAACCTCCCGGACAAAGGCGATGCGATGGTCCGACAGGGTAAATTCGTTTAAGGCCTGCCTGATACCTTCAATAGTGCCACCGCAGCTGAGCGCCGCAAGGGCCGCTGCCGCAACATTTTCTTTGTTATGGGTGCCGGGAAGTCCGGCCAATATATCTGTGGTAAGGGCGTCACTGACGTTTTGGGTGTGGATATCGATTCCCATTTTGTGAACGCTTGCACCCCGGGCCACAGTCTTCGTGGAGGAAAATTCTAGAATTTCAGCACAAATAGCGTCGGTCCGGGTTGAAAAATTGTTGATGCAGTTGTTAATTATGGCCGTATCTTTGGCCGTCATATTCTTAAAAATAGACCATTTTGAGTCGGCATAGGCGTGAAAGTTTATATAGCGGTCCAGGTGATCTTCGGCAATGTTGAGAAGTGCTGCTGTATGGGGCCTGAAGGTTTGAGCAAGATCAAGCTGAAAGGAGGAGACTTCGGCCACCACAACATCCTTGGGGTCCTCCTTTATGAGATATTCCATCAGCGGGGTGCCGATGTTGCCGCCCATGAAGCAGGAGATGCCTGAGGCTTCAAGCATGGCTGTTGTCAGTTCCGTGGTGGTGGTTTTCCCGTTGGTGCCTGTGATTGCAATGGTAGGTGTGGTGTTGTATCGGGCAAAAATATCCAGTTCGCCTTTGACGGGTACGCCTTTGTTTCGGGCAGATTGGATGTATGGCATGTTTAAGGGGATTCCGGGGCTGGGGATAATAACGGATGCATTGTCGAATATCTCATGGGTGTGGCTGCCGATCATTACCGGGATACCTAAGTTTTTTAAGGCTGCAGCTTCATCTGTTTTTGTTGCGTCGATGTCCGTGGCCGCGACGCAGTGCCCCCGGCAATTCATAAACCGGGCCATGGCAAGCCCGCAGGCCCCTAAGCCAACAATTAATTCATATGTTTCAGGAAAATTGAGCATCTTTTATCTTATTTTTAACGTACTTAAGGACAGGGCGGCCAGGGTAATGGAAATAATCCAGAACCGGACAATCACCTTGGATTCATGCCAGCCTTTTAATTCAAAATGGTGGTGCAACGGTGCCATTCTGAAGATTCTCTTGCCGTGGGTTAGTTTAAAATAACCGACTTGAAGAATCACCGAACCTGCTTCCATGACAAAAAGTCCGCCCACCAGCACCAGCATGATCTCCTGTTTGGTTACCACGGCGATGGTGCCGAGGATGGCGCCAAGGGGGATGGAGCCTGTATCGCCCATGAAAATTTGGGCCGGGTGGGCATTGAACCATAAAAAGCCCATGCCTGCCCCTGCCAGGATGCCGCAGATGACGGATACTTCACCGGCTGCCGAAATGTGCCGAACATGCAGATACTGGGCAAACTCGGCATGGCCAGCCACATAGGCAAACAGCATATAGGTCAGGGAGGCCACAATAAAAGGCCCGATGGCCAGACCGTCCAGGCCGTCGGTGAGATTTACGGCGTTGGATGTGCCCACAATGACCAGGCAGGCAAAGGGGATGTAAAAAACACCTAAGTCAAAGGCCACGTTCTTGAAAAACGGAACCGTGAGCACAGCATTAAAGTCCGGGCTGCTGAAGATCAGAAAGCCGATGAGCAGGCCCGAAAGGATCTGGAGAAGAAATTTGCTTTTTGCCGTGAATCCCATATTGGTTTTTTTGGTCAGCGACAGGTAGTCGTCAATAAAGCCGATAGCACCGAAAAGCAGGGTGACCAGCAGCAGTATGCTTACATAGTGGTTGGTGAAGTTGCCCCATAAAAAGGTGGAAACAAAAATGGAAAACAGGATCATGATGCCGCCCATGGTGGGGGTGCCCTGTTTTTTTAAGTGGGACTGGGGGCCGTCTGTTTGAATGATCTGGCCAAAGTGCATGATTTGGAGCCGCCGGATGACAAAGGGGCCGATGACAAAGCAAATGATAAAGGCGGTCAGTCCCCCGTATATGGTGCGGAAGGTGATATACCGGAAAATATTGAAAACGGTATTAAGATCATGTAACGGGTATAAAAACTGGTAAAACATTGGATCAGTCCGCCCTTTCAGCAGGAATTTCTTCAAGTACCGGAATCAGTGTCTCCATGGCCATTCCCCTGGATCCTTTGATCAGTACCCACGTTTCGTGTTGCGTTAATTTTTTAAGGGTCTCCCCTAACAATTGTTTGGAGCCCATGACGATTTTGGTTTCAGGGTATCCTTTTTCCAGGGCTCCCTCACGGATTTGAGCGACCTGGGTGCCGAACAGCAGAAGTTTTGCCGGTGAAAGCGATGCCGCCAGGTGGCCGACCTGCCGGTGGTGCTCCTGGGTCTGATCTCCCAATTCCAGCATATCCCCGAGCACAGCAATGCCCCGGTTATTTCCGGCCATCCGGTTTAAAACGTTCAGGGCTTGATCCATGGAACTGGGGTTGGCATTGTAGGTATCATCAATAAGATGAAGGCCGTTGTTAAGATGCCTTACATGCATCCTGCCTTTGGCTGGGGCAAACAGTTCAAGCCCCTGGGCAATGTCTGTCTCATCAATACCTGCAGCCTTTGCTAAGGCTGCGGCTGCAGCGGCATTAAAGGCCATAAAATCAGCCGGAGAGGGTACAGTATATTGGCGGGTATGTCCATCCATGGTCAGAGAAAAAGTAATGTCATGGTTTGTGGAATTGATTTTTGACAAATGTACATCGCTGTCGGGTTGGGTGCCAAAAAGCATTAATTTTGATGTGTTGGCGTCTTTTTTTGCGCCTTGAACAAGGATATCAAATCTTGGATCATCGGCAAAAATAATGGCGGTGCCGTATGGGTTAAGGCTTTTAAAGATTTCTGCTTTGGCCCGGGCCACATTATCCAGCGAGCCCACACCTTCCATATGAGACCCATGGGTGTTGGTGACCATGGCAATATCAGGTTGCGCAATGGCGGAAAGCCGGGCGATTTCGCCGGGATTGCTCATGCCCATCTCCACCACGGCCCATTCATGGATATCCGCCAACCTGAGTAAAGTCAGGGGCAGGCCGATTTCATTGTTCAGGTTCCCTTGGGTGGCCAGGGTGTCATGGTGCTGTGCAAAAATTTCCTGGGCCATCTTCCGGGTGGATGTTTTTCCGTTAGATCCTGTCAAGGCTGCAATTCGAGCATTTGAGCGCATTCTGTGATACCGGGCCAGAATTCCTAACGCAGCCAGGGTGTCCGGTACTTCAAAAAAGCAGGTGCGGGTTTTGTCTATCAGGCGTTTTTGATTTGAGTCAAGGTTTTCTAAGTAACCCTGTCTGACAACAAAAGCTGAAATCCCTTTTTCTGCCAGGTTAGGAATGAAACTGTGCCCGTCAAACCGGTCGCCTGCTAATGCCAAAAAAACCATATCAGAAGAGATAGTTCTTGAATCAGTCCCAATGCCATTGAAAATAGCGTCTTTGGCATCTTCGCTGTTTTTTCGTCTTGACACGGTGACGGGTGGACACCCAAGAGCTATGGAAAGATCCGTAAGATCCCATGGCTTTGGCGTTAACAAGCTGGTACAGGCTTGGGTTAAGTGTTCTTTGTCGTCAAAGTGGATGGTGCCTTCGTTGGTAATCTGGTAAGTTTCATGGCCTTTGCCTGCAGCCACGATAATATCCCCGGGTTTTGAAATTTGAACGGCTAGGCCCAGAGCTTTGGCCCTGTCAGTCATCCGGATATATCCTTTTTGACGGGCTTGTGAACCGGAAAGGTCAATGGGTTTGAACCCCTGGGTACGAATCCCGTCTATAATTTCGTCAACAATAGCTTCCGGGTTTTCGGTACGCGGGTTGTCCGATGAGACAATAGCGATGTCCGAGTATCTGCAGGCAATGACACCCATGGGCGCGCGCTTGGTACGGTCCCGATCTCCGCCGCAGCCGAATACTGTAATCAGTCGCGCAGGGGCACGGCCGGAAAGAGTTTTTAAGATGGATTCAAGGGCATCCGGGGTGTGGGCATAATCAACAAAGATATGCCGGTTCAGTTCCGTGGATAATTTTTCAAGACGGCCCGGTACCCGTTCAAGGGCGGCAATACCTCGGGCTATGGATTCCGGGCAGATACCTGTGGCCAACGCCGCACCAGCTGCGCATAATATGTTTTCCAGGTTGAAATGGCCCGTGAGCACGGATGTCATGGGGGCTTTAACGCCTGTGAAATCCAGGGTGCCTTTCAAACCATGGATGTCATCTGTGATGTCAATCGCCTTGATGTCTGCGTCATGATCGGCACTGACCCGGATTACAGACCGGTTAATGCTGTCTGCCAGCCGGGTGCCGTACTCATTATCAATGTTGATGACTGCCTTGCCCCGGGTCCCGTCTTCAAAGGGGCCTAAGTAGTTGGTGAACAAGGTTCTTTTGCAGGCAAAATAATCTTCAAATCCGTCATGGTAATCCAGGTGATCCTGGGTGAGGTTGGTGAAAACCGCCGCATTAAATTCACATTCATCCACCCGGTGTTGGTCCAGGCTGTGGGACGACACCTCCATGATGACATGGGTGACGCCGGCAAGTTTCATGTCATGCATGGTTTTTTGCAGACACACCGCATCCGGGGTGGTGACAGGGTTGTCAATGGTCGTGCCGGGATATCTGATATTCACCGTACCGATGACACCGCAGGTAATCCCGCAGGTCTGGTAGATTTGTTCCAGAAGCCAGGTAATACTGGTTTTACCATTCGTCCCGGTGACACCCACTACGATTAGGTCCTTGGAAGGATGACCGAAAAAATTTGCAGCGGCAATGGCCGTATCTTTACGGGTGTCCTTTGATAAAACAATCTGCAGGGCCTGTCCCCTGGGCAGTTCCTGGGGAATCCTTTGGGCCAGAACCAATGCAGCGCCTTTTTCAAATGCTTGGGTAATGTAATCATGGCCGTCTGCGGTGTGGCCGTCTACAGCGATGAATAATGATCCCTGTACCACCTGTCTGGAATCGCAGGTAATATGGGTGATGGAGGTGGCGCCGATACCTGCCTGTTCCTGATCAGGCGTGAGCACGATTTCAGTTGTGTTCAAGATTTCAGTCAACTGCATGGGACACCTCCCGGGGTAATGCTGCTATCATGTCTGTGTTAGGGGCAATGTTCAGATAGTTAAAGGACCGAGCCATGATATCCTTGAACGCCGGTGCAGCCACAATGCCGCCGTAATGATTTTGTTTGGGCTCGTCCACCACCACCAGAATGGCTAAAGCCGGGTTGTCAAAGGGGGCAAAACCTGCAAACGCCGACGTGAACCTGGAATCTGAATATCCCTTTTTGCCTCTGGCTGCTTTTTGGGCGGTGCTGGTTTTGCCGCATATCCGGTAGCCGGGGATGGCGGCCTTGGTCCCGGTCCCATCTTCCTGGACCACTCTGGCCATCATTTTTTTTACAATGTCTGCGGTTTTTGCGGAGATCACCTGGCGGACGACGCAGGGTTTATTGTCCTGGACAACTTCACCAGTGTTGGAAAGGACCTTTTTGACCAGCAACGGTTTCATTAATTTGCCCCCGTTGGCGATGGCTGATACGGCGCTGACGAGCTGGAGCGCCGTCACCGACATACCCTGGCCAAAGGACATGGCCACGGCATCAATGCTTGTCCAGCGCTTCAACGGCAAAATAACGCCCGATCTTTCTGCTGGGCAATCTATGCCGGTTTTTGTGCCGAATCCAAAGGCCTTCAGGTAATAGTGCATGGCTTTGGGGCCGATGTCCTGAGCGATTTTTGCCGCCCCGATGTTCGAGGAGAATTTTATAATCTGTCCCGGGGTCAGGTAATCATGGGGGTGGGTGTCATGGATCACGGATCTGCCAACGCGGTAATTGCCGTTTTCACAATTGATAATGGTTTTGGGGGCCATGCCCCTTTCAATGGCTGAGGCTACAGTGATCACCTTCATGATGGAACCGGGCTCAAATGTGTCTGCCACCGCTCTGTTTCTGTATCGGCTCCGGCTGAAATCGCCATAGTTGTTGGGGTTGAATTCCGGGTAGTGGGCCACGGCAAGCAGTTCACCCGTGGCAGGCTGCATGACAATGGCCGTTCCTGATTTGCCCCGGTGTTTTTTTACGGCCCGTTCCAGGGCCTGTTCGCTGAAAAACTGAATTTTTTTATCTATAGATAAAACAATGGTGCCGCCCTTAAGTTCGTCACGCTTGTTTTTTTCCGTATCAAGCACTGTACCCTGACCGTCTCTGTACTCTTGGATTCTCAGGGTTTGGCCTTCCAGAACTTTATTGTAGGAAAATTCCAGCCCTTCAAGGCCGTGATCCTCTTTGCCTGTGAACCCGATGACTTGGGCTGCCAGGCGCCGATTGGGGTAAAAGCGTTTGGAATTATCCGGGATGTAGATACCAACAATGTTCAGCTTTTTAACCGCTTCAGCCTTAGCCGGGGATACCCTGCTTGCCAATAGTGCAAACCGGCGTTTTTGGGATAGTTGTTTTTCTATTTTAGTCCGCCTGCCACCAAGGATTTTAATCAATTGATCTGCCGTCTGCCGGACATTTTTAATCCTGGAACATTTTTGTATTACACTTGAAGAATTTGAACAGCTATGAAATATTTCTTAGGCATAACCCATATTGATCAAGCCAAACAACGTTACCGAAAATTAGCAAAGCAACTACACCCCGATGCAGGAGGAACTGCCTTTGAGTTTCATGAGCTGCAAACAGAATATAAGGAATTTCTTTTGGGATTGCAGAAAGAACAAAAAGTATTAACTCCTTCACATAAAGGCATATCAGCAGAAAATGAACTGGTAAAAGAATTAGTTAAGCTTGCTAAGATTTTAATAGAAAAGCAAGTGCCTCAGAACTATTTAAGACATTCAGCAATAAGAGTTAATTCAGTGATAGCTAAAAGACTAATTAGTAATGTAATTAATTTTTTAAATGAGATATAAGAATACAAACATTCTTATTTTAAGAATTAAGAAATACAGTATAGTTTGTAAACACTTATCGTTTTCTATATTTTTGAGATTATGAAACAATGTTATTAAATCAATATACATGGAATCCTTTGCTAAATACCTACTTACAAGTGAAAAACTAAAAAATCGAGTTTTTATTAGTAATCCACCAAGCGCTGCAATATTAATTTGGACGAATAAGGATATTCTTCCTAAAATAACAGGAGTTTCAATCGTTGAAATGGAATATACAAATTATAATAGTGGTGTTAAAATTGAGTTAGTCACAGATATATTTAAGAAAAAATTGGGGACAATAACTCCTTTTAAGCATATAATCTACAATAAGGAGTTAGCCTACTTTTATATTAATGGTGAACGAATAGGAATTTCAGATGCTGCAAATATTATTTCCAATGATTTTAATATCAAGTTAGGTGCAAGTCCAGCAAAAGTACCTAACGATATTAAACAAATAATAGACCCCTTCCATATATGGAGTAGAAATGCTTTCGATGGTTTTAGCGTAATGAAGACTGATATTGATATTTTATCTCTAAATGATGAATTGTCTGAGATTAAGTCTTTGGTTGAAATTAAAAGAAGCAAAAAAATTCCGGTAGGAAAATGGAGACCTTTTGTTAATCCTAATTCTAGATACAACGATTGTAATAATTACTATTTAATGATGGAGTTATCAGACCTTTTGAATGCTAATTTCTTTACTATCCATCATGATATAATGGATGACAACACTCTTTTTAACGGTCCAGAGCAAGTTGACCTTTTCACTTATTGTCCATCCCCTAATAAAGTTAAAAATCAGGCATTATTGGATGATTTTGCTTCTGAGAAGAACAGACGAATTGTTGAAGTTCAATCTTTTTTGTAATATTTTATACCTGTTTTTTAGTGTATAATTATAATGCTAATTTTTCTATTTTTAGTAAAAATTAGCTTTCTTTGTTTAAACGTAGTTCCGGTTATGAATAGAATTAAAGAGATTTTAGACCAAAAAGGCATTAAACAAACTTGGTTAGCTGACAAGCTAGGCAAAAGCTACAATATTGTAAATGGTTATGTTCAAAATAGACAGCAACCAAGATTGGAAATATTGTTTGAAATAGCCAAAATATTAGAGGTTGAAGTCAAGGATTTAATTAAAGAGGAAAAAAAATAAATATGCCAACACTCAATTGGATTGGAAAAGACAAAGTGATTAATCATCACATAAATGTTCCTTATAAAATTTTGGAACATCAGTATGGGTATAGTAATGGAAGCGAAATTAAAACAGAAACTCAAAGTGGGAATAAAATTCTTCACGGCGACAATTTAGAGGCACTTAAAGCATTATTACCTCAATATGAAGGAAAGGTGAAATGTATCTACATTGACCCCCCATATAATACGGGCAACGAAGGGTGGGTCTATAATGACAATGTAAATGACCCCAAAATAAAAAAATGGTTAGGGAACGTAGTAGGAAAAGAAGCGGAAGATTTATCACGCCATGACAAATGGTTATGTATGATGTACCCAAGATTAAAGTTATTACATAAGCTACTCTCAAAAGATGGCTCAATATTTATATCAATTGATGATACCGAACACGCTAACCTTAGATTAATTTGCGATGAGATATTTGGACAAGGCAATTTTGTTGATAATATAATATGGGAAAAGAATTATTCGCCAAGAAATGATGCTAAGTATTTTTCCGCTTCTCATGACTTTATTGTTGTTTATGCAAAAAATAAGCAAACGTGGAATAGGAATCTTGCTCCTAGAACAGAAAAACAAAATAAATTTTATAAATATGATGATAATGATGGTAGGGGAAAATGGAGACCAGATAATGTCTTAGTAAAGTCCTTTTCCGAAACCGGAGTTTTTGGAATTGAAAATCCAAATACTAGTGAGATATTTTATCCCCCTGAAGGTAGTTGTTATCGTTTTAATGAAGAAAAATCAAAGCTTTTACTTAAAGAAAATAGGCTATATTTTGGTAAGGATGGTAAAGGAAAGCCACAATTGAAAAGATATTTAAGTGAGGTTAATCAAGGTATAGTACCTCAAACACTTTGGAAATACGAGGAGGTATCACATAGTCAAGAGGGTAAGAAACAGCTGAATAATATTATTAGTGGTAATGTTTTTGATACACCAAAACCATTTCAATTAATTGAGCGAATTCTACAAATTGCTTCAAACAAAGAAGATTTAATACTCGATTCCTTTGCTGGTTCAGGTACTACTGCACACGCTGTCTTAAACTTGAATAAGAAAGATGGAGGAAATAGAAGGTTTATTCTTGTTGAGATGGAAAGCTATGCAAATAATGTAACTGCTGAACGTGTTAAAAGAGTAATTAATGGTTATGGAGAAAATGGTAAAAAAGTAGAGGGGACGGCTGGAAGTTTTGATTTTTATGAATTAGGAAACTCTTTGTTCTTAGACAATGAAATGCTTAATGAAGATGTTGGGATAGATAAGATACGCGAATATGTGTGGTTCTCTGAAACTCGGCTTCCTTACAAAACATCTGATAGCGAAGATGAACATCTTTTAGGTGTTACTAATTCATCTGCATTGTATTTTTATTATTACAAGGATAAATTAACAACATTAGATGATAGTTTCCTGCGTCAAATAAGAACAAAGTCAGAACAGTATATAATTTATGCAGACAAAACTGTGTGTTAGATAATGTATTGATGCATAAATATCACATAACATTTAAAAAAATCCCAAGAGATATAACAAGATTTTAAGATGGAATTAAAACCATATCAACAGCAAGTAATAAATGACCTAGATAAGTTTCTTGAATATGTAAATACTTATCAGGATTCAGCTAAAGCTTATAATCAGTTTTGGGAAGATAAAGTTGGTAAATACCAAGTTAAGCTCGATGGTTCGTATTCAGGAATGAAACCCTATAAGAACAATATTCCGGGAGCAACACATATTGCTATAAAAGTACCAACTGCCGGGGGAAAAACTTTTATTGCCTGTAATGCATTGTCTTCTATTTTTAAATCCTTCGATGCCTCAAAACCCAAAGCGGTTGTTTGGTTAGTTCCCTGGTCAAACCTGTTGCAGCAAACCGTTGGTCATTTATCGAATCCTACTCATCCATACAGAGAAAAGCTAAACGCTTTATTCGGAAACCGTGTAGAAGTATTAGAAAAAGAGCAACTACTTCAAGGTGCAGGGTTCAATCCTACTTCAGTTCAGGAGCAGCTAAATATTTTCGTCTTCAACTTTAGCAGTATTCGTATTAATTCACGAAAGAAGGACGACCGTAAAGTTTATGAGCAAAACGGAGCGCTAGAGCAATTCCGGGGCTTTGTAGATAATGACCCTTGTTATTGACGAAACAGATGAAACAGCACTTATCAATGTAATACGTTCCTTAAATCCGGTGGTGGTGGTTGACGAAAGCCACAATGCGGAAAGCGATTTAAGTGTTGAAATGTTAAACAACCTAAATCCATCATTTGTATTGGATTTAACGGCTACGCCAAAAGAAAACAGCAATATCATAAGCTTTGTAAACGCTATGGCTCTTAAAAAAGAACACATGGTTAAGTTGCCTGTTATTGTTTACAATCATCATAAAAAGGAAGAAGTAATCACAAGTGCATTACACCTACAAAGACAATTGGAATTGCTTGCTTTAGAGGAAGAAAAAGTAACAGGTAAATATATCAGACCTATCATACTTTTTCAGGCACAATCGAACATTAAAGGTAAAGACAATACCACTTACATCCATATTAAGGAGCAACTCACCAAACTGAAAATACCTGAAGAACAAATCAAGATTAAGGTTAGCGGTTTAGATGAGTTAAAAGGTATTGACTTAATGGCAAAAGACTGTGAAGTCAGATATATCATTACCGTTAATGCTTTAAAAGAAGGTTGGGACTGCCCTAATGCTTACATTTTGGCATCATTAGCCGATAAATCGTCAGCTGTAGATGTAGAACAAATTTTAGGGCGAGTTTTACGCCAACCTTATGTCACCAAGCATCAAACACCACTTCTAAACCTGTCTTTCGTACTTTCGGCTAGTTCAAAGTTCCAAAAAACCTTGGATAATATTGTTAAAGCATTGCAGGAATCAGGCTTTAGCAAGGATGACTATTATGCGGAGGAAGAACCGGAAGCCGAATTATCGGACAATGAAGTGCTGCAAAACGAATTATTCGGAGAATCAGAACTGAAACAGACCGATGACGATACACCAAGAGCCGTTGATGAAATTGAGGTTGATGAGATTGACTTTAATCCCGAAACGGAATTAACGCCTGACCAAATTGGTAACACCAACGATATTGTAAAGCAAATCACTCAAAAAGGAGAAAGTGAAGGCAAATCCTTTGAGCAAAAAGCCGAATCATATACCGAAGATAATACCGACTATTTATTACGAGAAATGGGTAAAGAACCGAAAAAATATAAGATTGAGGAACCTTTTGTTGATGTGGTAAGCGACATTGAGATACCACAATTCTATCGCAAAGTTCCAAACGATGAGCTTCACGATACAATTATATTTGAAGAGCTTACACAAAAAGAGCAACTGTTAAATCGGAATAGTCTTTTAAAGGGCTTTAAGCTTGCCTCAAAAAGTACCGAGATTAATTTCGATGATACGGCTACGGAAGTTTTTCAGGTTGATTACAACGAGACAAAGCATACAGCTACCATGCAGAAACTTTCAACCAGAGCAAAATCAATCTTGGTAGATACCATCCTGGCTAAACCGAAAGAAACACAGATAAAAGAGATTACTTCCCTTATTGTGCGCAAGTTGGGCGACATGACCCCCATCTCACATGAAGATATTACAAAGTATGTTTCTCGTGTATTTGAAGATTTGAATAATGACCAAATTCGTGATATAATCAATAATGAGTTTCTCTATATCCGAAAAATAAAAGACAAGGTTAAGGAGCTTGAAAACGATTATGCCAAAGAGCAATTTCAACTATTGCTCGATACCAATAATATAATGGTTAAGCCTATTTTTAAATTCCCTCAGGAATTAACACATATCAACCTGTGTAGCCCAATCAATAAATCATTGTACGAACGAGAAGCATCGGTTAATAATTTTGAGCAAAGGGTAATTATGGATATTGCCTCATTGGAGAATGTTTTATTCTGGCACCGAAACCTTGAAAAAGGAAAAGGTTTTGCTCTGAATGGTTTTAAAAACGACCACTACCCTGATTTCATTATCTACACGCAAAACGGCAACCTTATTCTTATAGAAACCAAAGGCGACCATTTAGATAATGATGACAGCAGAGCCAAAAACTTGTTGGGTAAGAAATGGGCTGAAAAATCCGGTGACAATTACAAGTACTTCATGGTGTTTGAAACGAAAGATGTGCCGGATACTTATACCGCACAAAGTATTATTGATGTAGTTAGAATGTTGTAAATAAAAATAATATAATATGAATCAAAAGACACCTCTATATTTTGGAATGCTTGGAGGAGGCATTGTGATTTCAATCTTCTTTTCGATATTATTATCCGCCAATTTGTTTAATTACAGAATAAAAATTGACAAAGTTAATATTAATGCAATTCAATTATCTGATACTATTAAAATTAAGAATAGTACGGATTCTATTTATAATGCTAGAATCGAGTTAAAGCAGAAATTAGTTGATGACCTAAAGGATGACAAATCAATTCTCACTCCACAAGAATACACTAATAACATAGTAAATTATTACAATAGTATTTTACTGATATTATCTGTAATGCTTGCTGCATTTTCAGTTCTAAGTTTTGTGTATATTAAATCACAAACAAATGACTGGGTTCAGGAAAAGCTTGAATCAGATGAGTTCAAAGAGAATGTTAGTGAAATTCTTGTCGGAAAAGCTGAGAATCGGTTTAGAGAAACTTTATCGGATTTACAAGCTAAGATAAACACGATGGAAAATGAAATTGCCGAGCTTAATGAACGTTGCGAAAGTAATAACCTTGATGAAGAAATAGAATAAGCTATGGGAGTAAAAGGAAGACGAAAAAGAGATTTACAAGACGAACCCACTTTATTAAAGGATGTTCAGTCAATAATTGACAATGCAATTGAAAAAGGTTTTGTAAAAGACTACGAAGTAGATATTGAACGTATCGTTGAAAATGAAGGTATAATCCTTGAAAAGGACTTTGAAATGGAGTCTTCAAAATCAGGTTCTCTATCGAAGGATAAAAAGCAAGATAAATGGGTAATAAAAGTAAATGGCAAACATCATGTAAAAAGACAACGCTTCACTATTGCTCACGAATTTGCACACTATTGTCTCCATAAAGATGAACAAGGGTCATTTGTTGATGAAGAAATCTACTTTAGAAAAGACCATGAAAGTTCTATTGAGTATAATGCTGATGTATTTGCATCTGAGATATTAATGCCTAAAGTTCTATTTGATAAAGCTATTAAAGAAGATAATATAAAAAAGATTAAGGAATTGTCAGATAAATTCAATGTATCTACAATGGCTATCACAATTAGAGCTGAAAAGCTAGGATTTAAAACCAAATCACATGAAAAATAAATACAATATTTTATTCAAAACTGGCGATGCTGAAATTAGAGCATTAGAGAAATCTAACTTTGATGTTTCAAATATCTTTCCAATTGTGGAATTAACCAGAGGTAGAAAATCAAAAACGGATAAGGTTGGTTTGATTTCAAAACGTATCAAGAAATTAGGTGAAATATTCTCAAATCAATCCATTTGCCTTGACTTAACTACATCTGACCAATTGACTAATGAAGAAATCGAGGAATTATATAATACTGATTCTGGTTACGAAAACTGGGTAGAGTTTTTAAATTCAGTAAATGCATCAAAAACGTTCAGAGAAATAGTACCAACAATATTGGTAGATACAACAGATGAGGATATTGATATAAATTTAAAAGCTCAAGTTGAAAGTTTATCCAAAAGTTTCAAAAGAATTGCATATAGAAACGATATTACGGACGATGGGTATATCGAAGATATAGGAATATTTGCTGAAACAGTAAAAGAAAAAAATGTTGAATTTGTATTTATAGCAGATTGTGAATATGTGCCATCAGGTGCTACTCGGAATACGGCAAGTCTCGTTTCTGCAAGAATCACAAAGGTTAAGAAATTAATCCCAAATTCTACATTTATTGTGATTTCTACTTCATTCCCACGGTATGTTAGCGATATAGGAAATGACAACTATGATATTTTCCCTCTTTATGAGCTAGATGTTTATAAAGAAGTAAAAGAAATTCATAGTGATGTCATATATGGCGATTATGGTTCTATTAATCCCATAAGAAACGACACGGTTGTTATGGCAAGAGGTTGGATTCCAAGAATAGATGTTCCTACACTTGCCGGAATATACTACTACAGGGTTAGAAATAAAATAAAGGATTATGCTGCTACTTATTCTATTGTGGCAAGTAAAGTTGTGGAAGACGACAAGTTTCCTACACACCTATCTTCCAATTGGGGTATAAAACAGATTCTTCTGAGTAAAAAAGGAAGTGCGCCTGGAGCCTCTCCAAACTTCTGGATTTCAGTACGTATGTCAATTTTTATAGCGATGCAGTTAAAAAGGCTGAAATTATAAGAACCTAACTTTTTAAATTATTTCGTCTGAGTTTTTTGAAAGAAGCTTTAAGTCTTCATAGTGAGTTATTTCTCCTTTCTCGTCAAAGAAGACATTATTCCTTGGTGTTAATCGCTGTTTAAAAAATATTCTTAAAGCTTCTCTTAGGTCTTCTAATTTTTTATTTCCTAGAAATTTTCGTACTTCTGTAACACTTCTATATTGACAACTGACTTTAAACTGTTTTCTTAGAAATGATGCTGGAATTGTTTCTAATATTTCTTCTTTATCGTGTTTTAAAATCTTTTTTGGTGTTCTTTTAATAACAATAGTATTACATTCATCAATCAGAATAAGCCCTTCGTTCTGTTTTAATACTTTCAATGCTCTTTTCTCATGAAGCTTTGTTGTTACTAAATACTGATAATCAAACACCTTTTTATAGTCATCAAGTTGTTCTCTTGCTTTCCTATAATCATCACTATCTGACTTTATTTCAAATGCCGTTGTTGAGCCATTAACCGCTAATAAATCAGTTTGCCTTTTCTTTTTACCGTAAAATAGTTCATTGCCATAAACACAACCTTCAATAAGCTTCTCTTTCTCAATATAATCTATCAAGAGAGCCTTAATTACATTTGCATTCCCAAGGTTGTCCACAATTATTCCTTTTTATTTTAGTATTTAACGCAAAGTTAATGGTAAAAATTGTTTTTCTTTTAATACTTCATAGATTTATCAATATGCTTTAGAAAAGCTATCTCAAGGTATGTCTTTACATTTCTATATGTCAAGAATCTATTTATAAAATGTTACTCTAGAAAATCCGATTAATCTCAAGTTATTGTATTTTTAAAATCTTACTTCTAACTTATTAAACAAAGTTATAAATGTCTTCTAAGACCTCTGAAAATACAGTTATTTCTTTTTCTTGTGATATTATTCAATTACAGTCAATTAAAACTTGGCTATCCGAAGAAGATACGAAAACAGGAGAAGGTTTTTTCTGTAACTGGGAGACTATTGAGAAAGCCCATACAGAAAATCAACTTGCAGTATTATTAAAAGATAACCTTCCAATTAGTTTTATTGCATATTTCACCAATGAACCAGTTGTTAGAATAGATATTGCAGAAACACATCCTGATTATAGAAATAAAGGATTTGGTCGTTTACTTTTCGAAAATTTATGTGATAAAATAAAAACCGATAATAAAGTTGTTGAGCTATACTGTTCTCCTTTATCCTCTGAGCCTATTTGGAGAAAATTAGGTTTCATTAATTTCCCTAAATTTCCTACTAGTAATTCTAAGGTTGAAATGTTTAAACCTTTGATAAATACTAAAACGCCAATTGATAAATATACAGATGGAATTGAATTATTGGAATTATGGAATGTTGAACCTTATTTAGCGAATAAAAAAAAACCAATAAAAACTTGGGATTTAAGCGATAGGAATTCTAATAGTTTTATGCCGATTATATATCCAGCCTTTTATGAATGGCAAATTTGTTGGCGAAAAGGTACTGAAATATTATATCAAGATAAAATCAAATATTTCAGAGAATTTGAGCTTGAATATGGAAATTTCATTATAATAGATTGATTTAAACGAATAGTAAGTCGGAACACCTCCGACTTTTTTTGTACCCTTCACCAAAAAATAACCAAATCCAACCAATTACTCCAAATCATAACCAAACACAGCCAATCTCCACCATAAGCCTACTATATGTTTGTTTCCATTATGGAAGCAAGCACAAAGAAAATACTAGGCACATTAGCAGCAGTTGCAGCCGTTGGTGGAGGTTTCTACCTCATTAAAAAAGGCAAAAAGCTTCTTGCCGGGGCAAAAATGAATTTTGCTCTTTTAGGATTCCGTATCCACAAGATGAACTTACAGGAAGTTCAATTTGCTGTAAAGCTTCGTTGCTACAATCCCACCAAAGCACCCATCACATTAGCCGTTAACCAGGTAGTTGCAAATTACAAAGGTTCGGCAGTCGCTTATTCTACCCCCGATATTAAAGGACTTACCATTGGTGCAGGCAAAACACAAGAGCCTGAAATCGTTTTTCAAGTACCATACCTGAACCTTATGGGTAAAGGTCTTACTCTTTCCATGCTTTCCAATACTCAGCAGCTAAAAGCTGACATGACTTTCACCATGACCATCAGCGTTAATGGCGAAACTCTTACTACCACGCAATCATTATCAGAGGACGAAAATATGAACGGATTAGCATTGGGCGAATTGGGCATTGTATCCGGCCCACGAAACACCCAAAACGGTAAACGTTTCAACCACCTTATAAAAAAGGCAAACGGACAGGACACATTTATAAAAAACGGTAACGTAATTGAAACCGTTGAAAGTTGTATTGATATTATCGGTACACATTTTCGGGAAGTTGAGGAACTGGCAAGTAACCTTCAAGGTGGTTCACTCAAAGAAACTTGTCGGAATATTTTCAACTTTTCGTACAACTATTTGCAGTACCATAAAGACGATGACGGAACGGAACAGCTCCGCACCCCATCACGTTCCTGGTTAGACGGACAAATCAGGTTCAAACAAAAAGGCAAATCAGATGCAGGGATTGACTGTGATGATTACAGCATTTTTGTGGGTTCGCTTTTAAAGTGTTTGGGCATTCCGTTCAAGCTCCGCATTACCAAGTATGACGGTAAAAAGAACTTTCAGCATATTTATGTGATTGTTCCTGCTATTGGCGATTCTGAAGATGAAATCGTTATCGACCCTGTTCTCTCAAAGTTCGATTACCAAAAACCTTACAGCTTTGAGCGGTCTGATTTTGATATGTCACCATTGCAATTGGCAGGGCTTCGAGGTATTGACGGTTTAACAGGTACAAGTGCTTTAGGATTACCAATTTCAGTTTTATCAGGCATTGATTTAGCTGGCGGTGTTCAGGCACAAGCCAACCATGAAGACCTTATTGCCATTGTTTCAGGTGTTGATTTTGATGATGCCATAAACGGCTTGGGTGATGCAGAAGATGCCACTTACAACTACTTAGTCCGCACCCGGAATTACCTTTTAAAGAACCGGGACAACAAGGACAAGATGGCTCACGTCCAAAACCCTGACCAATTTATTTCCATGTTGGACCAGGCTATTAAGTTTTGGAATACTCCACAACGAGATTCCGTATTGGACAAGCTATCGGATATTGAAGAAAAGCTTGCCGAAAAAGGTCTGATTAAATACGATTCAGAAGCCATCCAGGGATTGGCTGAATTGGATGAGTTGGACGATGAAATGGACGGCTTGGGAAGAAGAAAAAGGCGTAGAGGTCGATTCTTCAAAGCAATAAAACGTGTCGGTAAAAAGATTGGCAAAGTAGCCAAGAAAGTAGTTAAAGCTATTGTAAGGTTTAATCCTCTATCCATTGCCATCAGAGGCGGATTATTGGCAGCCCTACGCTTAAATATGTTTGGCATTGCCAAGAAATTGCAATACGCTTATTTACCTGATGACCTTGCAAGCAAATACAATATTGACCCGGCAAAACATGCCAAACTGAAAAAGACACATGGCAAGGTTCGTAAGCTATTTAAAGGTTTACAGGGTAAAGAATCCAACCTTAGAAAAGCAATCCTTAAAGGTGCAAAGCAAAAGAGTTCTGACTTCTCTCTAAAAGGAATTGACGGTTTGCTTGCCGATTTGAAAGGCTTGGAATCTATTGGTGAGTTGGCAGAATTGGGCAATATGGGTGCGGTTGCCACAGCAGCCTCGGTAACCGCTGCAAGTGGTGTATTGGCAAAAATCGGAAGCTGGTTAAAGCCTATCAAAAACATCTTTACAAAGGTTAAGAGTAAATTCAAGAAAGCAGCTCCTGCAACGGAAGCAGTATCGCAATTTACTAATCAGGCAGCTCCTACAACCGAGGCTTATGCTCCACCAACAAACAGCGTGATGCCTCCATCCAATAGTATCATGCCACAATCCGGCAGTTACACTCCCCAACCTATAATGAAATCCGGGAACTACACGCCACAATCGACTACAACGAACCCTACTACAACAGGCAAAAAGAAACTGAGTAAGGGTGCAAAAGTC